>JANORL010001092.1:0-12863 GCA_031415295.1 Polyangiaceae bacterium | reverse complement strand
GTGGACAAACCAATGGCTATCGGAGGCGCGGATGCTCCGGGCGCCGAACCACGCGCTGGAGGCGCAACCCGATCCAGATCGAGCTCGAACATTGGACCTCCAAGATCCAACATCGGCGGCGACGACGAAGGCGCGGGCGGTGCAGAACTCGGACCCGCATCGGCGGATGGCGAAACGCTCGACAGGTTCTCACCTGTCGCCAGATCAACGTCGAACGGTTCGTCCGATGCATCCAAAATCGCGACGCTATTTTTCGGAGACGTGACTTCAATCCGCAGCCCAAGGGGACCAGTTGGCACGACAAACCCGGGCGTTGGCGACGCATCCGCCGGTGGAGGCACGGATGCAAGACCGGCGTTTTGCGCAGTTTCGGCGTTCATCAGCGAAAAACGAGCTTGCACGCTGCCCTTGACGAGCAGCGCCGCAACAGCGATCGCACCAATACCGTTGACTTGAACTCCCCACGTGGTCGACTTTGGACCGAGCAAGTCGACGTGTCGCGCACCGCCGGCGACCATGAGCATCATGAGAATTTCATCGGTCGACAAGATGGTGCGATCGATAATCTCGTACGCTCCATTCAACTTTACGCAAGGATTTCGAGCGGTTGCGAGTGCCAACTCGGTTACACCAGGACGAACCAAGTGCTCGAGTAATTCTTTGATGTAAGCCATCGAGGTTCCGTCGGAAAGACGCCGAAGAGGCGGCTCGGGTCATCGTACCGGACGGGAAGGTCTCCACGCAAGATCCAGGGCTACGAGGCTACGGACAAACGAAAGGGTGGTCTTTCCAAACGCTTTGGTACAACATGGAGGACGCCCCCCGAAACAACAAACGCACATGCCAAACATCTCGAGAACCATGAACGTCGACATTCCTCGCACCTGGCACCCGAAAATCGCTGAAGAAACGACCAAACCTTACTTCCGACAACTCGAAACGTTTGTCGACGGAGAACGGCGAAACCAGACGGTTTTTCCTCCCGAACCCGACATGTGGACCGCTTTTGCACTCACGCCGTTCGATTCGGTGCGTGTGGTGTGGCTGGGTCAAGATCCATATCCGACGGTCGGACACGCGCATGGGCTGAGTTTTTCCGTGAAGCACGGACAAAAGACACCAGCGTCTCTGTCCAACATGTTCAAAGAAGCTGCGACCGATGTTGCTGATTTCGTTCGGCCTCCGCATGGATGTTTGGAGGATTGGGCGAAACAAGGGGTGCTCCTGCTGAACACGATTTTGACGGTGCGCGAAGGTGAAGCCGGGTCGCATCGTGGCAAGGGTTGGGAAACGTTCACCGACGCGGTGATCACCACGTTGTCTAGCCGAGACAAACCGATGGTGTTTGTGCTGCTTGGCCTCTTGGCTCAAAAAAAAGGGGCGATCATCAACACGAAAAAACATCCGATCATCAAAGCGACGCATCCGTCGCCGCTGTCGGCCAACCAAGGATTCTTTGGGTGCAAACCATTTTCCGGAGTGAACGCAGCGCTGCAAAGAATCGGCGAAGCCCCAGTGGATTGGAAACTGGTTTGACGAGGTTTGGAAGGGCCAACTGTACGCGCGGGTTCTATCTTTGATTTGATTATCAAGTGACATCAATGCAACGCTGGCGCACGTGCAAGCCGTTTGAAATATTTGCGCGGCCGTCGTCGACCTTGATAACCTACCGAGCGGCGCAAGCAACGTCGCGCCGTTTGTCAGGAGGAACGTCATGCAAAAGAAATTTCTGGGCGTGTGCGGGGTTCTGGTTTTCGGTACGTTCGGCATGCTTTCGGGCGTCGCGCAAGCACACCACGACGAACCAGGTGCGCCGCGTGAAACGATCCCTTGTCAAGGGATGGTCTTCAGCGTCAGGAGATGAGTGACGAGGAGAAGGAGCGGCGGCGGGAGGAGTGCGCAACCGTTTACCTCGCATGTGTTGCTTGGTGCAAGAGCAGCAATCCGAGAGATCTTGGGGCTCGCGCCAGGTGTGACCAAGAGTGTTCGGACAAAAATACGGCGTGTATGAAGAAAATTCCGAGCAACCCCAACACAGACGACGGGGACTACTAGGGCTGAGTATGGCTATCCTGACGACACGAACCTTGCACCGCCGGCAAAAGGACGGGAATGAAGTCGAAGTCGTCCTGACGATCTTCGAGCCTGTCCAGCATGATGAACATGATGCATACGACTGGCTCTGCGTTTTCGATTTCGATCCGCCAATCAAACCACGAAACGTGGCGGGTCGTGGCGTGGACTGGATTCAAGCATTCACGTATAGTCTCGAGTATGCTCGCCTGTACTTCGAGTCGCAATGGTCCTACACTGGACATTGGCAAGGAATGGGTCATCTGGGATTGCCGGACTCGATTGAAGAAATGCCGGTTCATGCCGTCCCTGAACTTCCACGTTTGGAGGCAATGAGAGAACCTCTCGTGGTTCAGGCAAAACGAAAGCTCGGCTTTCCTGGTGAAGATGGCGGCGTCCGCGAAGTCACGCTTCTACTTTATTCGCCATTCCTGAAGGAGGACGGTTCGTGGAAATGCGCGTTCTCGTTCGATCCCATTGACGCCGGCTCGATTCGTTATGGTACGGGCGCCGATGTCATTGAATCGTTTCTTGACGCTCTTGCTGCGGCACGTCGCGTCTTCGAATCGATGATTCCTACGGGATGGACAAAACCCGATGATCTGCTCAGTTGTGCCAACTTTCCGATCAAGCACGGACGAGCATTTTTTCGTATCAGCAGATCAGAACACTAAAACCCATCCTTTGCCGCTGGTGTCGCCCCATTCGTAGAACCGAACCTATTCACGTTGCGCGTTTAGTGATGCCCGCACGTAGTCAGCTCACTTGTCGATTTCTGCCGGCCCAGTACGGTTCTCGCAATTTGTATTTTTGCAGTTTACCCGTGGCCGTACGCGGCAGATTGGCCACGATTTCAACCACGGTGGGGCATTTGTAATGGGCAAGCTTACTGCGGCAATGCTGCATGACGTCGTTTGGCGTCAAGGAATGCGACGAGCGCAAAACGACGAAAGCCATGACCGTTTCGCCCCATTTTTCATGCGGAATACCAATCACCGCGGCTTCGGCAATACCCGGATGTTGGTAAAGACAATCCTCGACCTCGATGGAAGATACGTTTTCCCCGCCCGAAATGATAACGTCTTTTTTGCGATCGGTGATGACCGAATATGGTCCGTCGAGAAGCCCGCCGTCACCGGTGTAAAACCATCCATCGACAATGGCCTTTGCCGTTTCTTCCGGCTGGTTGTAATAACCATCAAAAACGTGATTCGATCGCGCGAGAAGTTCGCCCCCAGGACTCACGGCCATACGCACACCAATACCTGGTACGCCAGCCCGTCCGAGTTTTTCGGCGTTGACCGTCGCATCGAGATCATCCCATTCGGAAGGCGCGCGATTGATCGTCAAGAACGGCGACGTTTCCGTCAATCCGTAAATCTGAATAAATTCCCAACCAAGTTCCGTTTGTACGCGTTCAATGGTTTTGACCGGCGGCGGCGCGCCAGCCACGATGATCCGCATTCGTCCCGCACCGGGAATGGTTTTTCCCTGCGCGCGCAAAGCAACCGCCGCGTCGAGCACCGTCGCGACGACAGCCGGAGCGCCGCAAAAAAGCGTGACTTTCTCGGCTTCGATACGCCGCAGAATCTCGGCCCCATCGATTTTACGTAATAGAATCTGCCGGGCCCCAAGCGCCGTGAGCGCATAAGGCATTCCCCATCCATTGGCATGAAACGTCGGCAACGTATGCAAATAAACGTCACGTTCGGAAACGCCGGCATGCAAAGCAAACGTCACCGCATTGAGCCAGCAACTGCGGTGAGAAAGCTGCACGCCTTTGGGCCTAGCCGTGGTGCCCGAAGTATAATTGATCGAAACCGTACGGTTCTCGTCGTCGACTGAATATTTCGGTTTCGTTTCCTTGCGCAAAAAAAGATTCGAATCGGTTTCGCTTCCCAACATGAGATGATGTTGGACGGGAATTTCGCGAGCAATGGATTCGAGTTCAGGATCGAATAACGCGACAGTCGATCCAGAATGTTCCAGAATGTAGCGAATTTCGTCTTTATTGAGGCGAAAATTCACCGGCACGAGGATTCGACCAAACGTGCTCACCCCAAAAAGCGCCGCAAGAAAACGCGTCGAATTGGGAGAAATAATTGCTACGCGGGCATTTTCAGGCACGTCGAGTTCGTCGAGGGCCGAAGCCAAACTACGGGCCATATCGGCAAAAGCACGATACGTGATTCTGCCGAGATTCCCTCCGGGCTGATGCGGTTCGTCGAGAATCGCTTCCCGATCACCATGAACGAATTCGGCACGGTGGAGAAAATCAGCGAGCGTGAGCGGGACATGCATGAGGAAGCCTCCAAAGGCACAAATGCAACGGGGTTCGTCACCAAGCGCAAGTGTTCAAAAACGAATCACGGGCGATACTGCGTAAAACGATGGCGTCAGTTGAAAGGGCGCAATATCTCCCTTACCTGGCTCTTTTTCCACCACTGCCAGAATGGTCGCGACCGTGCCTCCAACAACGACAGCACCAATCGTCGGCCAAAACCACCAACGCTTGTACAGGGGCGGAGCACCCAACGTGACCATCACCGTGCGTTCTTCCCCGGCCTTGACAATGACCGTCGTGGAATAATCGCTATGGTTCGGATGGCGCGCCAAAATCTTGTGCGAACCTGGTTCCGTCAACGTTTCGAGCGGCGCTTGTCCCACCGAACGACCATCGAGTGAAACAGAAACGTTTGTCTTGGGCGCACGAACGACGAGACGTCCGACCTTTTCTTTGCTCGCCATTTGCGCATCGAGCACGTACCCGCCACCACCTGGCAATTCCACATTGGTTTGATAGGTGAAATATCCGTCGGCTTCAATGAGCACGCTGGCTTTGCCCGCCTTCAGAACCAGTGGCCTTTCCAGAGGTGATTTTCCCGCGACGGCATCGCGGACCAGAATACGCGCACCTTCGACGTTCACCTTGATCGTGAGCTGCGAAATTCGCTTTTGAATGTTCGCAGTACGATCCTTCAATCCCGGAACTTTCGCCAAAAGCTCAAGCGGCGCAGAGGATCGAAACAATTCGAGTTTTTCTATCGCTTCAGGGAGCCTGTCGAGAGCTTCGAGCGTCCGGCCCAGATTATAAAGAAGCGCAGGTTCTGGATTGAGCGTATACGCTTCATTATACGCCGTGAGCGCATCGGCATAACGCAATGCATCCATTGCGCGATCGCCTTCGAGCTTGCGTTCTTTGGCTCGTGTGACGATTGTCATATCGGGCCCCGCGGGAGGCGTTGCGGGAGGCATCGCGGGAGGCATCGCGGGAGCGTCCGCTGGCTTAGCCGCTGATGCTGGTGCTTTTTTAGGTTCGCCCGCTTGAACCAGCGATACCCACGAATTGGCCGCGGCCAGTAGCAGTGCAACGAATACAACTCGTCGAAAATGTCCGTTCATTACGCTATCTCAAAGATGTTTGGGATCTTCTACCGGTTTCGGGTGAGGTGCAGGTGCAGGTGCAGGTGCAGGTGCAGGTGGCTTTTCCGGAGCAAGTGCAGGTGCAGGTGCCTCGGTGGGTTTGCCCGTAGGTACGGCTGATTTATTTGCAATCGCCGGCACTGTTTCGGGGTTTGGCGCGGGTGCGGCAATGGCTACCGACGACGTGGTCGACAACGCCGTAGCCGGAGTCACGGTAATGGTGGGGGACGACGAATTCGCCGATTCGGGCGATAGGGTCGGTGCTGGAAGGGGCGGGGCGACTTTTGCAGCCAGAATGGCCAAGCCAATCCCGACGACAACCGTCGCAGCCGCGGCAGAAATCAACGCCAGACGTTTCGTCGAATTTGACTCCGTCACATTTGGCGACGACTCCGCCTGGCGCACGACAGGTATTGCCACATGCGCCAACGTCGCTGCGGATACGTTTTTCGCGCTGAACGGTGCAATGGCGGCGGCAAACGCGGCGACGTCTTGAAATCGGTCTTCGACGCGCTTTTCGAGCGCTTTTGACACAGCAGCCGCGAGTTTTTGAGGGACGTCTGGTCGGCGATTGCGCAAGTCTTCGGGCGTATCGGCGATAATCGCTGCCAATGTTCCTGTCGACGTTTCGGACCCAAATGGCGAGCGCCCGCCCAAGAGTTCATAAAGTACGACACCGAGAGCCCAGATGTCCGACCGACCATCGACGTTTTTCGTGGAACGAACTTGCTCGGGCGACATGTATTGCGGTGTTCCAAATGCCGCCGTCGTCGCGGTTTGATTGGTTTGACCACTTGGATCAACGACCTTCGAAATACCAAAATCAACCACTTTGAGGAGCCGCTTTGAGCCTTCCTGACACAAAAACAAATTGGCTGGCTTGATGTCGCGATGCACGATGCCCATTTGGTGAGCGTGCCCAATGGCTTCACACGCCTGAAGCATGAATTCCACAGCTTCAGGATAAGGCAATGGACCACGCGCCAGAAGTTCCTGGCCGAGATCCCACCCCTGAAGCAACTCCATGACCATCATGGGGCTACCATCGGGCAAACTGTCGACGTCGTACACCCGCACGACATGCGAGCCTTGAATACGCGCGGCTGCTCGAGCTTCACGTTCGAAACGAACCACTACGTCGGGCATTTTTCGCGCGTCAGGCAAGAGCAGCTTGATCGCGACCAATTGCTCCGTGCGCTGATTTCGCGCCTGAAGTACAACCCCCATGCCGCCCTGGCCAAGTAAGCTGATAACCTCGTACTTGCCCGCGAGAATGGCGCCCCGACCTGGCAATTCGTCAGCAAATGCAGGAATCAGCAAATCGCTCACGGCTTCACGTTACGCGGATGAGTATTTAATGGCAAGCGAAGCGGTGGTATTCGGAGCACCCTCTTGCGCCGCACGGGTCCGGTGTACCGCTGACCAGGGACGAGCGTTCCTGGCGCAATCAGCATTTCATCCTGGGACGCAAGGTCCGAATTGTCCCCTGTTACGCCCGCTTCCATTGTTGTTGTTCCCCCGTCCATCAGAAACCCACTAGAGGTGCTCGAACTAGTCGAACCCATTCCTCCGTCGTCTATAAGTGTTCCTCCAACGCCACCCATTCCGCCCATTCCGCCCATTCCGCCAGCAGCACCGGTTCCGCCCATTCCGCCCATTCCGCCAGAACTGCTCGAAGTGCTCGAACTGCCTGGCCCACTCGGTCCGCCTGTTCCACCCGATCCGGCCATACCAGCAAAGCCGCCTGTTCCGCCTGTGCCCATTCCACCCATTCCGCCTGAGCCTGCAAATCCACCGGCATTGCCTCCGTCCATCATGATCCCGCCCGCGCCTCCTTTGCCCGAGCTGCTCGATGATGACGTGTTTCCATTTCCCCCGGCGCCTCCTTTGCCACTATCAGGCGTTCCGCCGTCAGATGTTTCACCTGGCAATTCGCACACGTCGCCTTCTGAGCACTCTTGTGCGCTATTGATGACGTCAGACGTGCATTCACCCCTCCGCACGCATGTTTGCCCCAAGTCGCATGGTTCGCCAATACACTCGCCTCGCATCTTGATAGGAAGGAACAGCGGCGTACTCGGAATGAAGCTCAACGTGCGGCGGGCAATGATACAACCCACATTCAAGACATTACCTTTGGCATCTTTTACGACATCGTCCTGCAGACTAGGATCCTTGAGACAGTCTTCGGCCGTGTAGTCGGATCCAATCCCCATGGCGACACGCACCGAGATACGTTCGTTTTTGGCGCTTTTCGGCAGAAGGACGATCGCTCCGATCCGACCATCTTTGCACATCTCCGTGACCGTGCCTGGATCTGGGCTTTCGGCGTTGGCACTACCAACGACGATCGCAGTCTCGGGACGAAGCATGCAGTCGACGTCGGTCGTGATCTCGAGCGTTATTTGTGTTGGTTCTTGACATGCGGAAAACGCGACAGCGACCGTCGAAACAACGCATGCGGCACGCAGCGATCGAAAAGAGTCCAAGCCCATGAGGGCGATTGGACCTGATTCCGGCTGCGCTGTCAACGATTCTCAGCAACCGACGCGCGTCGAAATCCCGCTCCAGGCGGACGAACGGACGTAACGTACCTTGGGAAGGGAGATTCTATTCGAGACACAGGGTCAAGAACCTGCGGGCGCCGACACATTACGCAAATATTCTTCGAGCGCGATATTCAATATTTTTGATTCACGCAGTATCGTTTCAATGATGGCCGGTCCGTTGACGGCGTCCCCGTCGCGTGCTTGATTTTCGAGTATCTGACAAAATTCGGCCACGTATTCGCCGCCGAGTGTTGCGCACGTCGATTTGTAACTGTGTGCAACTCGTTCCAATGTTTTGAGGTCATCCGTATCGAGAGCCGCAGTCATCCGGGTCAAACTCGTCTCCGAATCGGTGCGGAAGGCCTGAACGAGTTCTCCGACGATGTCTTCGCCTGTGAGCTCACCCATCTCGCGGAGAGTGTCGACACGCTGACGATTGAAGCGGACAATTTTGGGGGCGGTGATTTTTCCTGACGAACCGCCAGTTCGTCGTTCGGACCGAGCCAGCGCCGCACCTAAAGAAGCCAGTTCGATAGGCTTGTTCAAGTAATCGTCCATGCCTGCGGACATGCAGCGTTCTCGATCTCCGGCCATGGCGTGGGCCGTCATGGCAATGATCCGCGGTCTATTTTCAAAGGGCATTTTGACCTGAATCGTGCGTGTGGCTTCGATACCGTCCATTTCAGGCATCTGTACGTCCATGAGCACGACGTCATATTGTTGCCGCTGAACGGCTGCTACCGCTTCGAGACCATTGGCGACGACATCCGCTCGATATCCAAGTTTTTGGAGCATGAGCGTCGCCACGCGTTGGTTGACTGGATTGTCTTCGGCAAGCAAGATACGCAATGGCTGAACTTTGAACCCCATGACTTGCACTTCGGGGTTCTTTTTCATCGCAACGTTCGTTCGTCGATTGTCCTGAAAAATGACTTTCAGCTGCTCGAGCAATTGTGCGGAACGAACGGGCTTGGTCAAGCGGACGCGAAACAATTCCTCCTGCCCATGCTCGAACGTCATCCCGAGCGAACTCAGCAGCAAAATGGGAAGGGGTCGCTCTGTCGACAGTTCCCGAATCTTGCCAGCCAGCGTAACGCCGTTCATTTCGGGCATGTGGAAATCGAGCAATGCAACGTCTACGGATTTTTTTCGCAATATCTCGAGCGCGGCCAGTCCGCCGTCGGCTTCTTCAGCGACCATGCCCCAACCTTCGGTTTCCACGCGCAAAATTCGGCGACTCGTTGCATTGTCATCGACGATCAGCACCGTTTTTCCTTGCAAAATGGGTGTGCTTTGTTTGTCAATCACGCGACCGGGAACGACGCTAGCGACGACAGAAAACGAAAATGTGCTCCCTTTGCCCACGGCGCTCTCGACGGAAACGCTGCCTTCCATACGTTCGATGATTTGCTTGGAAATTACGAGGCCCAGGCCCGTGCCACCAAATTTGCGCGTAGTCGAAGCATCCGCTTGCCCAAATGGTTTGAACAGACGCTCCATTTGCGCAGGTGAGATTCCTACCCCAGTATCCGAAACCGAAAAAAGAAATCGGACCCTGCCGCCTTCAAGCGCTTCTTGCTCGACGCGAACGACAACTTCACCCTTTTCAGTGAACTTGACGGCATTGTTGACGAAATTCACGAGCACTTGGCGCAAACGACCAGCATCCCCCATGACCCGGCTAAAAGTCTGCGATTGCGCCATCAAACACAATTCGATGTTCTTTTCCGACGCCATGGGAGCGACCAACTCCAGCGCCTCCTCAATACACGTACGCACATCGAACGCGTAATGCTCGAATTCAATAGCGCCCCCATCCAAGCGGGAAAAATCCAAAATATCGTTAATAACTGATAAAAGATGCGAACCAGACGAACGGATCGTTTCAACGAACTCGAGCTGCGTCTTATCGAGTTTCGTATCGAGCAAAAGACCGGTCATCCCAATGACGGCATTCATAGGCGTACGAATCTCGTGACTCATATTGGCCAAAAATTGTGTACGAGCGGCCGCTGCCGCTTCCGCGGCTTCTTTTTCATGACGAAGCGCATCGAGACGTACACGTTCACCGATATCCCGAAAACTCAGGACCGCCCCGCTGGGCATCAGCGGCGTATACGACCCGTCGACCGGACAAGTCGTCCCATCCCTCGATTGCACTTCAGCCCCGTCCGGCAAAGGCAACGTGCTTTGTTGATGACGCGCAATTCGCTCGATCGATTCGATCGATACCGTAGAACTCGGCGTAATCAACGTCAAAACCTTGGCTATGTCCTCGCCAATAACGTCTTCTTTGACCCCGAGCATTTCCCGCGCGGCCGGATTGATGTAAGCAATACGCAAATCGGCACTGAGTTTGACGACCGCATGCGCAATGTTATCGAGCGTCGTCGCCAGTTTGACCCGCTCCTCGCGCTGCGCTCGCTCCGACTTGGAGAGAGCGTTTTTCGCGTCAATCGCACGCGCAAGGCTTTCTTTTATGGCTCCCGAGAACTGATACAGCAACACGAGTGCCAAAATCAACGTACCAATGCCAAACCCACCCAGAAGTACGAGTATGATAGCAGGGGAAAGGTCGAGGGCGTGAGGTAACACGATACTCGATAACGCCACAACCATCGTCGACAGAACGGTCGTCGTCAAAAACGGCCGTAATTCCACGCCACTCACATACGGCACGACAAACATCACGGCAATGATAAAAACCAGCGGCACGATTGGAGAAAACTCGGGCAAGATGATTCCGACAATCATCAGGGCCACTTCGATGCTGTACCCCACCGTCAATGCCGCAACGCGCAGTCGACCAGCTTGGAGCAAGCGCAACGCCACGCGCGCAGCCAAGAGCACGACGACGATCGAGGCGGCGCACGCAACCAGCGCCCAAGTTTTGAATACGAAGGCAAGACCCACACAGACGACGGCAACGGCAGGACCAACGACCGAAATGAGCCTTATGTGTCGCTCGAACATCGCATCCGAATCCGCGAAGTTTGAAATATTTTGCGCTGGCGCCACTTCCACCTACTCGACCACGTTGCCATTTTTTGGCGCGTGACGACGCAATCATCCAAGCAACGAGGCTTGGTGTCAACCACGGAGCACGATGGATACTACTCTTTTTTGTGGTGAAAAAGCACACCATCGCCCATTGCAACGAAATGAGCAAAGATGCCAAAAAACTGTGGCGAATACCTCACCGACGCCGGAATCGCTTTTTCGTCAGTCGCCCGAATGCCGGCGACGAAAGCGTCCTAGGATATATGCAATGGTCATCGCCAAGGATGCCCCCATGGGGACCGTTTGCGTATCGTTATCCCCCACCCGACATCCCGCACATCCACTTTGCGGCGGTGTCACGGGCGGTCCGGAAACGCCCTTGTCGGGCGGCGACGAAACAGATGAATTTGTCGGTGCCGCGATCGGTGCCGTGTCTGGCGCGGCTGCGTACATAGCAGGCGCTGGCACGAGCGGCCCACTATCGATTTTCGTTTCAGTGTCATCCTTGGCAACGAGAGCGACGAGGTCGAATCCACCTCGTTTGGCAAAAGCGACTTTTTGTGCCGCTTCAATGCCTTTATTGGCCACACCGCCAGGCGGTCCGCCCCAAATGCCACGTTGCGGATTCGTGCATTTCACTGCCCCCGTCCACGCATGCCGAATGGCATAACGCGCCTGAAAATTGTTCACGGAGCTTTGCACAGCACCCGTCTCGAGCCTGTTTCCATCTTTGACGAATTCTCGGCCACCCACAATCGGCGGTGCCACTCGAAAAACCAAATCTTCGCCAAGGCCATCTTTGCCATAACGTAAATGCAAACGCGTCAAGACAAACCCATTGCCGCCTCGCCACATCTGCTTCGAACGACCCATGGGCAAAACATTGGGCGGTCCCCCCGGAACGGGTGAGGATGTAGCCACTTCCGGTACATCGAGCGCATCCAATCCCAAGGTCATGAGGTCATTACCATCGAGGGTTGGTCCGGGACATGGATCACACGTGCCAGCATCCCAAGCGTATTCAGTCACGACAGCTTTCGGCTGGCGCGACAATGTTCGGTCAAAAAGCGCCGCGTAAAACCCACCGAAATCCTTGCGCACGCCATCTTTTACATCGAGGTTCGTCGGAATGGCCACGTTCGGATAATTCGCCGTTTCATAACGTTGACCTCGCGCCAAAATGTGCACGATGAGGTCCTGCGCGCCTCCCGAATTGACGAGTCCAAGACGCACAGGCAAAGCAAACGTTTCGCTGTCGTAATGGAATCGCAACGGTGATAACTGCGCCATGCCATTTTCGAATCGAACCTTTTTCGAATCGACTTTGGCCACAAAAAACTTGCTCCCGCCCTGCACGTACGGCCGAAGCAACGGTTCGGATCCTTCGGGAATCTTGTATTTCTCTTGTTTGAGCCACGTATTGAGCCCCGATGAATCTCGAGCACTCAAAATGACCACTTCGTATTCACCAACTGTGAATTGAGCCTCGACCGTAACACCCAAATCATCCGCTGCGTCAACAGACATCGGACGCTTGGACGCAGATTTGAAACGCACGCCCCGCCGTGACTCCTCGGGTGGTTCCGGCGGCGCGCACGGATCCTGCTCCCAATATTCGACGAGCCTTGGCGACGCGAGTTTGTCGATCTTGTCGAACATGGCCATCGGAAGCGTCTTGACGTTTTCTTTTTGCAAGACGACCGGCACGGGAACCACCATCGCAAAGTTTTCCGGCGGGCCTTGGTAGTTGTTCTGCATCGACAGCACCGTCCGAGTACCCTGGCGCATGAGCACGACGGTCGTCGCATTGTTGAAGAG
>JANORL010001091.1:0-1629 GCA_031415295.1 Polyangiaceae bacterium | reverse complement strand
TTGCTGGTCGGTTTGCCGCTGGTTTCTCTCATGGGAGGCGCTCTGACGACGGACGTTGCACTGGACTTCATGGGTCAACCGGGGACGGCCACCGTGCTCGGAATAAGCAGCGCGACGAAATTCAACGGGAAGAAACGTCGTCCGGACGAAATCAAATACGAATACATTGTGTCGGGGGAGAAATTCGTCGAGACTTCGTATGCTACCCGTGGCGATGTCGCAATTCCCACGATGGGCGCATCCATCGCCATCGAATTCGTTCCAAGTGCTCCATCGTGGTCGCGTATAGAAGGAACGACCAGCTCGATAATAGGTTACGCCGCGCTCTTCTTATTTATTTTTCCCGCCGTCGGGGCAGGTTTGTTCTTCGCCGCCGTTCGGTCCAATCGCCGCGAGATTCGAGCTTTCCGCGATGGCATACCCACCAAAGGACTCGTCGTAAAACGCGGCGCGGACAAGACAACCAAAATCAACAGGAAACACCCATTTGAAGTCATTTGGGAGTTTCAGGTCGATGGCACCACCTACAAGGGCAAACTGTCCCACATGGATCACGAAATCCTTGGCCGCGCATTGCCAGACGACGAAGTCACCGTGCTCTATGATCCTCGCGATCCCAAAGTGAATACCGTCTGGTTCGAATAAACGCCTTATCCAATTTCAATTCCAATTTCCAGCCACCACCTTGTATTCACAAACAGACCGGATCGATGCACCGCGAATGTGACGCGCACATCCCCGCTCCGTGCTATACCCGCGCTCATGTCTTCGCCAGACGCTATCGTCATCGGTGCCGGCCCCAATGGCCTCGTCGCCGCCAATGTCCTCGCCGATGCCGGATTTTCCGTGTTGGTCGTCGAATCCAATCGCCGACCTGGCGGCGCCGTATGGACCGAATCGTTAACGCTGCCCGGCTTTTTGCATGACGTCGGTGCCGCATTCTTTCCGTTTGGACAAACCAGCCCCGCATTACGACCGCTCGACTTACCAGCTCATGGATTGGTTTGGAAACACGCACCATTCGATAGCGCCCATCCGTCTGCCGACGGAACCTGTTCCGCCATTGGTCGGGATCTCGAAGCATCGATACAAAACCTCGGCGTCGACGGACCAGCCTGGGAAAAACTCGCCACCTGGCACGCACGCACACGCGACGAACTGCTCGGTGCGCTGTTGTCCACACTGCCAGCAATCAAGCCCATGCTGCGGTTTGGCATCCCAAACCTCTTGCGCTTGGCCACCGTCGCGGCTTCGTCCGGACGAACCTTCGCGGAACGTCACTTCAAAACCGACGCAGCCCGACGCATCATTCCCGCACTCGCTCTCCACACCGACGTTGGTCCGGACGATCCTTGCGGAGCCGTCGTCGGTTTCATGCTCACGATGCTCGCATCGAGCGGCGGATTCGCCGTCCCCGAAGGAGGCGCTGCGTCCATCACAAAAGCGCTGCTCGCGCGGCTCGCTTCACGCGGTGGCCAAGTGCTGCTCGGTGCGCGTGTGCGCCGCGTGGTCGTGCGCGCAGGGCGTGCAAGCGCAGTGATCACGGACGACGGACAAGAGTACGAAGCTCGGCGCGCCATCATCGCCGACACGTCCGCGCCAGCGTTGTACCTAAAGCTGCTCGATGCC
>JANORL010001090.1:0-2148 GCA_031415295.1 Polyangiaceae bacterium | reverse complement strand
TGGGAATTGAAAGACGTCGACAACGCGGGACGCTACAAAGAAGAATGGTTTGGCAATGGAACGAAAACGCTACGCGGTTACGACAGCACGAAGCAGACGCTGAAGAGCATCACGACGACAAAAGGAGCGTCGACCATTCAGCAATTGTCGTACGATTTTGACGACCGGCTCAATTTGAAGAGCCGCACAGACGCGTTGCAGCCGCAACAGAAGACCGAACGATTCAAGGTCGACGTTTTGGATCGGTTGACCTGTGCGTATTTCTCGCCCACCGAGAATGCGAACGCGGCATGTGACTCGTCGTACGGGTACGCAGCCAATGGAAACCTGACGTCGAAGTCGGACGTGGGCATCTTATCGTATACGGATCCCACGCATCCGCACGCGGTCACGAATGCAGCGGGTGGCGTGTACGAGTACAATGCCGTCGGTAATCAAATCACGCGACCAGGTGGCGTCGGCATAACGTACACGCTGTTCGACCTGCCGAAAACGATCACGAAGGGCGGGCAGTCGACGACGTTTGGATATGATGGCGATCAACAACGTATTCGCAAATCAACGTCAATAAGCGAAACGTTGACGTTTGGCGATCTGTTCGAGCAAGTCACGACGGGTCTTGTCAAGGAATTCCGGTATTACGTGCAGTCGCCTGAGCGTACGATAGCCATTGTCACGCGCGGAGGAAATGAACCGGGCATCATCTTTCTGAACGTTGACCATGTGGGTTCAACGGAAGCGATTACCAACGAGGGAGGCGTTCTGGTCGAGACACGTAGCTACGACCCTTTTGGTCGCCGGCGTAACGTGATATGGGGTTTGCCGCCGCCCGCTTCGTTCACGAACAGCAAGGTGAAGCCAGGTTTTACGGCGCATGACGAAGAAGACGAATTTGGCCTCGTCAACATGAAGGGTCGCCTTTTCGATCCGCATATCGGCCGCTTCCTGAATACCGATCCGGTCATCGCAAACGTATTCGATGGGCAAACGCTGAATGCGTTTTCCTACGTCGGAAACAATCCGTTGACGTTGATTGATCCGACAGGGTTTCAGCAACAAACCCGTGAAGCCATTCCGGAGATATTGGATACCATTGAGCAGACCGTCATTACAAGGTATCCGGACGGTTTTGTACCGCTACCGATTGAAGACGATTCGGCGGGTTCGGATATCGATACGGGCACGATGGGCACGGGCGGAAATGCGTCACCGGAACAACCCCCATCGCCGGATGTCACAGGTTCACCGATAACGCAATTTTTTGAAGGCGTCGGTGAACGCACGGTTGATATCGTACCGGAAATTGCCGTGGGCATTCTCCTTAGCAACATGAGCGCGCCGGCGTCGACGTTGTACCGCGCGAAACCTGGCGATATCGATACAAGTGGCGCCGGGGAACGCGCAATCAATGCGATCAACGAAGTTAATCCATTGTACGCGGCCGGGGTCGACATCGTCGACGGCACGAATGCATATGAGCGCGGGGATTTCGTCGGCATAGGCAAAGCGACGCTCGGCTTGGGCGTTACCGTGTTGATGATGGCGATTACGCTGAAAGGAGCGCGTACGACGCAGGGGCCGCCGAAGGCAACCGACCATCACGTGTTGACGAACAAGAATTACGTAGCGACAGCACAAGGAGGACCGTGGTCGCCGCGATTTGAGCAGATGGCGAAACAAGCGGGCATGACGCTTGACGACGCGGCCAATCGAGTGCGGATTCCTGGACATAGTGGACCTCATCCGGAGGCGTACCATAGAGCCGTTTTCGGTCGGCTTCGTGAGCAAACGGAAGGTTTGAGCGGCGACGCATACACTCGTGCCTTTCGCCTAGAACTGGAAGCAATTCGTACGGAAGCTGCAACGCCAGGTTCCGTTCTCAATAGGTTGGTTGTGAAATGATGAAGTACTTCGATCTATTTGACGACATGACAAGTACGCGACGTTGGCACGTTGGGCAAATTCTCCTTCCTGATGGCACGGAACCGCGGCTGCATGCCGGGATTTGTCTCAATGACGCCAGGCCGTTGAAAGCGGAAGTCCACCATATCGGGCACGTGCTGGACTTCTGCATTACGAGTTTTGCAGTGCCGATTGCGACGCGTGATCTCGCGAATGTGGTAGCCGCTGTGGCGGGGGGCGATGTGC
>JANORL010001089.1:0-4404 GCA_031415295.1 Polyangiaceae bacterium | reverse complement strand
ATGTCTTCGATGATGCGCCCATCGCTATCGGCAATGAGAATCGCCCCTGCTTCGTCCGAAAACCCAACGCTCACCTTTTTGACGCGACCATCGGCTTTGAAAATCGCTGCATTGATGCCATCGAGAATCGGCATTTTTTGCTCAGGTTTCACTTTGTCCCAGGCCACGTCGATAACGTATCGACCAGGCAATGCCGCACTCACCGAAAATACTTTCGGCCCTGGGCTCGCCGGACCATCCGCAACGGCCGATGCCGTTCTCGCCGCGCGTTTAATGGCGTCCCGCGTTAATTCTTCCGTATATGCATAACCCGTTTGGTCTCCACGTACGACCCGTACGCCCACGCCCAGCTCGACACGCGTATACGCGCGATTGACTTCTCCGTCTTCGAGTTGAAGCACGTTCATGACGCGATGCTGGAAAAATAGGTCCGCTCGATCCCCGCCATGCCCGAGCGCTTCGGCGATTGCTTCGCGAATCATTTCTTCGCTCACGCCAAATTTTGCAAAATATGAAATCTTGTTCGGGTTTGCCCCCAATGCCGTCGTGGGTTTTTCCAGCGCCTGCCCGGTGCACCCAATCAGAAAGCCACTCGTGGATGCGAGTGCCACACTCGCTGCACCCATCTCCATGAATCGCCGCCGGTTCAAGCCAACATCATGAGCCATGTTCGAGTTCCTTGGTGTAGAGTTGCCCCGACAATGCCTCATTCATACGGACGGAGCACGCGAATTCGAGCAACAGATCTCATTTTCGATGTGTCCGTCCGGGCAGTTCGGGGAGGTTTTGGCTATTGCAACCATGGCTGGACGCGTTGCGTAACCATGGGCCCGGTGGGTGGACGTCGGTCCGTGACGCGTGTGAACCGAAAATTCCTGCTCGAGCCGTGGGAAGCTCGGTTCTTATCGACAATACAGCGCTCGAATCACGGTCCGACGTCGATCGTCACACTTCGCGTTTGTTTGGCAGTAATGAGACCATTGTTTTGAAATGCGGTTTCGATGACTCCATCTCGCCAACGGCTGAGGTGCAACGTTATTTTGCATGTTTCGCCGGCGACGAGATTGAGTTTGGCGGGGTCGATCATGATTTCTCCCGTATCGCCGATTTTCGTGGCCAAGACTTCCGCCGCCGGCGTACTGCATTTGACCGTCGCACTCCATTCCATCGGATCCGCGCCCGCTTTTGAATCCCACGTCAATTTGATCTGGTCAGTGGCCACGGATATTGCTGCGCCCTCGACGGGGCCCGTGATCATGGCTGGTGGAGGTAATGTAGCAGTCGATTTCGTCGACGCATCGCCCTTGCGCGTGACGGTGATCGTCGACTCTGCCAAATCACCGGTCACATCTCCTTGAAATCGCCCGATATTTTTGCCATCGGCTTGCGTGTAATCAATGACGAATGGCAGGTCGACGGCGGTCGTGTCGCCCATTGCGCCGGCAACGGGCCCATCAGCATTGACGCACACGACAGGATCAGAAACGCACGCAATGATAAGCGTCTTTCCGGAACCATCCGCGAGCGCGTCGATACGTAGCGTGTTCTTGCTCTGCGGTAAATCGTTCTTGATATCGTCGATGGCTTCTTGTGGAACGAGGAAACAGCCGGTGCCAAGTGGCACGGCGATCATAACGAAAGCAACCAAGCGAAGGTTTCTCATCATGGGTTCGGTTCTCCTTGGTTCACCCGCCCGCCCGAGGGCGCATGAATTCGACCATCGTATCACGCTTTTTTCTTTCCGTCGGCAGCGACTTGAAGGTAACATTGACAGCCATGGCCATCGACCCCGCACGTCTCGCGCGAATCCGAACGCGTTTACTCGCGGCAGCTGTACTTGTCGTTCCTGCATGTGGGAATGCTCGGCAAACCATCAACGAGCCCCGGCGCGAACCCGCGCCAACACAACACGATGGGGCGATCAACGAAGTGGTCGTGGATCCGCCTCATGCAACGCCGAATCCGGACCCGACGGCAAAACCGAATGAGGACATTCACATCAATACGCCGCCGCCACAAGCCCATCTTGGTGAAGGACCCGACGGCCGGGACATCAATCGACCGAATCCGGACACGACGACACGCGTGATTTCGCCGAAAAATGTCCCTCCAACGGGACAAACCACCAATAAGGCGCCGACTGCTGCTCCAATCGATCAACACGTCAATACCCCAGCGCCGGCGCCGAAAAAGAAGCCAAAAGAGAACGTCAATACACCCGAGCCCATGCCTAGTCCGGATCATATCAATACGCCGAAACCCGATTAAAGCGATTGGCTCTGGTGCCCATGAAAGTGCCCCGCGGAACGACCGAACGTCTTTTCGGCACGCTTCATAAAAAATTCATGGAGCGAGGATACCAGAATCCTCCATGGGATAAGCTACGTCCCGACGATTTGTCTCCGGAACAAGTCGAATCAGCGCGATATGCCTGGGCGTCTCGGGCCGCTTCGGAATACCGATCGCTCATCGTATTCGGTGAATTGATTGCCCGGTTTGGCGAACTAAACCTGCCAATCGAAGTCACCTCGTCCGCGTCGCGCCTTTTGACAGACGAAGCTCGCCATACTGAGCTATGCGCGCGGATTGCCGATGCTTTGGGCGGTCAAGACGGCGTCGAGCTGGAATTGGCTGAGGTACGCCTCGAGCGGCGCGACCTTCCGGCCCATTTGTTCGTTGCGCGCTGGACGGCATCGATGTTTTGTATTGGTGAGTCGGCATCGGTGGGCATTCTGCAAGTTCTCGTGCAGCACACGAAAAACCCATGCATCGAAGCGGTGTTGCGCATTCTTTTGCGGGATGAAATTTTGCACGATCGTTTTGGCTGGGCGCTTGCACGCCTCGTGTTGCCACGCCTCACGGACGACGAACAAGAATGGCTCGGGGCGGACTTGGCGCGATCGTTTGCGCATTACGATCGCGCGCACGGGGGCGGCGCAAATCAAGAAGAAAGTGGTTTGCCTGAACTCCTTGGCCTAGCTCCCGCGAAAGCGCGTTATGCGGCATTTCAAGAACGCATTCACAAGGTCATTCTGCCATCGCTTGCCGAGCTCGGAGTACCCGCGTATGAAGCGTGGGAATTACGCACCGAAGTGTCGGATATTTAGATGCCTCTATCCATGTTCCCCCTCGCGCAAAGCACTATTTTTATTACGCTGGCGGGCAGTCAAGCCCATGGTACGGCTCGTGAAGGTTCCGACGTCGATTTACGCGGAGTTTGCATTGCGCCGCCCTCGATTCGGTTATCCTTGTTTCGCGCTTTCGAACAACACGAAGGACCCCTCGACGAAGACCTCTTGGCCGCAGTGCTTCCGCGATTAAAAGCACACCCGACGGCGTCGCGAGGACTCGATGTCAAAATGGAATCGGTTGTTTTCGACCTCGCCAAATTCATTGGTTTGTGTTCCTTGGCGAATCCTAATGCGCTCGAAATTCTTTTTGCGGACGAACGGGATTGGGCACTCGAAACTCCGCTTTGGAGAAAACTCCACGCCGAGCGGCAGAAGTTTCTGACGAAAAAAGTGCAGCAGACGTTTCACGGTTATGCGATGGCGCAACTCAAAAAAATAAAAACGCATCGCTCGTGGTTGCTCGCTCCGCCCGCCAAAAAGCCGACACGCGAAGAATTTGGATTGCCCATTGCTAACAGCACGTCGAGTCGCGATGATCAAAACCGCATCGAACAGAGCATTGCGGAAACGATTCGCAGTTATGGCATCGACAACATTGATATGCCCAAGGCAACTCGAATTGCTGTTGAAGAACGAATGGAAACATTTTATCGCGATGCGTTGGGGGCTACGGAAGCCGACGTCGACGAACGTTTGCGGGCCGTAGCGACGCATGCATTGCATTTGCCCGCCGATGTCGTCGTTACGCTCAATGCGGAGAAACGATATCGCTCGGCAATGAAGCATTGGGAATCGTACCAAGCGTGGAAAGCCGAACGTAATCGCGCCCGTGCGGAACTCGAAGCAAAACACGGATACGATACGAAACACGCTATGCATTTGGTGCGCCTCATGCGAATGGGCGTAGAGATTCTCGATCGCGGCGAACTGTTGGTGCGCCGTCCCGATGCGGCGGAATTGCAAGCTATTCGTGATGGTGCGTGGGCGTTCGACGCGCTTCTCGAACAAACCGAAGCATTACGCATTCAAATGGAAGAAGCGGCGGGTCGAAGTACGCTTCCGGCGGATGTCGATCGTTCAGAGATCGATATGCTTGCATTCGACATGTTGACTGCGCGCAGTTGACATCAACGGTAAGCTTTGGGTCAATCGGTTGCCACAGCGAGCGCTTGTGCGTATTTTGCAATTTATCTCTTCCCTTTTGAACATTTCTTTGCTTTCATACGCGCGTGCGATCTTCGGTCTACTCTACTGCTGGGCGACTCATTGTTGG
>JANORL010001088.1:0-13574 GCA_031415295.1 Polyangiaceae bacterium | reverse complement strand
CAAACTTCGATCGGACCGTCGTCCTGTTGGCGGTGCATGGCAACGAAGGCGCTCTCGGTTTCATCGTTAATCGCGTGGCCCCCGTATCGCTCGGGGACGTCTTCAAATTCGCGGGATACGGTGAATCCGAAGCGCATGACAAGACGGCAGTCTATTTGGGTGGCCCCGTATCTCCATCGACAGGTTGGATCCTCTGCGTCGACCCGGACATCGATCCCGAAGAAGAAGGCGTGCTCGCCATAGATGAACGATTGCGCATCACGTCACGTCGATCGGCATTCGATGCATTCGTCCAAGACCGCAGGAATCGATCCAATGAATCGGATCCCAAAAAACGAATCGTGATTCTCGGTTACAGCGGTTGGGGACCCGGACAGCTCGAACGCGAGATTGGCGCCGGCGCTTGGTTACCCACTCCGCTCGACGAAAGCATCGTCTTCGAAGTGGATGCCGCAAAGCGATGGGAACGCGCGTACGCCCTAAACGGGCTCACCCCAGCCGTAATGATGTCCATGCGCGGGGGCGGCTCCGCGTAAGTCTCGACAAACCCATCCCCGACAAACCTACGGCTTACCCGTGGCACGACGAAACCGTCGATCGTGCCAACGCAGCATCTCCAGCGTCCCGACTTCCCGCAACCACGGCTGATCGTGAGGACCAGGCAAGACGATCGTTTCGTGCGTGACGAGTCGTTTCGTGAGTTCACCAGCAAGCGCTTCGTTCGCCTCGCGAAATGGATCGGCTGAACTGGTCTCGATGTGAATCGCGCGTGGTCCCACTCGTTTGATGACGTTCGCCAAACGCTCCGCATAAGGCGCGGCGCGATGCTTGCCGATCGCTGCTTGTACTGTTCCGAGTGCCCCGAACGTTTGCGGACTGCGGAGAAACACTTCGGTGGCGACAAACCCACCCAGAGAACATCCGTCAATCGCGACACGGGCTGCGTCCGTGGAGACGGACGCTTCGCTACGCGCGCGAGGAATGACGACGTCGGTGATCCATTGTGTGTACCCGTCGAGCGCACTGCCGAGATTGGGAGCTCGGTTGACGTTTGGCGTGTACGGACAGGCCACGACAAACCCAGCAAATGGCGACGTTGCGAGGTCGGCATTCACCGCGCGTAGGTGCTCGTCCGTGAAGTCACCGCGTTTCGACATGCGTGTCACGGGCGGATGAGAGAGCCGTTCGATCGCGGAAGCGAGACCGTATTTTTCGAGCCATGCGAACGCGCCGGTGCGTTGATCACCCGTTTCGCCAAGTCCATGGAGCAGAACGAGAAGCGGAACGTTGGAGGTCAGAACAATATTTTTGGGGATGACAAGCGTCATCCGTTGACCGAGAGATCGATCTCCAGCGAGTGCGATGTCACGCACGTCGATGTTTGCAGAAGTGGCGACATCGGCGCGGGAAAAGCGTGCGTTCAGCGCCGTGATGCAAGCTGCTACGGCACCGAGAAATGTGCGACGTGTCGCGTGCATTTAACGAAAGGTAACCGATGTTCAGCGTGCACGACCAGTGTCGAAAGTGGCGTGTATTTGTTCAGCGTTGTTCAGGCGAGTTTCGTGATTTCGATACACGCGATTGAAGAGAGGATCGAGCGGGCACGATCCTTGATACCTTGTCCCTCGCGCCGATTATCCCCCGGCAGCTCGGACAATTGACATGCAGGAATCGAATACCGGACGTGCCTTGCCGCAATTGGACACCGTCGCTTCTGCTCTGGAGCAGACGCTCGAGAATGAGCCTGCGCTCCTGGATTTAATGGTCCAGGCGCTCTCGAAAGGAGCGAGCCCCGCAGATTTGTGGGAGCTGCTTCATGCCAACGCCCAACGGGATGGACGAGTCGCGGAGTTAGCCGCGGCTTACGACACCGTTTGTCGCGACCGTAAAGTTCGTCTGCTCCAACCGGCGGCTCAAATCGAGTTGCTGTTGAATGGTGCAGGCTTCATTTGCGACATCGCTGGAGACGGCGGGACGGCACAGCCACATCTCGAGCGCGTGATGCAATTGTCTCCGGGCAACGTCGACGCATTCCAACGTCTCGAGACGATTCTGCGCGAGCGCGAGGATTGGGTGAAGCTCGCCGAGTTGTACATGGGGATGTCCTCGCATCGTCAGGACAAACAAGAGCAACTCGCGTTCATGCGCGCCGCCGTGCAGATCTACGCTGCGCTGCCTGGTGAAGAAGACAAAGCGTTCAAGTTGCATCAGCAGATTCTGCGTCTCGATCCGACCGACGCGGACAGCCGTACAGCGATGACGGAGCGGCTCATGGCCGCGGGGCGTGTTGCCGATGTCGCCAAGCTTTTCGAAGCTGCCATTGCGGCGGATCCTCCACCTGCCGAGGAAGAACTTCTGGCGCTGCGCGAACAAGCGATCGAACTTTATGTCGATCGTCTGCACGAACTCGAGAAGGGTTTGCCGCATGCCGAGGAAGTGCTCAAGAAAAACCCCGACAGCGAGTTGGCGTGGCGAGCATGTGAGCAGCTCCTGACACACAAGACGCTCGCGGCTCGTGCCGCTGCGGCAATTGAACACGTCTACACGACGCGTGAGCAATACGAAGACGCCGCGCGCATGTTGACGATTCAGATCGACAGTGTGCGTGGTCCGCGACGTCTCGAAGCGCAAAAGCGTTTGGCGCTGCTTCAGTACGACAAACTCGGTGATTTGCCGGCTGCATTTTCATTGCACGAAGGCATCTTGACGGTCGATCCAAACGACGACGAAGTGCGCGCGCGTTATCGCAACATCGGTGCCGTGCTTGACCGACGTCTCGATGTCACGCGTGTTCTCACGCGAGCTTCGTCGAGCGCGAAAGACCCGATTGTCCGGGCCAAGATCGCCGCTGACTTGGGCGAACTTTTCCTGGAAGCTGGAGATACGAAGCGGGCACGTGCATCGTTGCAAAGTGCTGTAGATGCAGGTTTGTCCGACGAGGCCGGTGTTCGTGCCGCCAAAGCGTTGGCCGATCTATGTGAACAAGCTTCTGATTGGCCAGCTTTCGCAGCGGCTCTCGAACGGTTGAGCGACATCGAGCCCGAAGCCGAAGCTCGTGCACAGGTCGCCTACCGTTTGGCGCAGTTGTGCGAAACTCAGCTTCACAACACGCTTGGTGCGGTCGGTGCTTATCGCAAGCTCATTGGTACGTCACTCGAAACCGAAGCGTTACCCGCACTCGAAAGACTGTACGAATCGACAGGGGATGAAGTTTCACTCGCGGACGTTCTCGAGCGGCGTGCCCTTCACGAGAAAGATCCTGAAGCTGCCAAGCAACTCGCTTTCCGCGCTGCAGATTTGCGTGCAGCACGTTCGAGCGATCTCGGCTCCGTGCTCGATGGTTGGCGAAGGTTTCTCGAGACATACGGTCCGTCACGGGACATTCACGCGCGTATTTTGCCGCTTCTCGAACGTGAACAACGATTCGAAGAATTGGCCAAAACACTCGATGCAGAAGCGAGTTTGACCGCGCCGGAGGATCGGATCCCCGTACTCGCCAAACTGGCTGAGGTTCGGCAGGAGAAACTCAAAGATAGCGCGGGCGCCATAGCGGCATACCGCCAAGCGTTGGATCTGAATCGTGCCGACGAAACGTGCCGACAAGCAGTCGAGCAACTCTTGCGCAGCAGTGATCAACGTATTGCCGCGGCGGACGTACTCGAACCGATCTATCGGCAAGAATCGACGGCTGCGGGCTTGCTTGAAGTGCTCGAAGTTCGTGCGGAACTCGCTGCTGAAGCGACGACGAAGTTGGCTGCACTTCGTGAAGGCACCGAGATCGCAGATCAACAATTGGGTGATCAGAAGCGCGCATTGCAAAACGCAGGTCTTGGTTTGCGTGTTGCGGTGAGCGACGCGTCCGATGAAGTGTCGGAATGGCTCGCGTCGGTGCAACGTCTCGCGGGATCGGATCCGGCACGTTTGGCGAATCTTTTGGTGCAAGCGCTTGGCGATCGACGTGTCGATCATCCTGCCATTGCTGAACTTGCTCGTGCCACTGGTGAAGCGTTGGCGGCGTACGGTGATTTTGCAGGTGCACTCACGGTATTGCGCCGGGCACTCGCATTCGAACCTTCCTCCGCAGATCTCATTTCGCGAATCGACGGATTGCTCGAACAACACGGGACGTCACAAGAGCGTTTGGACCTGCATCGTAATGCCCTTGCGGCAACGACAGCGCCTGAGCGTCGACGCGAGTTCTTCCACGCAATCGGTGCGATTCAGCGTCACGGGTTGAATGACTTGGCCGCTGCAGCGGCGACGTACAAACGAGCGCTCGAAGAAGATCCGACGGATCGCGCTGCATATGAAGCGGGGCTCGACGTACTCGAAGCGTCTCAGGATTACGAAGGTTTGTACTCGGCACTCGTGGGCGGAGCCGAACGGGAAGAGGAAACGAAGGAGCGATCGAAGATCGTTCTGCGCATGGCAAATTTGTCGGCGGATCGCGACTGGATTGATCGCGCGCGCCAACATTACCGAAGTTTGCTCGACGAACGAGCGGATTTGTCCGGCGAAACCCTCGACAAGATTGCGGATTTGAGTCGTAAAACCGGCGACAATCACATGTACCGCGTGCTTCTCGAACGGCGTATCGAGATTGCCGATGGCCCGTTGGCCGTAGCGCAGTGGTTGGAGCGACTTGCCGAACTTCGCGCCGATGCATTTGGTGATGCCGCGGGCGCGATTGCGGATTGTTTGCGTGCGGGTGATCTCGCCGAAAGTGCTGGCGACGATGGCCTTGCCGAACGGCTGTTCGAACGCGTCGTCGCGCTTGAAGAGAATCATCGCGACGCGGCGTTGAAGCTCGTGGCGATTTATCGCCGCTTGGAGCAGTGGTCGAAGCTGCCGGACGTTTACGACATTCTTGGCCGAACTGCCGCAGACGTTGCGGAACGCGCCGACAAACTCCTCGAATTCGAAGATGCTGCTGTTCGTGCCGCCGTGACGATGCGTTATGTCGCCGCGGTCGACGGCTTGTTCGAGCAAGGCGAAGCGCTCGACGGTGATCGTCGTGACGCACTCGAAGCGGCACGTACGCGTGCTCTTTCTGCGGATCCAGAACATCAAGACGATGCGGCTTCGGCGTATCGACGCATGATCGAACGCAAGAGTGATCCGTGGAGTGCCGTCGAAGCATTTGAAGGATTCCTCGATCGCAGCCCGCTCATTGCTACGCGTCTCGATGATCGACGTTGGGTCCTACGGTTCCGTATGGATCACGCCGAAGGCTCGCGTCGCGTCGAAGCTCTTCTCGCATGGGCATCGGCCGAGGAAAACGTGTTCAAGGATTCGGGCGCCGCGGACAAACTCTACGGCGAAGTCCTCGAATTGGACGCGACAAACCAATCGGCGCTCGAAGCGCGCAGTCGCATCTTGCTCGATTTGGGTGACATCGAAGGCGCAGCCGCGATGATCGCCCGTCGTCGTGATTTGCGCGAAGGTTCGGAACGAACGGCTTTGGAACTCGAGCTGTCGCAACTGTTGCTCGAACGTTTGGGACGCGTCGACGAAGCGCTTTCCGCAGTTGAACCCGTGCTGGATGCCGAACCAGGCAACGATGGAGCATTGAAGCTTCTCGCCATTGCTCTCGGTCGACCGGATTCGCGTCGTCGCGCAGCCGAAATGCTCGAACGCGCATGTGATGCGTGTGGAGATGAAGCGACTTCGGCGCGCATTCTCAAGCTACTCATTGCGACGCCGGCGGAAGCAACCGATGTGGCCGATCTGCGACCGGGATGGTTCACGCGGCTGCTCGATCGACCAGGCGCTGCTCCCGAAATTGCTCTCGACCTTGCGCTTCGTGCGATCGACGAACTCATCTACGACGCGACGTTGTGGGAACGCGCGGAACAACTTGGACGAGACGCGGAAAAACCCGAACTCGTTGCCGAGATGTATCGGAAGAAGTTGGAGTCCGATGCCGTTCGTACTTTGCAACCCGAACAAACGGATGAGCTTGGACGTCGCGCCGTCGACTACCACGAAGAGTTTTTCTTCGAGGATCAAGACACGGTCATGAAGCTTTTGCGTCGGGTGGTGGACGTTGCCCCCGATGCCTTCTGGGCCTTCGAACGATTGAAGCTGGCGTACAACCAGAACGAACGTTGGAGCGATTTGTTCTCGCTGTACGACCAGGCGATTTTGCGTACGGAGGACAAGTTCACGCGGATCGAGCTGCTCGAAGATGCTGCCGAGTCGGCGAAAGACCTCGCGGGAAATCCCGACCAAGCCGTCTCGTACCTCGAACAACTTTTGCCGCTCAAACCCAAGGACAAGAAGATCCGTTTGTCTCTCGAACGGCTCTACGAGCGTTTGGCGCGGCACCGCCCGCTGATTGACTTGTTGTCCCAGGAACTCGATTCGCTTGATGTCGAAGCGGCGCAGAAGCTGCGCGCACGAATCGCATCGTTGTGGATCGATGGCGTTGGCGATTCCGATGCAGCGTTTGCAGTGATTGCGGACATGCTCGGCATTGATCCGGCGCGTCACGAAGCGGTTGGTCTGCTCGAACGTATTCTCAAAGCGACGAATGAAGGCGTGATCGATCCGTTGGCCAATCCGCCGGCGGAATCGTCGGAAGCAACGGCACGGCAACGTTCAGCCGCGGCACTCGAAACGCGATATCGCAAAGAGGAGAAGCACAACGACTTGGCGCGTGTGCTCGGTGTGCGTCTCGAAAGCGCCGCGGACGCCGAAGGACGCGGCAAACTGCTGCGCGAGATCGTCCACTTGCATGCGGAAGTGCTCAGCGATCCTGCTTCGGCACTCGAAAACCTCGCCGCGCTCGTGGCCCTTGAACCGGGTGAAGCGGCGCATCGCGCCGAACTTGATCGCTTGGCGGCCAAGGTTGGTCGTGACGATCGTTTGGCCGATGTACTCGTGACGGTTGCGGCCGTCGTTCCTGGTCCGCTGAAGATCGAACTGCTGACGCATGCGTCGTCGATTTTCGTGGATCGTCTCGGAGATCGAGGTCGAGCAATCGAGATTGGTCGTTCGATCCTGGCGCTTCACGAAGAGTTTCCTGATTTGGTCATCGGTCCTGCGCGGACCCTCGAAAAACTCTTGGCGCTCGAAGCACGTTCAGCTGAACGTTGCGATGTTCTCGAACGGTTGGCGCATCTCGAGAAAGATCAGGATCCGACTGCGCGGCGTTTGGATTTGCTCGAAGCAGCACGTTTGGCGTCGGTTGATCTCGAGGACAAACCTCGCGCGATTGCCGATTATCGCCTGACGCTTGCTGATCAATCCGAAGACGTACAAGCGTTGACGGGTTTGGCGGCGGATCTCGAATTCGAACGTCGATTCGCCGAACTGGCCGAAGTGCTCGAACAACGTTCCGCGCTCACGGAAGGCGATAGCGCACGAAGTGATTCGGTACGCGTCGCGGTGATTTGCGATCAAGAACTCGGTGACGTTGCACGCGCCGTGACGGTTTGGGAATCCGTACGCACACGGTTTGGCGCGGATGACGAAAGTTGCGATGCCCTCGCCGTGTTGCTCACGAAAGCCTCGCGTTGGAGCGATCTCGTCGAGCTGTATCAGGCGAGTGCAAAACTTGTCGACGCTGCAGAAACGACAGCGCGCGCTGCGGATCTGTATCGACGTCTTGGTGATGCACAGCGAGATCGCACGGCGCAATGGCTCGAAGCTGTGTCGAGTTACGAAGCTGCGATTCGCTTGGGCAACGAGGGTGGCAAGGCTGCGCTGGGCGGCCTCGAAACGTTGCTCTCGCTGATCGAACTCGATGATGACGAACGTCGTCCGGTGCTTTCGAGTGCCGTGCGCGTGCTCGCGACGACCTATGCCGCATCGGGTGATTGGCAAAGCACCATCTCGCTGCTCGAGCAGAGGCTTGCAGCATCGAATTCCGTCGAGGAACGCACGAGCATTCTCACGGAAACGGCATCGCTCTTCGAACATCGCCAGAATGATCAAGGCTTGGCCTTCGGGGCGATTTGGCGCGCGTTTGCCGAGGCGAAAACGGCTGAACTCGCTGCTGAAATCCTTCGTCTCGCCCATGCAGCGGATCGTTGGTCCGATGTGGCGGAAGCGTTCCCCGGCGTTGAAGCGGAAGGTGGCGTGCCTGGTCTCGTCGCTCGGGATCTGTGGTGGAACCTCGCGTTGTGGCACCGCGATCGCCGAGGGGACGAACGTTCGGCAGAGACCGCAATCGAACGCGCGCTTGGGTACGATGCGACAAACCGTGAAAAACTCACGGCGCTTGTCGAGATTCGTCGTCATGCGCCTGGTCGATCGCTCGTCGATGCGCTCTTGCGCTTGAGTGATGTTTCGGACGAACCATTGCCGTTGCATCGTGAAGCCGTCGAGACGGCGATGGACAACGTTGGTGACACGTCGCTAGCGAAGACCATTGCCGAAGCAATGCTCGACAAAGCCAAGGTGCGCTGGGCGAACGAAGGCTCCGATGCTTCGAGTTTGCCCGCCACGTCGGCATCTTGGGCGATCGACGTGTTGGTGAAGATTTATCGCGAAGAGGGCAATTCGGCGCGCGTTGTTGAATTGTGCCTCGATGGCGCGACGCTTCCCTTTGAGACTCCGCACCGTCGGTCGTTGCGACTTTCCGCGGCGCAGATCTCCGAACCGTCACCGGCAATCGTCATTTACGAAGAGTTGTTCGGGGAAAACCCGACCGATGGTCACGTCGGTGATCGTCTTGACGCACTCTATCGTTCCGAAGATCGGCGCACGGATTTGCTCGCATTACGCGAGAAGCAGATCTCCGTTGCAGCCGACTCACCCTCGCGCGTGGATCTGCGCGTCGACTTGGCCTTACTCCTGACGGATGCAGGCGAGGTTGAACGTGCGATTGCGACGCTCCGGAAAAACCTCGAGGAAAATCCCCTGCATGGGGCCTCCGTGGACAAACTCGCGGAGCTCTTCGAAGGAATCGGAGATCACCCGGCGCTCGCTTCACTCTGGGAGGATCAAGCGGCGCGACGTGAAGCCAATCGCGACACGACGTTGGCGGCGGAATTGTGGCGTCGTGCAGCCATCATCTCGGAAACCAAAGTGGGAGACGTCGCGCGTGCGACGTCGGATTACCGTCGCGCAGCGCGGTTCCGTGACCTCGCGTCTCTCGATGCCTTGGCGCGTCTCTTTACGGCCCGTGGTGATCATCCCTCCGCGGCGGAAGTGCTCGAGATCATCTGTACGGATTCTCCGCTCGATTCGGCACCGCATCCGGTGCTGCGTTTGGCCGAGTCGTACATCGCGGCGAGCGAACCCGCGATGGCGCGTCAGCGTCTCGAAGAGGCTTTGGAGAAAATCACGGATACGCGGCCGGTTCGAGCCCGTTTGTCTGTGCTTTATCGGGAAGCCGAAGCCTGGGGACCACTCGCCGAACTCACGGCCGTCGAAGCGCAACACACGGAAAACAATGCGCAGAGGACGAAGTTGCTCCGCGAAGCAGCTGACCTGCACGTCACGAAGCGCAACGACCCGCAATCGGCCGTTCCGCTGCTCGAGCAGGCTGCATTGCTCACACCCGATGATCGAGCCATCAAACTCACGCTCTGCGATGCGTTGAGTGCAGCTGGACGCATCGAGGAAGCTTCCGCTGTTCTTCGCCAAATCATCGATGCGTATGGCGCTCGACGTCCGAAGGATCGCGCGGTCGTGCACCACTACTTGGCGCGCGTGTATCTCGCATCAGCGGATCGTTCGAGTGCGCTCGCCGAACTCGACGTCGCCCTCAAGATCGATCCTACGCATCCGGAAATTCTGCTGGCTGTCGCGCGTTTGTCCTTCGAAGAAGGGCAATACGATCGATCTCAACGTACGTACCGTTCGCTCTTGATGATGGTTCGTCGTTTGCGCGACGAACAGTCGAGTCCGGCGGTTACGCGTACCGAAGTTCTCTACGCGTTGGCCGAAATTGCGGAGAAGCAAGGCGAGTCCGAACGTGCGGTCGAACATGTCGAATCGGCATTCGAAGCAGCGCGTGAGAACGCGGAAGAATGCGATCGACTCGTCCGTGTGCTCCGGGGCAAACCCAATCACAAGAACCTCGCCCGGGCGCTCGAATTGCGCATGGAGATTTCGGGCAGCGAAGCGCCTCTCGGCACGATTTCGGAATTGGCGACGCTTTACGAACAACACTTGGACAATGCCGCAGGAGCGCTCGATTTGTGGCTGAAGACCATCGAACTGCGTCCCACCTTGGGCGATGCCCATCGCGCAGCCTTGGCACTCGCCAAACGTTTGGGCATGGTCGATCGTTATGTGACGACGCTGCGTCGGCGAATTGATTCGACCACAAACGATCCGCCCCTCATCGACTTGCTGCTGCATCTAGGCCGCGCGCTCGCTGATGGCAGCGAAGCGGATCAAGCGGATGCGATGTTCGCTCGGGCTGAAGCGCTCTTGATGCAGCGACCTGGAGATCGGCGCATTCACGAAGTTTGGCGTGCGCTCGAAGCGTCGTCTGCGCGTCGTGGTGATCGCACGGGACAAATCTCCATCTTGGAAAAACGCATTCAAGCCGCCGCGGAAAGCGCTCCCGCTGCCGATGTTGCCGACGGTTTGTATCGATTGGCCGAACTCGTTCTCGGAGACCCCGAGCACACGGAACGCTCGATAGACGCGCTCGAACGTGCGTTGGGCCTCGATCCCCAGCCCGACCGCGCGGAAGCGATCTTCCGTCGCGGTTTGGACATTGGGGTTTCAGACCCGCGCCTCATTGAAATGTTCGAGAAGTTTGCCCGCGAGCACGATCGTCCGACGGCCCTCGTCGATGCGCTTGTTCGTTTGGGCGGTCAGCGAGGCGTGACGGCGTATCAAGAGGCGTATGCGACGGCGCAGAAGGTGGGCGACGCGGCACTCATCGAACGGGTTTTGCGTCAGGCCATCGTGAAGGCGGACGACGCAGCGCTGACGCCGGATGACTATTGGGCTGTCGTGGCTTTGTCGGCCATTCGTTCGAACGCGGAGGATCATAAAGAAGCTTCCTCGCTCGAAGAACGCGCTGCGCGTATTGCGTCTCCAGATGCCGAGCGTGGACATTTGATTGCTGCAGCAACGATCGCGAAGGACAAACTCAGCGATTTGGCGACCGCAGCACGGATCTACGCCGAACTCTTCGAAAGGGAGCCGGCGGATCGCGAAGTTTGGGAGCCGCTCGTCGATCTTTACCGACGATTGGATGACGGTGCTGCGCTGGGCAAAGTGCTCGAACAACTCATTTCGCTGCTCGAAGCAGTGGAGGATCGTTCGCGCATGCGCCTCGAATTGGCAGCACTCGCGCAGAAAGGCGACGGAGGCGACGAACGCGCCATCACCGTGCTGGCCGAGCTACTCGAAGACGATCCGACCAATGAACAAGGATCAGCGCAACAAGCGACGTTGCTCGAAAAAGCAGGACGCTTGGATGATCTGGCGAGCTTGCTCGAACGGCGCATCGATGCGGCGAAAGATCGTCAAGACACCGCGCAGGTCATGGCGTTGTCGACGCGGTTGGCATCGTTGTTCGAGCAGCAAAACGATCTCGACAAGGCGCGCGATGCCTACTTCGCAGTCCTCGATTGGGACAATGCGAACATCGACGCACTACGAGCGATCGTGCGCATTTGCGAAAAACGTGGCGAACTGTCGGACGTTGCCGACGCCTTGGAAAAACTCCTTGGTGCCGAAAAGGGCGAAGCAGCTGAGAAGACTGCACTCAAACTCGCCGACGTGCGTGTGCAACAGAACGACGAAGAAGGCGTAGACAAGGCACTCGAAGCGGGTCTGCGTGCATTCCCTGCGAGCACGGTGCTTGGTACGAAACTGAAGGATCGTCTCACGGCACGAGGTGACTTCCGCAAGCTGGCCGAAATCCATGTGCTGGAAGCTGACAATGCACCAGACGCGGCCCAACGCGTCGCCGGCCTACGCAAGGCCGCAGCGATGTTGCGCGAAAAAGAGCAAGACCTACGAGGAGCCATCGACATTCTTCGACGTGCAGTCGACATCGATTCTTCCGATCGAGCGCTCGTGAGTGAATTCGTTGGTGCTCAAGCGGAAATGGGTGAGCACCAAGTTGCTGCCGCAACGATTGCTTCGATCGCTGCAAACCTCGAAGCAGGTCCCGCAGTCGAATTGATGTTGCACGCTGCTCGCGTCCTCATCAGTGCCGAAGGTGGTGGCGCAGCCGCCGTCGAACTCGTGGAGGACGTGCGACGTCTGCAGCCGGAAGCTTGGGATCCGGTCATCGTCTTGGCCGAGGCGTATGTGGCAGCGGGACGTGTCGAGGAAGCGCGACCGTTGGCGTTTAATGCGGTGGCTGCGTTTGAAGGACGTCGGTCAAAGACGCTGGCCATGGCGCACCACGCGTTGGCAGCGGTGGAACGAGCGTCGGGCAACGATGCGGAGGCGCTCGCGCAATACTCGAAGGCTTTCGAGGTTGACCCGACAAACGTCGAATACGCCATGGAATTGGGTCAATACGCCGTGGATCGAGGCGAAGCGGACATCGCAGCGCGAGCACTTCGCGTCGTGACGATGGCGAAAGCTTCAGGGTCGGGCGTGACATCGCGGCACAAAGCCCTCGCGTATTACCACCTCGGTCGACTCGCTGCTTCGCAAGGGGATCGCGGCAAAGCGCGCCTTCTCGTGGACAAAGCGTTGGCCGAAGATGCAACGCTTGCGGCAGCGCGGAGCCTTGCCGCCGAACTAGCAAGTAGCTGATTCAGCTCGTTTTCCAGGGTGAACGGCACATTCTTGCTCGTTCGCCGAACCCACCCAACACGTCAGCACGGGTCACTGTCGTTCTCAGCGAGAGCGATTCGTGGCTTATTTCCCGCCGAAATCATGGCGTTTTTCGGAGCACTTCGGTTCGTCGTGCAGGACTTCGACGCGACGAGCGAGTGCAGTCGGAACACGAAATCGCCATTTCCAAGCTAAATTTCGCTTTTTTTGTTTCGGGTGGCGTGTATGGTTGCGTCGAGCTGAACGCGCGGCGAGGGGTCGCGCGTGATGCACAGGTCAGAGGAGTTGCACATGGCGAGCAAGAAGAGTGCTGCTAGCGCCGGTTCTTCGAAGAAAACGTTGAGCAAGAGCGCTCTAATTCAGGCGATTACGGAGGCAGGCGGCGAGGAAATTTCTCGCAAGCACGTCAAAGCCGTCATCGAATCGTTGGTCACGGTCGGGCATCGTGAACTGAAGAAGTCGGGCATTTTCACGCTGCCTGGTTTCGCGAAGTTCCGCGTGGTCAAGCGCCCCGCCACCAAGGCTCGTCAGGGGATCAATCCCTTCACGAAGCAATCGATGACGTTCCCGGCCAAACCCGCGAGTAAATCGGTTCGTGCGCGCCCGATCAAGGCCATCAAGGACGCGCTCGCCTGAACATTGATCGTCGATTGATCATAGATCGGCATCCTGTACAGGGTGCCGAAGCGTGACGAACGGCCATGCATGAGCATGGCCGTTCGCTTTTCGAAACCTCACGTACATCGAACATGTCGCGCGTGAGGTTTCGCGCGACAAACCATCACTTCTTCTTCTTGTACACTTGCACGCTGATCGGGCCGGATCCGGTCTTTGCCGTTGCCGTGACCTTCGCCAAACCCGCGATC
>JANORL010001087.1:0-7892 GCA_031415295.1 Polyangiaceae bacterium | reverse complement strand
CCCTACTACCGCAATCGTTCGCACACGGTTTTCATCGTCGTTCTCCCGCTCTTTGCGTTGTCGTTCACGTTCATCATCAAGTCAAGTTTTCGGACCACCTCGCATGTTCGTCGTTTTCGCTTCGCTGGGGCGCTCGCGATGAAGTTACGTGAAGACAACACCTCGACGAAAGTCTGCAAATGCAGACTTCGAAGCTTACAATTCCTGACGCGAGACGTCCAACCCGTGCGCTGAGCCGGATTGCTTGACGTGACGGTGTTCTTGGGCAACAGTGCGCTCGTCGCCATAAAGAAGTTCATCCCTGGAATTGGTGAGTCGGACTTTCGCATGCTGCGTGAGAGCGGCGCCAGTTACGTCGACAAGACCGACTTCGTTCGGCAAATTCTAGCGGACACGACCAAGGTCCTGCTGTTTCCCAGACCTCGACGGTTTGGCAAGACGCTCAATCTGTCCGCGCCTGGTACAATGGATACCTCTTCGGCGGCCAGGTCATTTACAATCCGTGGTCCATTCTCAACTACATCGACGACGGGCTTTTGCAGCCGTATTGGGTGAACAGCGGTTCTTCCGACCTCATCGAGACGCTTGCATTAAAACAAGGGTTGGGGCTGTCCGAAATGTCCGCCGCGCTCCTCAATGGCGGCACCATCGACGTACCCATTGACGAAAACATCGTCCTGCGCAACATCGACAAGACCACGGATGCATTTTGGAATTTCTTGTTGTTCTCCGGGTATCTCAAGGTCACCAACGTGGTCTTGCGTGAAGGGCGCACGAGCGGCTCGCTGAGCATTCCCAACAAGGAAGTGAAGCTCGTCTACGAGGACCTGTTTTACGGCTGGCTTCGGCGGGCGGATCCGACATCGCACCACATCAAGGAGTTTGTCAATGCGCTCTTGGTGGGCGATGTCGAGACGGTGCAATCGAATCTGGAGTGGATTTTATTGACGGCGATGTCGTATCAGGATCCTGCGGGAGCCGAGCCGGAAAAACTCTATCATGGGTTGATTTTGGGGCTGCTCGTGCATTTGGAAGAACGATACGAGGTGCGGTCCAATCGCGAATCGGGGTATGGGCGGGCCGATGTGCTGATGCGGCCAAAAACGCCGGGGCAGCCAGGCGTGGTGATCGAATTCAAGGTGATGGGCCAGCGAAAAACCGTGGACGAGGTATTGAAGGACGCGGCAAAGCAAGTGCGGGATCGGAAGTATGCGGCGGAATTGACGGCGGCAGGGGCGTCCCCGGTGTACGAATACGCGATGGTATTCGATGGGAAGCAGGCGTGGGTGGGGCGGGTGGAGGATGTTGTGGGGTGAGGAAGGGCGTTACGGTTGCCGGGCGCAGCGGGCGCCGAAGGAGAAGTAGCGATCCGTAGGGGGGTAAACGTCATGGGCGCGCAGCATGGACACGGTTTTACGTAGCGCAATGTGCCAAGAAAAACATTTTCCAGATATGGAATACAAAGTAAGAAATGAACGACACCGCCTCATATCGACGATACGTGCAGTGGGTCCGACTGAATGGCCCTTCCGCAGTCGTACGAATAGCCGGATGGGACGACACTGAGCCAATGATTACGTTGGCGCAAGTAACATTCGCCGCAAGCTTCGAGCATTGCGACAGTTCTTGGTGGGTTAAAGCTACCGAATCGAGCAACCAATCACAATGCATATGAAATGGTTGCACAGGTAAAGCGGCGGGGCACGCCAGAAAAACGCACCCCGCCGCTTCATCACCTCACTTTTTTGGCGTTTGTTGCGCTGGCGGCGATTGCGCGGGAGGCGGAGCCGGATGACCCTGGCGCTCCCGATTGCTCGTGTCCGCCTCGTGCGCGGGGTTGTTCGGATTCTTCACGTTCGAACGATCATCATTCGGCTTCGGTTGGTTGCTTGCCATGATGTTTTCCTCTTTCTTTATCGCACGGTTGAAACGCGCACCCCTATGATGCGAAGACCCGCCGCGCGGTGTCGCCAGCGGCTCCACAACCTCCAGTCAGCACGTACCAAAACGTGACAAAGATTTTTACAAGTTATTGATTTTCTTCGCGAAATTCGCGAAAGCACGCATGCGATCAACTCACCCCGCCAAAGGCAACCGCATCGCTCGCGATGGCGCCAACCGCCACCCGAGCACGCTCGCCCACGGCCATTGCCCCGTCACCTCGATTCCATTCGCCTCCGGTGATCGCGCCATTGGGGACAACCGTTCGAGTTGAAAATCGTTATGCTCCACAATCGCTCGTAATCCGGAACGGCTCTCGAGTTGCCCACGCACCCAGTCCAATTCGTCGGCGGCTGACACTCGGTTTTGCCCAGGAAAACCAGTCATGTAGTTGACCACGAGCCCCACGTCGGCCTCGCCCGCAGCATCGAGCACCCGCAAGAACAAATCCTTCGACTGTTTCTTTTCAATCAGGCGTTGTTGCTCCGCATCAATCGTTTCGAGGCCAATCTCCAGCGTATCGCACCCGCCAATCGCCAAACGCCGCAAAAGCTTGGCATCGAGCGACAAATGCAGTTTCGTACAGCCACTCCAACGCACGCGCCCGCCAATTTGATCCGCCAATACCACGAGCCGTTTTGGCACAATCAAGCTGTCTTTGAATGCTACATTGGCCCCGCACGCAGCAGCCTCGGTCACCACAGGCTCGACGACCGCTTGTTCCAATGCTCGATACGCTCCTTCAATGGTCGGATACGTGCAAAACTCGCACCGTCCATAACTACACCCTCGAGATGCCTGCGCCGGAAGCGTGAGCCGGGGCAAACCATACCGATCCAAATCTTGAAACTTGGGCGCAAAGGTCGCATCGTCCACGGCGCGACGAACCGTCCGTCCACCCGCTCGCACGCATTCTTTCGGCAATGGCGTCCCAGCCGCAATCGCATGAAGCAATTCGACAAACGTGCGCTCGGCGTATCCAAACACGAACGAGTCGACGAGTCGTCCATAACGAGGATCCTGCGCAATGCGGTCCTGCAACGCCGTCACGTGTGCGCCGCCCCAAACTATGTGCACCGACGGCCAAAGCTGCCGCGTTATGGCACTCGCCACCAGGCCCAGCAGCACTTGGCCACTAAAAAGCACGGATACACCGAATACGTCAGGTTGCGGTGAACCTTCAAGCTGCTCACGAATCCATGCTCCTACGGGCGAAGCGACAAGCCTTTCGACGGCAGCATCCACGGCGTCGTGCGAACACGTCATCGACAAATGCGGATCGGCCCCATCGAGCGTCTCGAAGTCCGTCAAATACGTCTGCAACATCGGAACGAACGCATCGCGTTGAATGGATGAAAGCAACGCCCCTGGTTTGTCATGGTCTCCCACAACGACCGACGTAGGCAATGACATTTCGGAAGGAATCCGCTCACGAATCCACCGAATGCTCAAATCGAGCGTATCGGCATCATGACCAGCGGCCCTTGCTGCGGCCACGAGCAACGCGGGACCAAGCAGCGGGCCAGCCGAATACTTGAGAAGCGGCGGAACGACGAGAAGCGCACGAGCACCTTGCATGGGAACCTCCAAGGCAACGGTTCGCGTGACGAACCGATTCCGAAGGCCCCAGTCGAGAGGTCACAAAACGTGACAAAAATTCTTGTAACTTATTGACATCGCAAAGTAAATTGCTCACGAAGCGCATCCAACGCCCGGCTATAGCGCTTCCTTGCGGTGTCTTCGTTGACGCCCAGTTTCTTGGCAATCTGAGCGTGCGAGAAATCCTGCTGCGCATGCCACACAATCAATCGGCGTTCGTCGTTCGATAATGCGCAGAGTGCTAACTGGGCTGCCGTTTCCGTTTCGATCTGAATGGCTTGCTGCTCGACACTCGACGTTATGCACTGGTCGACCAGCCAGACAGGATCATCAATGACGACAGGGCATGTTTGTTTGTTTTTGCGCCATTGCATCCGCGCAGCATTTTTAACTGATTTTATGAAATATGGTTTGATTGCGGAAATCCGCTCGGGCATGAGACAAACCGTAAGCAATGTGCCTTGCACGAGGTCCTCAGCTTGCGCCTTGTCATTGATAATGCTGTTCGCCTCGAATAGTGCCCAATCAATCGAGCTCCATCCACGAGCCTCCGGCCTACGCAGCTCTTCGACACATTGGTCAAAACTTGTTGGTCTCTCGGGCGAATACCCCCCCGCTGGTGAAGACGGCAATTGCCGCGGTTTTCCATCAAGCGCGCTTTGTAAAACTCGCCGCGAGCACTCCGCCGATCCGGAACAAGCTTGGAGTGCCTGCCCCGTTTCTGACGACGAAAACGCCGACGCCGCTTGGCCAAACGCATGCCCGATGAGCAGCACAATGCCCGCGCCCACCAAGCTTCCCGCGGTCACCAGGCCCGCGAAAAATGCAGATTCCCGCACGCCTCCCCATAACGCGCGCATCCCATAGACGTACGCGCGAAAGGACAACACAAGCGCAAACAAGAACAACAACGACGCGCCGGTAATGATGAACCCGCCAAGCACTTCGGGCGGCAAATGAATCGCGCGCGAGGCGTGAAATGGCACGACGCACCCGTCGACGAACAAGGCAATGCCGCCAAGCGACAGCCACGGATGCCCCAACAACGTCGATGACCACGACTTTTTCCCAGGGTTGGACGGGGAAATGACGACGCGTTGTTGGGCCTGGGCGCCCATTCTCGATTTTTTCCACACATCCAGCTTCGTAATGCCCGACGCCGTTGCGCCCACGAACGCGATTCCTCCCGCAGACCCGAGCAACGCTACGGCTATCGCCACCGATTGCTCCAGAACGTGCGTATCTCGTGCTCCCACCGCGTTGAGCGACCAAGCACTCGCAATTCCGAGCACGCCGCCCCAAAGCGCCAACCCGGTCACCGCAACTGGAAACAATACGACGAACGAAAGCAACGCCATCGACAACGCCGCAATCGACGCCTGCCATCGCGGTGTATTCGACGCCGCCGCTCCCGTGTTCTGACCGTTCATACGTTTCCCCTGTTCGCAAGCATCGTCCGCTAGATGCCGCACTCTACACGACCGCTGCTCTTTCTTGCAAGTCCTTCCTGACGAACGGAGGAAATGCCGGCGCTACCAGCGTTGGGCGATGATTGCGAGCGTCGAACAAAGTGATTGACGAGCCCATGTGCGTCGGATACCGTCCTCGATTCCATTCGTCCGCACGTAGGCATTCTTGACCGAGGACCCGCCATGCAAGCCGCCGAAGCAAAGCTCCAGCGCATTCTCGAAGGCAGCAAACAGTTTTTGGTGCCGCATTACCAGCGGCCCTATTCGTGGAAGGAGGAACAGTGGGACGCGCTTTGGCGGGATATCGTCGTGCTCCTGGAAGAGGAGAATCCTCAGCCGCATTTCCTTGGTTCGATCGTAACATCGCCTGCGAAATCGGTCCCGGAAGGCGTCGAAAAACGCCTCCTGATTGACGGCCAGCAACGACTGACGACGCTGCTCATCCTGCTCGCACTCATCCGCGATCATGCCCGAGCGGCAGGCCTCGACAAACTTGCGTCTCAAATTGAAGATTCGTACCTAACAAACCGCTACGAGTCCGGCAACGACCATTTCAAACTGCTCCCGACGCAAGGCGAGGATCCCAATTCGAGCGACCGCGAAAACTTCATGCGAATCGTTCGGGGTGAAGACGTCAGTAACGCGACGACCGGGATCAAGATTGCTTACCAATTTTTTCAGAACAAGTTGCGAAAACCCGATGCCCCTAACCTCGAAACCCTGCATCGGGTCATGGTCGGAAAACTCACGCTGGTGAGCATTGTTCTCGACGAACACGACAATCCGCATCGAATCTTCGAAAGTCTCAATGGCAAAGGTAGACCGCTTTCCCAAGCGGACCTCATTCGCAATTATTTTTTCATGCGCATTGATGCAAGTGAGCATGAACGAACGTACGTGGATCTCTGGCGCCCCATGCAAAAGCGGCTTGGCGACGATATGGTCACGCCGTTCGTCCGGCATTATCTCGCACGCGGCGGTCAGATGGTCCGAGAAACCGATGTATACGCTACGTTGAAGGCCCGAATCGACAACGACCGCGAAAAAGGACCGGTCCATCACCTCCGAGACCTGGATAAACATTCGCGTTATTACAATCTCCTACTTCGTCCGCAGCACGAACCGAGTGTACGCATTCGTGAACGTCTGGTGCGACTAAATCGATTAGAAGTAACGGTAGCGTATCCTTTCCTCTTGAACGTGTACGACGATTATACGAGGGGCGGGCTGTACGAGGATGAATTCGTCGGCCTTCTGGATACTCTGGAAAGCTATCTTGTGCGGCGATTCGTGTGCGCCGTACCGACACACGGTTTGAACAAGATTTTCCCGCCACTCTATTCGCAATCCTTCGGGCAACCGAAATTCGTCGATTCCGTGCGGAAAGTTCTTGCCGGTAAGGGATACCCTCGGGACGAGGCATTTCGCGATCGGCTCGAATCGGCGCGTCTATATGGTGCAGGGGATCGACGGGAGAAAACCAAGCTATTGCTCGAACGGCTCGAGGCTTCGTTTGGCCACAAGGAACATGTTGTAACGACAATCCTCACGATCGAGCATATCATGCCGCAAACGCTCACCACCGAGTGGCAAGAAGAACTTGGCGCCACTTACGAGGACGATCACGACCAGTTGCTCCACACACTCGGGAATTTGACGCTCACGAGTTATAACGGCGAGCTGAACAACGACAAATTTGCCGACAAGAAAGCGCTCTTTGGTGAAAGCCACTTGGAGCTGAACAAATACTTTGCCAATGTAGATCGGTGGGCGGCTGCGGAAATTGAAAAACGCGGGGAAGTGCTTGCCGAGCGAGCGCTCACGGTTTGGCCCTATTATGGCCCCGTCGACTCAATATCTGGCGCATTTGATAAGTCGCCCGTGACTGGGACGATTCCGCAAGTTGTCGAAGTTCGCGGACGCAATTTTCCCGTCAAGGCGTGGGTCGAAGTGGCACAAGTAACGATGGAAGCCATTGCGAAACTCGGTGAAGACGAGTTCGACAAGGTTGTCGTCGAAATGCCTAAATTCGTGAATCGCGACGCAACGCTATTCCGCAAATCGAGTCGGTTGAAAACATTGGCCAACGGCGCATACATGGAGACGAACCTATCGGCAGCCGCTTTTCACCGATTCTGTGTCCAGGCTACGCAACTGGTAGGAATGGGATCGGACGAATGGCGCGTGCGCTACGCGCCGCGCACGGCCGGAGACGGATAAACCGAATCGATCACGGCTCGCAGAATTCTCTTCCCCACTTGCGGCATCGCCTGTTACGTTTGCGCCAGAAACGTTTGGGCCTCAGTTCGATACGTTCGAAAATCGCGGTTTGTCTGGACTAAGTACTCGCGCTGGAACAACGGCGTTGACGTCACGCCACGATAAGGCTAGGAATGCTGCCCATGACGCCATTGCCGGAAGAGGCTCTCGCCGAGATCTATGAACGCGCTGGATTTCGCGTTCAGCGAGCGGTCGGCACCAAGCAAGGCACGATCGCTTGGACGGCGTCCATCGTGGACAAGGCCAGGTCCTCGACTCTATTGTTTCACGCGGTGACATCGGCTTCCGATGTTCATGACGAGTTGCTTCGTGATCTCGAAATGTCACGCATCGAGGCTCGCGCAGATCATGCGGTTGGCGTCGTTCTGGACCCTACATGGCAACCTGTGGAGAGGAAGCAACCACTCGAACACGACAGCCGAGTACGGTTATTGAGTCATCGGCGATGGTTGCTGGAAACAATTGGGGTTGATAGGTACGTTCGCGAATTCATTCATCGGTACGAACAGAGCGCCCTTCATACATTGCATTTGCCGCGAAAGGCGAGAGTCGACGGCGAAGAAGTGGACGCGACGGATTATTTGCAGAATTGGATTCGCTTCA
>JANORL010001086.1:0-1606 GCA_031415295.1 Polyangiaceae bacterium | reverse complement strand
TTGCACCAGGAACCGATCCCGCGACGCTTCCGCCGTTGCCCGAAGTCGAAGCCGAGCCGAAAACGAACGGATGAGCTTGGTATTCGACGTCTGGACGTAGGTCGTCGTCCTCGTTCTTGACGGGTCGATGATTGAAGTCGGTGATGCTACGATGCGCCTGCTGGCGGCGTGGCGCCAGAGTTTGCCGAAGTCGACACTGACAAACTCCGAACAAGAGACAGAAATGAACTGGCAACGCGCGTACGAAAAGTGGGAACAGAAGACGCTCTTGAAGGCCAAGCTCGAAGGAAAGCTCGAAGGAAAGCTCGAAGGAAAGCTCGAAGGAAAGGCCGAAGGAAAGGCCGAAGCCGTGCTCATCATGCTCGAGTCTCGTGGTTTGTCGCTGACGGCTGCCCAACGCAAGCAGGTGCTCCAGTGCAAGGATGTTACGCAACTCGATGCGTGGCTCCGTGGCGCAAGCACAACGTCGGATGTCAAGGCCCTTCTCGCTCCACCCGCACAGCCGCGCCGACGAACCACTCGTCGAGCCGCTTGATCTGCAATTTTCGATAATCGGTGCGAGTTTTATTCGCAAACTCGAAACAATCTCCGCAGAGTTCGTCGAAAAATAACGTGCGCCTATGGCCTGATTCAATGATTTCCGGTTGATTCGATTACGTCCATCATTGAACTCCGTGAACCGCCAATCAATTCGATTCAAGTCTCGATTCAGGGAGGTCGCCTCATCACTTCATTATTGGCGCCCGTTTACCCGACTCTAGTAATTTTGCTTGCGTCCCAGGCTCCAACGAAGTTTGGCGGCATCATGATGTCCCCGGCCATGTCGTACGTCCTACCTGACGACGGCGCATCGCGATGGGTCGAGTGACAAACCTGTCAACTTGCCCGGTCGTTCATGACACACTCTTTTGAACATCGTACCGTTCGTCCTAAAGTCGATGAAGCGCAACGTGGCTCTTGACGCGCGGCGGCTTTCCTTGTCCCATCGTGGCCCCACACCGCCGACTTTTGGAAAATGCCGTGCTCGACCGCATGAAAGAACGATTTGCCGCGCGAGAACGGCTCTCCGACGAGATCCGGGCCATCCTCGAAAAGCAAGAGATGGCCGCCGAGCGGCTCGTCAACTACGTGCGGTTCGTCTTCTCTGGCCTCACGTTGCCGGCCATCGCGTTCGTCACTCCCGATGCGCAAACGCCAACGTCGAGGAGGATCTACATCGCGTTGATGGCTGGATGGCTCGCTTATGCAGTCATCCTTCTCTTCGTGTTGCGACGGCGCGAGCGTTACTTTCGGTGGCTCAAATACCTATCGATCACCGTCGATCTGTCGGTCGTACAGATAGGCATCATCGCCTCCTTGTACAACCACTCGGGGGTCTACGAGGTCTATCGAACGCCATTGACGTGGGTGGTCATCGCCCTGTTTGCGGTGATGTCTGGATTGCGATACAGCGTTCCGGCGTGCCTTTATTCGGCGGCACTCGTCGCGATCTACAACGCGATTTTCCTACCGATCGCGCTCAAGATTTCCAACGCTCCCATCGTCAACCACTCGGTCTATTTGGGTGACGGGTTGTGTCTCGACGACATTATCTACACCATCGTGT
>JANORL010001085.1:0-2362 GCA_031415295.1 Polyangiaceae bacterium | reverse complement strand
ATACGTGACGGTTTTCGCTCCATACGTTGATTTCGCTCCTTGTGCTCTCGCGCCGCGTAGGATATACGTCCCTTCCACCAAAAGTCGAGCCATTTAATGACCTTCCCTTTCCTCTACTTCGGACACGCACCCTTCGATTGGTACGAAGGAGCAAACCTGGGCCACATCGTCGAAGTCCAGTTGACTTCCTCGCCTTCGATGCTCCAACGCGAACACCTTGCCGGCATCTTCGAAGAACGATTCGCCAAAGGCCCCGCCGAGATTGCCGCAAACCAACCTTGGCAATGGACTGGACGGTATTTTTGTTTTACTTTCGGCGAACGATGGTCGGGCGCTGGACGCGCGGCGTTTTCCGCCTTGACGGACTTTTTGCTCGAATTGCACCGCTTCACGCCCATTGCCGAAGTAAGTCTGTGGAGCGCTCGCGAAGCGGGCGATAGCCGCTGGCACAACTGGACGCTCACGCAACAACCATTGCCATCGCCACGCCCCGTGTATCTCTACGATCCCGTCAATCTCATTTTTCCGGCAAAACGCGATTCAACACTGGGTACCTACGCGCCCGATCCGATCTTCGAACAAGCTCGGCAAAACGCGCGGAGAGCCAACGTCGTCGCGCAAGTAAACACGATCGAAGGGCCTCTACGGCTCGAACCCGCCACCTTGCACGCATTTCGCGAACCGAACGAAGACGAACGAAGCCAATTCGACAAACCCGATCCATCCAATGCCTTGCGCAAACCACCCATCATGCATGGCGACTACGCTCAGAAAGCATCCGGTCGCGTCTGGGCTTGGCGTTATGAAAACAATCTACGCACGGCGTTCTTGTACGTCGACGATACGGGCACAAGACAATCACTGAATCACAGAGGCAAACTATCGAACCATGAATTCACGTGGGAACTTTATGGCCCATTCATGCACTGCTCAGGAAACCATGCGCTTTTTCGACTCCCGCATACCGTGTTCGAATTGCAATTTTCGACGGGTACGTTCACGCGCCGCTTTCAATCCGCACCCGATGAAGTCATTCATTGTATGGCGTGGCTCGAGGGCGATATGTGGGGCATGTTGTCATCGAAAGGCCTGTCCCTCGTCGATATGGCTGGCGAACAGCCGAAATTCTCGAGCACCGTGCCCGCCGATCGCACCTATTTGCGTGCGGCACGAGGCCAATTGTTCGTCGCCTCGAAATGGTCAGAAAAGCCGATTCTGTTCGGCGTCGCGGCGGGACAAGTCAAGAAACTCGCTTCGATCGATATCAAGGCCCACTTCGTGGACAGCGATGGCGAATCGATATTCGTGACCAAAGACCGATTGGATTTTCGCCTCGACGGGTGGGAACCACTTTATGAGGCATTTGCAATCAAAGCCAGGGCCAAAACCGAAAAGACCAAAAAGAAAGTAACGAAGTAAGCTTCTTTGGGACGTGCTTTACCTTACTCACATGATGTGGGTAATTGCATAACTGAGCCTCCAAATAGTACAGTCGACTACGAAATGCCTTCCCGGAGGCCGTTGAGGCCTTCTTTTTAGGGACAAAGCCTTGCTGCAGGGCTCTCGACCGTGTTCCAGCATGGATTTTGTCTGGTTTGGGGTGCGTCAACAGCCCCCGGGATGACATAGATTCTTCACGAAAGGCTGTCGACGGGCATTGCGAAGGTGCAGAACCGTACGCGGAGGCCGCGCGAGGTCACTTGACGAGGAATTGGCCCATCAAACCTTCGTCTTCGTGGTTGACCATATGGCAATGGTACATGAAGGGATCGGTAGCACTCGCGAAATCGTCGAAGCGGGCCACGAAACTGACCGAACCATTTCGCGGAATACTGACCGTGTCTTTCCAGCCTTCTTCGTACGGGGCAATCGAGCTACCCACGCGTGAGACGATCTTGAATTGGACGTCGTGAATATGGAAGGAATGACTGAAGGTCATGCCATTTTTGATGGTCCACTTTTCCGTCGCATTGAAGGCCACGTTGTGATTGATGACATCCATGTTGTAGGACGCTCCGTCGAACGTAAAGGGCGTGCCAGGGCCCATGTCGGTAATGGATAACGTGCGAGTCGACGTGGCATCGGCATCTTTCCAATACACATTGGACGCCAGTTTTTGCGGCAGGCTCGTGATGGCATTTGCGGTCGCTGGCGTGACGTTGATGTGCAAAATGTCGAACGTTTTGTTGTTGAGCTGGCTGCCGAACATGCCGGTCATATTGGGCTCACCACCTGGAAATCCGAAAGCTTGACCGTCATTGTAGGCTTTCAAATCGAGGGACGAACCGACTGCATCTTTGGACATATCGACGAGGATTTCATAACGCTCGCCGACGTACATGATGAGACGCGTGGTGGCCAC
>JANORL010001084.1:0-1554 GCA_031415295.1 Polyangiaceae bacterium | reverse complement strand
CATTCTCAAAGCCGGCGGTGCATACGTGCCCATCGACACGACGTATCCGAAAGAACGCATGACGTTTTTGCTCGAGGACACCGCTGCGCCGGTCGTGCTCACGCAAAAGCGGCTCGTGGCTGCATTGCCCGAACATGCTGGACGCACGGTTTGTCTCGACACAGAATGGGCCACGGTGGCCTTGGAACGAACCGACAAACCAGTTTGTCGGGCCAGCTCAGACAATCTGGCATACGTGATTTATACGTCGGGATCGACAGGCAAACCCAAAGGTGTCCAAGTTCCTCACCGCGGCGTCGCGAATTATCTGGCATGGTGCACCAAAACCTATGATGTCGCCGCTACCCGTGGCGCCGTCGTGCAATCGGCGCTCAGCTTCGACCTCACCGTCACGGGTTTGTTCTCTCCGCTCTTGGCAGGCCGACCCATTGTGCTCCTCTCCGAGCAGGCTGGAATCGAAGCTCTCGCTACCTGGATCGCGCACCACGATGACTATCTCGTCAAAATTACTCCCATGCACCTGCTTGCATTGAATGGTTTACTTTCTACGCAACGAGGAACGACAGGTGCACATAGCTTCATTGTCGGCGGCGATGCCTTGTCGTGGGAAGAGCTCGCCTTTCTTCGAGAATGGGCACCTCACACGCGTATTGTCAATGAATATGGCCCGACCGAGGCTGTCGTCGGCTGTATCGCGTACGACGCAACGAATGAAACTCACCGTGTGGGTCGTGTGCCCATTGGCCTTCCCATTGCGAATATGCGGGCTTTCGTATTCGATGGGCACCTTCAACCCGCGCCCCTGGGTGTACCCGGTGAACTTTATCTTGGCGGCGTTGGCGTTACCCGCGGTTATCTCCATCGACCTGCTCTGACCGCCGAACGATTTGTTCCTGATCCGTTCGCGAATGAACCCGGCGCCCGTCTTTACAAGACCGGTGACCTCTGTCGATGGCGCGTTGACGGCCATCTCGAATTCCTTGGTCGCATCGATCATCAAGTGAAAATTCGCGGTTTTCGTATTGAACTCGGCGAAATCGAGGCGACGTTGTTGGCGCACGCAGGCGTGAGTGGTTGCGTCGTGCTCGCCCGCGAAGACGTTCCGGGAGACAAACGCCTCGTCGCGTATGTCTGCGCCTCACCCCCCAACCCCCTCTCCAACTCCGCAGCTACGCCGCTAGGTGGAGAGGGGGAGCTGCGTGCATGGTTAAAGGAAAAGCTGCCCGATTACATGGTTCCTGCGAAGTTTGTCGTACTGGACTCATTGCCGCTCACACCCAATGGCAAGATCGATCGCCAGGCTTTGCCGGCACCCGATGGGCAAACGACGAACGAGTCGGATTTCACGGCTCCGCGAAATCACGTTGAGGAAGCGCTGGCCGGGGCTTGGGCGACCGTGCTGCGCATTAAAAACGTCGGCGTGCGTGACAACTTCTTCGAGCTCGGTGGAGATTCCATTCTCGCCATCCAAGTCGTCGCCAAAGCCCAGCAGGCCGGCATTGGAATCACCGTGCGCCAACTGTTTCAACATCAAACCATTGAACAGTTGGCGCA
>JANORL010001083.1:0-7200 GCA_031415295.1 Polyangiaceae bacterium | reverse complement strand
CAATCAACAAGGGTACGTAATGGTTTTGTAAATGGAACCGGTCCCATCCAGCTCTTTTCATGATCGGAAACGATTCCTTCGTGCACGACGGTATTCGCTGCGAGCGCCATTCCTTCGAGGGGTTTCCATCCCGGCGGCACGGTAATGTGCTGACGAACGGGCAGAATGTCGGAAAGCACGTGCAAGGAGAGCGCCGTGTCGTGTGAGAAGACGCCTCGCTTTTCCGTTTGGAGCCAGGTGACGACAAGGTCTTCGTGATCGGACCCTGGATGGAGAACAAAGCGGTATACGCCGTCCGCGCAACGTTCGACGCGTTCATGAATTTGCAATTGCTCGGCGGATGTGAATCCCGCTTCAAAGGCTTGCGTGAGCGTGAAATAACCGGATTGCGTGGCAGCGAGATCTTGAAGGCGGCGACGAGAAGGAGGCCAATCGAGGAATTCAACGTCCATTTCTACGTCTGCGAGCTGAATTGGAACAGATTTTCCCGTCGCCTGCGCGCGTGCAACCGCTGCGCGCATTTCAGACATCACGCGGGCCGAGTCCCTTATCGTCTCACGCACACGTCCCAGAGGAATATCCACTCCGAGAACCTGCATGCGGCATTCGGAATTGTTTATCGTAACGTCAGGAGCGGCTCCGTCGGAGAGCGCTTCGGTCGTCGGATCCATGGAGAATCGAATAGGCTGTCGCACTATCGCCCGACCATCCTTGATGATATCATGGAGAACCGTAATTTTTGCTATGTCGTCAGGCACGATCCCATTATCAAGCTCAATCTTGCCGTATTTGGATATGTACGGGTCAATGAATGCCAGTCGCTCCAAAGCATCGTGGAGGCCTTCGATGCCAGCGAAGTGCTGTTTGGGCACCGGGAAGTCAAAAAGCTTTTTGCCATCGTTTTCGCTAATAATGCGAATACGGCTACCTTCCTGTTGCATCATGAATAGAAATGCAACTGTCTCACGCGCTTCTTCTACGGTATGTCCAAATCGAGTTCGGCGAAATGAAAAATTGCCAGGAGCATCAGCGTAAACAGACACGGAGAATACAAGAGGGCGATTCTGGTGCTCATTGTTGAGCGCGTACAGCTTTCTTCCGTGTTTTGTGACGCGCAACTCGACATACGGCATTGCGACAATACTTGAGCGTGCTCGAACCTCGACACGAACGGGAATCGAGAGCTTGTTCGGGCCTGGTGAAATCATCATGCTTGTTGGACGAAGGGCACTACCATAAAGCCGTTGTATCGCTTTAGGCGCATTAAACTCGCATAGATCGCTCTGAGTAAAGACCGCGGGCTCACCGAAGTTAAGCACATTCTCGAATGCATTCCATGCGGCATTGCGTTCGTCAGGCCCGGAAAAACTTATGCCGAAACTCATGTCTCGGTTGGTTCGAGTGAGCCGCAACTCTTCATCGGCCAGCAACCACCGCAACCTCCTCATTCCCTCCTCATCCGTCCCATTCTCCACCGGCACGCGCACCGTCACCGATTTCTTCTCCCGCCAATCCTTCCCTTTCTTATCCAAAACCTCGACAATCCGCTGAATCGTTTCCCAATACCCCGCCTGTTTGTCCAAGTCCCATACCACCAACACCACCGGCGGCGATTGCACTTCCCAATACTCGATATCCTTCACCTCGAGCGGATATCGCAATTCATCCGGCGTCCGTTTACCTTTTCGTTTTTCTGCGCCCTTGATACTCTTGAGCTGCACGTAAAACGACAACCCTGAAGACACCCCGTCGTCGTAAATCTGCACGAGGTAATCTATGCCAAGGTCCTTGTCGGGCACCATGAACGTCCAGCCGAGTTTGCCAAGGCGCCCCGTAAATTGCGGCTTGCTCTCCGCCTCTTGCTGGTCTTGCCAACCAAAACGCCGCGGAGGCCCCTCCTTCGCCGACTTCACGCTCTTTTTGCCGCTACCCGTGCCCATTTTGTCCGCACCCTAGCACCAAACCCGCGCCGTTGTCGCCCCTCAACACGTTCGGGTGCACAACCGGCCGACATGAATGTACGTTCTTACACGTTCGGATGCACGAATCAGCGACCGAGAACCGTTTCGAACGCGTTCGAAGGCACAACTGGCCGACATGAATGTACGTTCTTACACGTTCGGGTGCACAACTGGCCGACCGAGAACCGTTTCGAACACCTTCGGGTGCTCAAATCGCCGACCAAAAACCGTTTCGAACACCTTCGGATGCACAAATGGCCCACCTAATTGCACTTTCCAACACGTTCGAGGGCACGAATCGCCGACCCCTCTACGAACTCGTCACGAACCGCAAAACCGGCTGCTTTTGTAACGCCCGCAGGGTTGGTCGTATTGGTTTTACCGCCCGCAACGTCGCAACCATTTCCTTTACCACGTTTCGACGTTCTTCGACGGCTTGGAAAACCTCCGCCCACGATTTGCCATTGTATTCGTCTTTGACGATGAGCACAAGGTCCTCCACTTCCCAATCGCCGCGATATCCGTAATCAGCGCGCCAATAATAAGGCTGACTAAAATATCCCCACGACCCCCAATAATACCGACGCACATGCGTAGGATCCGTATCCGCATCGTCGCTCGCGCCATAAGGCACTCGAAACACCGCCCGCGTATCCGGCTTGGCAATGCGGTGGAGTTCCTGCATCAAGCCCAGCGAATTGCGAATATGTTCCAAAAGATGGCTCGCCGCGATCTCCGTCACGCTGTCGTCCTCGAAGGGCAATACGCCCGATTCCAGGTCCGCGACGACATCGACTTCTGGCAATGCCACGGAATCCAGATTGACCCAACCAGGAATCGGAGAACGACCGCATCCCAAATTGAGTCGGATATCCCCGGGCAAACGCGCAAGAGTCTCGGCAACTTTTTTCTCTTCGTCCATTGTGACGCGTTACGATACACAAGCGCGGACCAAGCAACCAGCAAAAACGGCAACATGATGAGCGTATGTGCCCACGAAAATCACCTGTTCGACGCGCGACTTCTCGGATACGCTTTGTGCATGCAATACCTTCGAGCAGCAACGGGAGTGGTTTTGGGCTTAGTTACGGCATCGTATGTGTCCGCATGTTCAGGCACAGAATCGAGCGGTGGGACTACTTCGTCGGGCACAGCTGGTTCGGCAGGACAATCCTCCAGCGGCCAAGCCGGCGAGGGCGGAGGGTTTCTCTTTGACGCTGGTTTTTCCGACGGCAGCGGCGGAGCGGGTGTAGGTACGCCACTCATTTATGCCAGCACGGACACGACACTTTACAAGCTCGATCCAGCTGCGCCCAATTTGCCACTCACGGAAATCGGTCTATTCGATTGTATCGGTGCGGCCGCGGATCAATACAAAGCGATGACGGACATTGCTGTCGATCGCGATGGAAATTTGTGGGGCATTACCGGGCACCTCATCACGCCGCTGACCATTGCTGGCGGTGGAGTCATCAAATGCGGGACGAAAACAAATCTCGTCAATGGTATACCGGGACAAAACTTGCCGACATTTTATGCATTGACCATGGCGCCCGTGGGTGTGCTCGATCCAAATCTGGAAGTGCTCATGGCGGCCGATAGCGCAGGCACGCTTTGGGCCATCGACGCCGCAGGCAAAACGACACAACATGGTAGTTTCGGAAAGGTGCCCGCCAATGACGGCAATGGATATGCCTACGATTCAGCCAACGTGGGCAAGGTCTGGGAAATATCGGGGGACCTCGTATTTCTTGCCAACAATGGCAATCCCATTGGATTTGCAACGGTACGCGATTGCCCAAATCCACCCAGTTCCACGGGTTGCAGCAAGACCGACACACTGCTTGAAATTGACATGACGAAACTAAGCGCGCCCGGAACGAGCGTCGTGGCCAAAGCTGTACGTGGCGCGATTTTGAAAGCACCAGGTTGCGGCGATTCCGTAACGGCTTATGGCAGTATGTATGGAATCGCGGCCTGGAATGATTCGGTTTATGGTTTTTCTCGTACAGGGTTGCTCGTCGGCATCAACACGAACAAAGGCGGCGCGTGCCTCGTGCAAGATTACCCGAATTTTAATTTTTCGGGTGCTGGTGTCACAACGCTCGCCCCCGTATTGCCACCTCCGCCCAAGTAACATTTGAATGGGGTTTCACCCCATACCCGACGATGGCTCCTCGCCCTCGACCTCGCAAGGGGCAATGCCCCTTGACCCATGTATTGGTTCGTCCGCTACGCGGTCGAACCAAAGGGGATTTATTGCGGGGTTTGAACGTGCGATCGTTTTTTCGTTCGTTTTTTTCGTCATACTACTGCGCATTGCTGTATCGTCACCGAATGCCCCTTCGATTCTTAGGATACTTGACGCTCGTCACGCTCGTTGCATGCGGCGGCTCTCGCGAAACACCTGTCGTCGCCCTCGATTCGTCAAGCGCCGCCCCAGCGCCTTCCGTCGCAAGCATTTCATCGGAAACCGCCGCTCCCTCGGCGGCCCCAGCAAACCAAACGCCCAGCGATTCTCCCATTGCCTCCGCTGCCCCCGTCACCAGTACACAGGTGGGTCCACCAACGGCCTATCCCGACGAATGGATTCAGCACGCTCGCGGAGACAATATCGGACTCTCGTGCCTCGAATTGGTCTACAAGAATGGGTGCAGCAAAACTCGAACGGGCATTGTCACGTTCCAAGTGACTGTCGACGAAGATGGCTCCGTTGTTCAATTTTCCGAAGTGGACAATCAAATCCGCAATGACAAGGCCGTGGTGTCGCGGTGCCTCGAGAAAAACATGCCGCGCTGGAAATTTCACCCACCAGAAGGTCACGAAAAAACGTTTCAGATCCCCGTCGCATTGGCGGACAGGTGTTGACGGCCGGCCAAAGGATTTGACGTGTCACGCCATCCGTTCTGCTTTGGGCAATTCAATGATGAATTCCGTGCCTTCATCGATCATCGATTCGAAACGAATGGTGCCACGGTGGACTTGCACGATGATCTCGTGCGTAATCGACAATCCAAGCCCCGTCCCTTCTCCGGCCGGCTTGGTCGTAAAAAACGGCTCGAAAATATGACGACGGACAGCCTCGGGAATACCCAATCCATTGTCGGCAATACGAATCTGAATCGTTTCGCCCATGTCGTGTGTCGATACGCGAATCGTCGGATTTCGCCCTTTCGATGCCGCTCTTCGAACTGCGTAGAACCCATTGCTGAACAAATTCAAAAAAACCCGCCCCATCTCTTGGGGTATCACGAGAATTTTGGGTAAATTGTTTTGAAGTCGTTTTTCAATCGTCGCATTAAATTCGCGATCGGATGAACGTGCCCCGTGGAATGCAAGCGTTATGTTGTCCTCGATGAGGCGATTCAGGTCCGTTGGCTCGAATTGTCCCGCTTGGCCACGTGCGTGCATTTGCATCGCCCGCACGATCCCGTCCGCACGTAACCCATGCTGATTAACCTTGGCGCAGTTATCCGACAGAGTGCGTAACGATTCGTCGATATTGTCACGCCACACCATCGTTGGCTTTCCGTCAGCATTCGCAATTTCTTCGCGAATCTCAGCAATCAAATCCACCGAAAGCGCAGCAAAGTTCACCACGAAATTGAGAGGGTTCTTAATTTCATGGGCAATGCCCGCCGTCATCGCCCCAAGCGTGGCCATTCTTTCTTGAGCAATAATTTGCGCTTGCATCTTCTTCAAGCGCGCTCGCACCTGCTCGAGTTCCTCACGCGCCCCGTTCAGTTCGCGTTCCTGCGCTTCAAACCGCGTTATCAAATCTGCTTGGTCTCGTGAGGACTCTTGATGATCGAGCCCAGCCGTGTCGACCCCAAGCTCGCTACCAGGCCTGTCGATCTTCGGCGTATCAACATCCGAAGCCATCGTCCCGGCCTCCGACATTTGCTTGTTACTCGTGGACTCCATGGTCGAGCTGAGTCTGGTCTAACGTAGATGCCTCCGTAGCATCAAGCACAATCTCAGCACGCAACACTTATGTCACCAATACATGCCCATCGTGCAATTTTCCGTTGGATAACCGTCGCGGTCGGGAGGTCGTCATCTTTCCGAAAGCGAGCAGTCGCTCGGATCGATTTCTCGCGTTCAGGGCAAAAACCTCCGCGAATACCGATTTGGCACGACGGCTCGGTGGCCGCCCGCAATGCAATTCGGGTGAATCCGACGGAAACATTGCGCCACGAATGAGTTATTTTACGACTCGCGGGGCGACGGGAACTTGCGGGTAGGCACGAGGGTGAGGCGCACTTCTTCGAGCGAAACGGCAACTTGCGCGACTTCATCGGGAATTTCCCACGAACTGGTGCCACGTGTGTTTTCCCCTTGGCCCGAAAGCGCCCGCCATGACGCAGCATATCGCACCGTTAGGTCATTCTTGTGGGCAGTCACGTCCCGTACGCGGGGCACGGGCGAACGGAATCCAAAACGAATACTAGGTTTGCCCTTGTAGACCTCGACACTGAAACTGCGCAACATTTCCGTTATTTTGGCGACGAGTTCAGCGCGAGCCCAATAGTCCAAAGAATCATCGAGCGGCACATGCAACACTCCGTCGATTTGCGCATCTGCAAAAGAAGAAGCTTTGGACGTTTTTTCGGCGTTGTTGCGCCCTAGGTCGAGCTTACGCGCAGACAAATCAGCGCTCCGGTGAAGCTCCATTGCACGCGCTTGTAATTTTGCGGCAATATTTTTCAAAATGGACACAGCTTGCGTGGGCGATACCTCCTCCACACGCGCCGATACGCCAATGAGCAACACGTCAGGACGCACGGCAACACCGTGTATCGTATCCACATCCGAAACATGGAGGCCAATATCCATGAAAAACCTCGCTATTTATTGATTACGCCCCGGCGGAATACTCCCGCGCCCTGGCGGAATACTCCCGCGCCCTGCTGGCGGTACGCTGACGCGTTGCCATTCTCCTGAACCTCCACTACTGCGCAGAATGTCCAGCAACGTCGACCACATTTCGCGAATATTTGAGAATCGATTATGCGGTTCGATGGCGAGAACCCGTGAGACCCACCGATCAAGCGCTTTAGGCAATTCCGGTCGTTTGTCTGTCAACGTCGGCCGTGCTGCACGAATGACGAGCCGTACCACATCGACGAGCGAATCTCCGCGAAATGGGACATGTCCCGCAAAGATGCGGTAAATGACGGCCCCCATAGCGTACATGTCCGCCGATGCAGAAATCGTAATGGACGGCCCTTGCCAACTT
>JANORL010001082.1:0-1575 GCA_031415295.1 Polyangiaceae bacterium | reverse complement strand
ATGCGGAACAGGAGCGAGACAAACTTCACCCCTGATCATTGATACCGAGGACCTGAGGACGATCGAAAAACTACGCAACGCGGCCACCCATCATGAAGACATTCTCGTGCATGACAGTGATGCGGAACGGCTCCTTGCTGCAAACGTGACCGGACTGTTGCTCTGGACCGTGTACGCCAAAAGGAAAAACGGAAGTCAAGTGGAACTTCGGCGGCAGCAAATGTTCGCGGAGCACGTGATGCCCCCCATGGCGCCCAGCTCGTTGATTGGCCGAACGGGGGAATGCCCAGTATGCCATCGCGGCTGTTTCACGCGCGTTTCGGACTACCCTCTGCGATTCGTGTATCGTCCGCAAGACTTGGTCGACATCCAAGACGTCAACTTGACCTGGGAATGGTTTGGGGATTTCCGGGATTTCCATTTCGACTTGACCAAGGTGCGGTGGCCGGACCCCTATATGCTCGTCACGCCCAAGGTGATGAATCTGCTGCGGGGCACGAAAAAAGACCAAGGCGCTGATTTCGTTCCCATTTGGATCGAGGACGGCAAGGTATAACGTAGGCGCAGACCGAGAATGCCAGAGCGCCCGAGGCACTCGTTTTCACAGCGGATACCTTTTCGCCGCCGCTCATTCGCACCACGTGCGGTAAACCCGACACGCGGCTTCGTTGTGCCGGCAAGATCCCTTCATGCCCAATGGGCAGCCGCTCCGAGCCGCCTGCGTGCATTCGTCGTCCCCCATGGGATCCCGCAAGACCCGGCGACTGGTTCATAACCAAACCCATGGGATCCTGCACTCGGTGTAACACTTGCTCCCGCCAACCCCAATGGGATCCCGTATTCGGCGCAACGCTTGCTCCTTCCGGCCTCGATGGGATCCCGCATGTTTAGCATCCACGGCGCGCACAAAGTGCGTAAATCCCGCAAAATTAGCCATCGCTACAGAAATGTGCGCTACGTACTTGCCACCAAAGTGCCCAGCGTGTAACGTCGCGCGCATGCTTGTAACCAAAGACAGCACCAGTCCCACCATGCTCGGGGCCTTGGCCCTTACCGGCAATGCGCTCGACGCTGCCATTGCCCTGGATGTCGACCGCAGCGACGCCGACCGTGCCTTTTTTCAGTCGGAAAAAGTCATCATCGACAGCCTGTTCGACAAAGTCGAGGGGGCGCATCGGGCCGCCTTCTTGCACGATTTTCGCCAACACCAAAAATACCAAGCGCGCGTCGTCATTGGTGACGTGGTGCTTGACCGGGGCACGAGGCGCGGCAAAAAACGCGTTGCTATTGAAACGAATACGAAAACGGCCGACGGTATCTTCGGCGAAGATATCTCAGAGATTGTCGATGCCGAACGTCACGTCGAACCAGGGCTCGTCTTGCAATGCGTAGATCGATTGGTCGCAAATGCTGACTTCACGGGCAAGGGCGACCTGGTGACGGATTTGACTGGGCGTGCGAAACAACAAAAGAAAAACTACGAAGACCGCGAAGCAGCGGAACGCGTCGAATCGAACCTCGACAACGAATTGACGAATGCCATTTCGGAAGGCGCTGATGCGTTGTATATGCTGG
>JANORL010001081.1:0-3708 GCA_031415295.1 Polyangiaceae bacterium | reverse complement strand
GGTCCATGCGATCGTAGGACTTCATTCGTGGGTTGGAAGCGTTTCGACAAACCGGAACGGTGGTAGCGGCATTCAACGCAAAGAGAATGGAGAAGCGAGTCTGGCGCTTTGGTGGGGAATCAAGGGCTCACAAGGCGATGTCGGACCAGGACTAGCGGAAGGGTTTTACGCTGAATGCGTCGGATCGTCGCAGCAACACGCGGGTAACCAGCCGTGGGTCGCGAAATATCATTGCCAGAATAAGGAGAGTTCCGACGACATTGAGCTGATGCCCGCAAAAAATAACGGAAGTAAGACTGGTTATTGTTTCATAACGGGTATTTCGGGTGATTGGACGGGTAGGGCAGGAACGATTCCGAGTGCGGAAATCTACAAGGCATTCGGGGGTGCGCTACGTCTTCGGGTTTCACCGAAACTTTCGTCGCCTGGTGGTGTGGCTGCGCGCGCAACGTGCGTGGAAGTCTCGCCGTAGTGATTGCGTTTCCCAATGGAAGTGACGGTTCGGTCCGAAATTCTGGGACGCCGTACCTCGCCTCATTGCATCGAGCGTTTTCCGCGGTACCTTCAAACTGAATTTGTTGCCGAATTAGCATCGACTGTCCGCTGTATCAACATTCGCTGCCGGATGGAAACGGTCACGATTTCTTCGAAGTCACGACTTTCGGCAATGGCGTAGACCGCATGAATTTCTGAGAGGGCGAAGGTTCCGTGAGGTTCCGGATTGAGGACGATTTCGATTTCTTCCGTGGGTTTGGAAACCGCGCCGTGCTTTTTGATCTTGTGTCGTTCGAGCGCAATGGGAATGACCTTCCGCGAGGCAAAAGCTTCGCGGATTTGATGATATCGGCTGGCAACGATGGCGCCGATGCCAACCTTTGGCAGCCCCCGATGCCAACCTTTGGCGCCTCACCCCCCCAACCCCCTCTCCGACTCCGCGTCGCTCCGTTAGAGAGCTGGCCATTCGTCACATCTTTTTCTTGAAAACCGCGGTCTTTTGCGTGAGCCGCCCGGGAGCGAGCCATTTCTCGGCGCCCGCGGGACCCCGAACTCGCCCGCCCAAGCTCGGGCTCAGACAGCGGGGCCCCCCGCGAACGCCGAGAAATGGACCTCTCCCAGGGCTGTCGTTGTGGAAATGGAGATGTGATCAATGCTCAGGATATTGATCGGCGTATACGTTCGTCTGCGATGCGGTCGAACAAAAAGACAATGCCCATCTCGTCATGAACGAGGTGGGCATTTCATGTTGTGATGTCGGGATATCGGTGCGCGGACGCGCGGGCGGGCGGGACAACGGCTGAGAGGCATTGAGATGAAGCGTTACGCGCCGTCGTCCCGGGCCGCGCAGGATACGCGGGGGATATGGGAGGGCGGTGCGTAAAACTCGGAGTTCACGGGACAGAGTTCACGGGAGAATGTTGCGCGAGTAAACACCCTTGAGCGTTCCGGACGACACGGTAAGCGTATCGCCATTCAACGTATACGTCGTGTCGCCGCTCGGAATGCTGATTTCAGTCGTCGCGGAGACGGCCAAGTTGTCGGCTGCATTGACGCATTTCGTTCGCTCTATGGTCGACTTCCCCGTTCCATCCACGGTAAACGTATCTTCCGCGTGGTCGGTGGACCATTGCTGACCAGTGACCGCCTTGACAGTGGTACAGCCAGGGTGCGTCGCCGTCGCGGCAAGCGAGACCCAGGTGGCCTCGAGTTCAATGTCGAGCTCACTCGTGAACGATAGCTCGGTCATACAGCTCTCGATATCCGCCGGCTTCGACGCCGTTCCGAAACACTTGTCATTGCTCCACGTGCCAGTCAACGGATCGCTCGCGGCGTCGGTTCCACAGCCAGCAATTGCAAACAACGAAACAAGCGAAAGACCAAGAGCGAATTGATTGAGTTTCATAAGATTTCCTTTTCGAGAGGTCCGCTTGCTTTTGCAAGCGGACGATGATGTGCGTTAATACTACTGCGGGCGTTCGAAACACGACATCCCGCAGTATTAACTTGATTGAATCGAACTAAACGCCTTTTTTCGCATCGATGATGGCGTGGTCGTAATCGGCAAGACGCTGCGTGACCGTGCCCTTGAGGAGATCCAAGTTATCGGCCGTTGCGGTCGCGAGAGCCTCGATGCTCTTGCGGACCGCTGCCGACTTTGTCGCGAGGTCATTCACCATGCTCGTGGAGACGGCTTGCGAGAACTTCCTTACGAGCTTCGGCTTGAGGTCGACGACCTGTTTGTCGAGAATGGCGAGTTTCTTGTCGTTGTCGTCCCGAGCTTCGAGGCGCGCTTTCGAGAGTGACGCGTTCGCTTCCGCATGCACCTTGTTGGCGTCGCCCTGCGCTGCATCGCTCTTGTTTGCACCTACGCGGGCGCTTTCGGCGTTCTCTGCGTCGGCCTTGCGCTGGGTTTCGTCACCCTTGACCCGCACTTCGTCGTCTGCCACGGCTTTCTTTTCGTCCGCCTCGGCCTGGGCCTCAGCCGCGTCTTTCGCCGTGCTTTGCGGCGAGGAACAAGCGCCAATAACGAGGGCGCCGAGGATCAGCAGCATATTCGTTTTCATCATGAGTTTCCGACTTTCTATGTAACGCTGAAAGAGAAGTTACTACGACCTGGCAGATCGAAGGTTGATGGACGTCTCAACGCCTGCGGTTGTCGCCGTACGAGTAGGACTTATGCGTCGCCGCGGAACGCGAATGTCGCGTCGTGGGACGTAATAATCGTGCTGTTTTCGGCAATGCTGGCGTCAATGAGGAATTTCTTGACGCACTCGGCGCGTTAGCAGCCAAGGCCTGCATTGTCGTTGTTGCAGCAACGCGAATCGGTCCGCACCACCAGCGGTGCGTAAAAGCAGGGTTCTTTGAGGTTTCCGTTTCGCAATCCGTAGCGAAAGGATTGAGGCTCATCCAGGTGCATCTCTGCACGGTCGCCTCGGTTGGAGATTTTGAAACGTCAACATAAGAACGGATCTTAGGAGCGCAACAAATTCATCAAAATAGTTTAGGATTTTTGAATTTGGGGTGATTGCGACGAGGTTTATCGTTGCTACAATTGCCGTTCGCTCATCGCCGCTTTGCTCGGACGAACGCGACCTTCATTTATGATGACCTTTTCAATCGAACCTACGATCCGCGCCTCAGGCTTGCTCGACGGGATGACGGAAGATGCCGCAATCGCTCTCATCGAGCGGTTTGTCATCCAGCGTTATGAGTCTGGCGCACAGATCGTGCGCGAGGGAGAAATCGGCGACGCCGCGTTCGTGATTGTCGAAGGTATTTGTCAAGTCTTTGGTTCGCGTCCGGGGGGCGGTGTGATGCGCCTCGCCCGCCTCGAACCGGGGGCTCTTTTTGGCGAGCAAGCCTTGCTAGGTCGCGCGGGTGGTCGGCGTGCAGCGACGGTGCGTGCGACAGGCCCCGTAACGGTCGCGCGGATCACGGCTCCGGACTTTCGCCAAGTTTGGCCGGAAGATCATCCACGCCGCGGCGCGCTCGTGCTTTTGGGCGAGGAGCAACTTCGAGATAGGTTAATTCAGCAATCGAGCCTTTTTCGCACATTACGTGCTGCGAGCGGCGATGACACCGGCCTTGGCGCGACGCTCGTCACGTTCGAGCGTGGGGAAGCCTTGTTTTATCAGGACGAACCTGCGGACATGGTGTTTGTTATCGCCACGGGCGCCGTTGGCATTTACGTGGAAAGCGATAGTCAGCCGC
>JANORL010001080.1:0-2348 GCA_031415295.1 Polyangiaceae bacterium | reverse complement strand
CGTCGTCAATCTCGAGCACCCCGCCAAACGCACGCTCGTACACGAGCGGCATACGCTCGAACGGCACAGGGCGCGAAATGCGGTCACCGAAGACCCCCTGCCATTCGCGATCTCCGAAAACGTGCACGATTTTGCGGACGGGACCCACTGCAAGTTCGACGTGCATCTCGGATACGGGACGCATCGAAATGGCATCTCCGATCATCACCACATCTGTCGATGGTTTTCCAACGTGGAGCTGGCTCACGCGGAGCAAACTCGATTTTGCAGGTGGCCCGCTGTATTCGTCCACGAGTTGGACAGGGGCTTGTTGTTCTGCAACTTCGACACGCGCTCCGCGAAGGGCAAATGTGGCTTGCACGAAAACGTGCACGGAATCGATTCCATCGACGTCGGGAAAAACCGCGATCATCGGTGCAAAGGGAGTTTCATTTCGGATCGCCAGCATGGGGTAGGGTCCAGAGCATCGCCGAGATTGGCCTAAGAAACAATCCGTTTTGTACGGAACATCGACAGAGTTGCTTACGCCCTACGAGTCATAACGCCGCGTCATGCACGTTCGGTTGTGCCGCCTTGCCGAGCAACATCCATGGCGGCCAAGAAGAGCGCCCCGAGCGAGAGGTTTTTCGTGGTGGGGTGTGAAAGGGCGACTCCGTCGTTGGCCATGGCTGGTTGAAACGGCAACGCCGCCAATACATCGAGCTTTTCGTCCCGTTCGGGTAGCGGTTCTCCGCCGACAAACGGCGTCGGCGCGCTCCCTTCGAGCTGTGCGAGCATCTCGTCAGTCAGCATGAACGTCGACCCAACGTCTTGCGCCGGCGGTGACGACGTCGAGGATAAGCTTTGCACGTTGGCCAATGGTGCGTTCAAACCAAGCGAAGCCGCGGGTAAATACGGAAGTTCGTCCGGGGGCGTAACGATTGGCGATGGAGATTTTGGCGCGGACGAACTTTCATGAAACGGCAGCACTTCGCCTACGGCAAGGGCCTCCAGAACGGACTCGTCCAGGACAAACGTTTCACCTGCCGAACTTGACGAGCGCTTCTCTTCTTGCGACCGCGGTGGCGATACGTTTTGCACCGCATGCTTTCCATGAAACGGAAGCACCTCGCGTTCGAGGTGCGCACGTAAAACAGATTCGTCAAATGCAAACGTTTCTCCGACCGATGGCGTTTGGCCCATCGGATGTCGCGGCGGCGGCCACGAACTCTTGCGTGATGTTGCCGTACGTGGTTCGAGCTTGGAAACAGGTCGATCGGGCAAGCCAAGTCCCGCGACGAACTGCAAATCTTCGAGCGTTACGTCGGTCGGCAGCGGTGTATGTCCACGAAAAACCAACGAGCACACGCCGCGATCGACATCGATCTGGATTGTGTCGAGACCGATGCGTAGAGGAACACCATGACAAAATGGTTCCACGTTGCCAAACATCATCACCGCGCATGAAGCCGAAGGCAGTTGCGTATCGAACTTGTAAATCGTCGAATGGATCGCTTCGAGACGTAACCATTCATCGCCACGCAGCGGCTCGAGATGTTGATCTTTTGGCGTGGCTTGAAAGTAGTTCCAATCGAAGATGTCTGGGAATTCGATGGGTGAACGATCAAGGTTCGTCCAATCGAACACTCCCAGCAGTTGCGTGCGTACGGGCCAGCCTCGAGAAAGAGGTGCCAGCGCGTGCAAGTAGGGCGGGACAAACGGATCGTGTTGGATGGGAATCTCGATGCTCTTGCGTAAAAGAGCATTTCCATCTCGCCCAACGACCAATCGTACGCGTACGGACGGTGCGCCTTCGGCAGGTGGATACCACGCGTGACCGCGTACCCAGATTTCGGGTTGCACCAGGCACGGCGCGAGGTCTCCGGGCTCGATTCCTTGCGACTGCGTCACGATACGTTCGGTCCGTTCGATGGGAAGCGGGGCGCAAAGCGTCATTCTTCCACCAGGAACAAGCGCGAAGGTTGCTTTCACCGCGACAGAGGCGAAGGGCTGCTGTCGTTGCCGCCACAGACAAACGCCGGCGGTGATGGAGTTATCGGCAGTCGAAATGGCGATGGGCCAATCGGTTGGGGTCACAGTGCTTGGATACCAGCAGTGGGTAGAGCGAGTCAAACATCGTGGATGCCAGCCGCGGCTTCCAGTACGTGGCAGTACGCACTCAGTCGGGTCGCACCCGTTCCTGATACGTTCACTTATTTCGTCACCACTTTCGGCACTCACGTACCCCGCGCGCTTGTGCCACCCTCGATGCCTACCGGCGTCCATTTGAATGTTTTCACATCGGCATGACGATAGAGGTTTATTACTTTGGGCGTGACGAGGACGTTGGGCGATGGAATTTGAGAATC
>JANORL010001079.1:0-6450 GCA_031415295.1 Polyangiaceae bacterium | reverse complement strand
GGCGAGTCTTGACGGAGAAACCATCACGGCGTCGATCGATCTGCCCCGCGCCGAAGCCGTCGATGTGGCCAAAATCGCCCCAGGTTTGCCGATTCAACACCGAACGTCCGTACGTGGATCGTTCGGCGGGACGTACCCGAGGTTCGACGTCGAAGCACACATCGACGTGACACCGACGGAAGGAGTACCCGGGGTTGTGGACATCGCAGGCAAACTCGATCTGCAAGGGGGACCCAAAGTCGTCCTCGATGTGACGACGACAGGCATGAACGCTCGCGCGTTCGGAGCAGACCTTCCAGAAACGAGCGTCGATGCGCGAGCGCACGTGTGGTTCGAGGCAAACTCTTTGCCGAGGTTTGTCGTGGATGCCTCCATCGAACCGACGACAATTGAAGGTCAAGCCATTCCAGCCATCGATGCTCACGCCGTGCTTGATCATGGGCTACTCGAAGGACGCGTAACACTGCACGAACCTGGGGCTCCCATACAGGCTTCGGTTGTTGTCGAAAGCAAAGACATGGTGCGTTTCGAGGCGGAAACGTACGTACCTTCGTTCACGTCGGTGTCGCGTGTCGCCGTTCCGCTCAAAGGTAGCGCGCGAGTAAAGGTCCGCGGCACGTTGCAAGGCACGGAGCTCGATGCGCGCGTGAATGGCCACCTGCAGTCGCTTGCCGTACGGGGCGAAGACGTTTCACTGGAGCGTGCGCGCATCGACGGTCGCCTTCGCGGACCGTTTGCTCAACTCAAAATAGAAGCCGTTTTAACCGGAGATCAGCTGCGTGCAGCAGGGAACACGGCCGATCGCGTAACTGTGCGAGCCCAAGGTCCGCTGTTTTCACCGTCCATCAACGCGCATCTCGAAGGTGGCGACGTGGAAGATCTACGGGTAACGGCGCGCATCGATCCGCCCGCCAAAGCCGTACGAAACGTCCACGTAAATCTGAATCGCGGGGGTGAAACCTTGCACGCCCGAGTGGCCGAAGTGCGCGTCGCCGGTGGCTCGGTCTCGGCGCGGGGTTTGTCGGCCGACGGTTCGGGCATCGGTGAGCTTGGGGGAACGCTCGTCGTGGCGAACAAAGAAGTCACCGGAACGTTGAAGGCCAAAGGCATCGATCTCAACCGCGTCGGACTGCTCCTTGGCGTGGGCAAACGCACGCGCGGCACCGCCGATGTCGACATTGTACTCGCCCGGACAAACCGCGGACGAAAAGGTCACGTCAACGTACAAATCAACGATGCGACGTTGGTCCCGATGGCGGGCATCGAAATCTCCGGCGCCGCGGCATCGGTCAAGGCCACATTCGACAACGACAAAGCATCGCTCGAAGCATCTCTGCGCATTGATGACCACGCCAAACCCGGTGAAGATCCCGCGACGGCGTGTGATGGCACGATCGCCGAAATCCGCATTTCGGAAGCCGAAGGGGCTCTTCGAGGCCCGCTCCTGGCAGCGTCGACGTGGACGAAATTGACAGGTCGCGCGCGTGTGGATGCCAAAGACACGCGCCTCGATTGTGTCGCCAAACGTTTGCCCGTGGCGCTCCTGTTGACCGAAATAGCGGGGCGCCTCGATGCGAGTGTCTCCGTTGAACGTCCCGCGGGACAACGGTTTGTCTCGGTCAAGGCGCTGGATGTACGCACGCGGGGCCTGAAAATCGCTGGGCCGCAAAGGTTCGGCGAAGACAAACCGATGTGGGAATCACGGGCGATGGATGTAGCGCTCACGGGCGCGATGGATGGTGCCACGGGTGCGACTGCTGCAAGAGTCGTTCTCTCCGATGATGCGGTGCTTGGAGAACTGTGGACCAACGTCACGTTGGATCTACGCACGCTCGTGGACGATCCAAAACGCCGCCGAGAATCGCTGGCAAAGTCTTCCGGCACCGTAACGCTCAACGTACCGAGACGCACGATCCAATCGTTGAAGAGTTTGCCATCGGTCCTTCATGACAAAATACCGCCGCTTGACGGCGCTTTCTCGGTCACCGCGACAGCCAGTGGCACACTCGAAGACCCGACGTTGAACGCGCACGTCTCGGCTTGGCAGTTGTCCCACGTGGATGCTGCAAATCGGCCCACCGAATGGTCGTTGCCCGTCGACATTGATGTCGTTGCCACCTACGGCGCCAAGAAGGCCGGCCTCGTCACACAAGTGCGTCGTCACGATCGAGAGATCGCGTCGATCGTCGGAAACGCCGATATCGACCTTCCAGCGCTTGCTGGGGGCGAGGTGCCAACGCCAAACTTTGATTTGCAGACCACGCTGACGCGATTGCCCGTCGGACGTCTGCCTTTTTTCGTCGCGCGTGGCATCGAGGCAAGCGTCAGCGGTACGTTGCAGCTCGGGCAACACGGAGATCAACGTACCGCCAAAGCACGGATCGTCATTCCCTCGTTACGCCTGAACAGCGAAGTGACGCTCGAGCGTGCCGCGCTTTCGCTCGACATCGAACCAAGCACCAACGACTTGGAAGCGTCGCACGGATCGTTGCAAGTCAACCTAGCGGGCAAGGCCGGCGGACGCATCGAAGTCGCCAGCTACTCGGGCGTGAACTGGTCCGAATGGATCCCGAAGATCGACGAGCGTAAACCCGCAGGTTTGTCCGTTCGATCTCACGCGTTTCAGCTGTCGAGTTTGCAGCCCATTTTCAACGGTGTGTTCTCGCGCCTCGGTGGAGCGCTCGACGGCGAATTACACGTCGTGTCGACGATGTACGGAGACGACGCTCATGCCTACATCGAATCGAACTTGGAGCTCACGGGCGGCCTCGTTCACATTCCGCAGATCGGTCAGGAACTGAAAAATGCGCACATGTCCATCCGATCGCGCGGGCACGGAACCTTGCTCTTCGAAGACATTCAAGCCGAAGGGATCAGCGGCAGGATTCATGGATCCGCTATCGCCAAGATGAACGGTTTGTCTTTCCAAGGAGCCACGGCGGACTTCACGATCGATAAAAATGAAGCGTTGCCCATCACGTTCGAAGGCGTTCCGCTTGGACAAGCGTACGGAAAACTTACCGTTGTCGCGGACAAACAGCCGCAAGAAATGCACGTCTTTGTGAACGTTCCACAACTGCACCTCGCACTGCCCACATCGAGTTCGCGCGCCGTTCAATCGCTCGATCCGCACCCGGAAATCGGCATCTCGCACGCGGTGGCTCCGCAGAAGGAAGCTCGACAAAGTGGCGCCCTCGCTTGGATCACCACGATCGAAGTGGGACGCGCGCAAATCGAAGGCATGGGTGTCGACGTGAAACTCACGACTCCCAAAGGAGCAGGACCACGCATCGAATTACGCGAAGAAGCGCGTATGTCGGGCGACGTGCAAGTCGTCAGTGGAACGTTCGAGGTCATCGGAAAAAAGTTCGAGATTGAACGAGGTCTTGTTCGTCTGCGTGAAGAAGATGGCGGCAACCCGTACGTGAACATCACCGCGCGGTGGGACGCTCCCAACGGCAGCCGCGTGTACGTGGATTACGCAGGGGTGCTGAAACCAATTACCGAGCAAAAGCTGCGTTTCCGATCCGATCCGCCGATGTCGCAACAAGCGATTCTCGCGATGGTGCTGAGCGGTGGTTCGTCCGGAAGCACAGGCGACAAAGCTACCGAAGGTTCTGCAGGCGCCGCGGATGTTGCGGCGAACGTCGTGGGTGGTGAAATCGCCTCGGCGCAGATCAACGCGGTGCTCTCGCAGATCGCGCCTCTACGCGGACTGTCGACGCGTCTTGGTACATCCGACTCGGGACGACTACGCACCACCGTCATGTACGAACTCGGCGATACGGTGAAAGCAGAAGCAAGTTACGAAGGACTTCCCAACGGTTCGCGACTCGAAGGTGTTGCGACGCAAGCGACGGATTCGTCCAGCTCCGCGAACCGCACCGAGATCAACGTCGATTGGCGCTTCTACAAGAATTGGTCGCTGCGCGGATCGTTTGGGTTTGGCGGGGTCAATCAGCAACCGAGTTCTGGACTCGATGTGCTCTGGCAATACCGTTATTGACGCACGCGTGGAGCTAATTGCGCTTGTACATCGCCCACCTTGACGATGGGTGGTTCCGCAGAGACGAGCAGTGGGGCGAGTGACGTCTGCGCGTGCCGAGAAAAACGCGCCTCGAAAGCACCACCCTTCACGCGGGCAAACACCACGCCATCGTCATCGGTGAACAACTTCCTGGGATCGAGCTTTTCTTCGGTTGCATCCGAAAGCACGAGCGATGCGTCGGCGCCATCGTTGGCGACGTGCACGGCCTTGACGATGTACGGCGTTGTTTCAGCGCGGAAATAACACCAGTCGTAACCGTTGGTGAGAATGAGGCGGCCGTCGTCGGGATGTTTTGAGATCCAACGATGTAGTGCTTCTGCCAGGGCACCGTGGTCGACGCGTGCGCCGTCGTGCCAAAAGAAGCCTTCGCGATCGAGGACAATGGTGCTTTCTCGCGATGTTCCTGGCGGCGAGGCAAAACGAAAAAATTCAGGATGGTCACCAGGTTTCATACGTTGTCCCCTTCCGGCGTGCGTCGTTCATAAAGTGACGCGATGCACGTGTCACGGTCGCAAACTTCGACGCGTGTAGTTCGGTAGGGTAGACGGCTGGAAATGAACAGCCACGTCACCACACAAACCGACGAACACTTGGAAGCGACGCGAGCTTATTACGACGAGTTCGCTGCGCGGTACGAAGACAAGCGAGGCGGCCGTGATCCTGGCGGGTACCACGATCTCGTCGACGACTTGGAGATCGAATTCGTACGCCGTTTTTCCACGGATCGGGACGTGCTCGAAGTTGGTTGTGGAACAGGCCTTTTGCTCGAACGCATTGCGCGCTTCGCTCGTTCGACCAAAGGAATCGACCTGTCCGATGGCATGCTCGAAAAAGCCCGCACACGAGGTCTGGATGTCACGCTCGGCAGCGCCACGGATCTGCCGTTCGATGATGCGAGTTTCGACGTGGCCTGTTCGTTCAAAGTTTTGCCGCATGTGCGCGACATCGAACGTGCGCTGAGCGAAATGACGCGTGTGGTTCGTCCGGGCGGAACGGTCGTCATCGAGCTTTACAATCCGTTCAGTTTGCGAGGTTTGGTCAAGAATCTACTGCCGGCGGGGGCCATCAGTGATCGGACCAAAGAAAGCGCCGTGTACACACGGTTCGACAATCCTTTTCGCGTGGATGACTTGGTTCCACGCAAGCTGCGACTGCTCGCTTCACGAGGCGTTCGAATCGTGACGCCAGCGGCCTTCGTGATGCGCTTGCCATTCGTGGGTCGCATGCTCGATCGCGCGGAACGAGCGCTTTGCGATACGCCACTACGCTACTTCGGTGGCTTCTGGATTGGAGCCTTCGAAAAGACTTGAACGCGTGCACGACCTGCTAATTTTGGGCTCCTACTTTTAGCTTGAGGCACTCGATGGCTGACTCTCCTCCGAACGTCAATACGACTTTGCCCACTGGAATGACCAATGATCGCGGTGGCCTCGTCGGCGCGCTCGCGTTTGTCGAAGGCATCGGCGTTGGTTCGATGGGTTCACGCGAGATTCGCAAATGGATCGATGCGTATTTGGTTCGTACTGGCCGTATGGAACGACCAACCCATTTGACCGAGCCGATGGCGGGCACGTTGCTCCTCGATGCACTTACGGGGCCTGATGCAAAAACGTCGCGAGCGCTGCTCGATCGGATCCTCGGACGTGCGCGTGCGCATGTCGTAAGAACGTTGCAGGGACTTTTGCAAACGCCCGCGGATGAAAGCTTCATCGAGACGGCAAAAACGACGGGACGCGTGCAGTCTGTCGATCCAAACGGAAACGGGATTTGGATCGCCAAGCCGCAACGTGACGACGCGTTGAGTGACATCGTCCTCGGTCTTTTCGTCGCCGACATCTTGTCGAATCGAATGCTGTACGACCAAAACCTCTGCGTATGCAGCGCGTGCGGCCGGCTTTCGTTTCGTGCGAAAACGATGCCGCGTACAGCGTGTCGCGAACACAACGAACCCGATCGTCACCGCTGATTGGGACCGTCAGAACGTTCCAGACAAACCGATCCCCATCATGTCCTGGGGTGAACCGACGATCGGAAAAACGCGCAGAGACGTCGTCGTTGGTCGGGGCGGGACAGCGCGTTTGCGTACCGTGACAATCTCGGGGACGAACGCGACTTGCGCTTGAATGATGCCGGTCAGCGCGACGACGGCAAACGCACCGAAAGCAATTTGGTTCAGGCGTGCCGAGATCACTTGATTGGTTTGGAATGTGTCTCTTAGGTCCGTAAGACGCGGATCGGGGTTGACGGCGGCGCTTGCGTAATAGGTATACGTTTGTGACGTGATGAGCGTGATGGTACCGAGCAACGATTCAGAAACGACAAACGCAGTTCCCAGCGAAGCATTGCCGTTTTGGAACTGACCCACGCCAAACGGGAGTGCCGCGATGAACCGCGAGTTTTTC
>JANORL010001078.1:0-8699 GCA_031415295.1 Polyangiaceae bacterium | reverse complement strand
AATATCGGAAACGGCATTGCGATACAACGCGATTTGCGCTCCGCCGTAAAACTCTTCCGCCACGTTCCGCCCCAAAGAAACCTGCATACCACCACGAAACGTATTATTCGTGTTCGTACGAAGAACGCCGACCTGCGCAAGCCCGTTAAAATTGTTCGCTTCGCTTCCGAGAAATCCGAACTGCAATGCCGCGAAAGCTTTTTTTGCTTTCGGTTCCACAAGGCCAAACTGCATAATGCCCGCAAATCGCTCGGCCTCGGGCGTGATCCCAACTTGCAAAAAATATCGATGGTCGGGCTTCTGAGGCAACGACGGCGGGATGTACGGCGGATGGATATACGGCGGTGGTGGAGGTGGTGGAGGTGGTGGAGGGACGTACATCGGCGGAGGCGACGGCGGCGGATCGAGCGGCGTCGGATCAACGGCAACTTCGCTAGGTTCAATCCCCTCGGGCGGAGATGCAGGTTCGTCCTCTTCCTGCGCCCAAGCAAAGTTCGCCCCCACAAGACACGATGCCGCGGCAAACGTTGCCACTACGAATCTCGTCCCTCGTCGACGTACCCATCGATTGTCGCTCAGCATGCTTGTCCCGTTCGGCCCGAGTTTACTCCAAAGCGATCGGGAAAAACCAGCAAACAAAGACGATGCGGAGAGAAATGATCTGTCTGGATGCTAAAACACGAATTTTTCCTTGGCCACTTCGTATTCGAGCATTTCGCCAAGGATGTCGTTTGAAGTGCCGACGACGCAGAAACCAATTTTTTCGAGGATACGTCGCGATGGCGCATGCCAAGTGAACGTGGATGCGCGGACGAACTGCACATGAGGTTCGTCGAAGGCCCACGCGACGGCCGCATTGACTGCTTCGTGACCAAATCCTTGGCGTTGCGAATCTTCTTCGATGCCGTAGGCGACTTCAACGGCACCTTGATGGTCTGGTCCGCCATGAAAAATGACGCTGCCGATGACGCGAGGTTCGGGATCGCGGGTCATCGCTACGCGATCGCCCCACAAACGGTGATCAGGATTGGCACGAATCTCATCGAGGCGGGCGAGAAATGCGCGTTCGACGAGAGCTCGCCCGGGCCACGCCGAAGGCATTTTGGCGCCGAGCAGCGCTTCGGTTTCAGCACGGCGCCCTTCGAGCACAGCCTCGACGATGTGCAGGGTCATGGGGACCATTCGCAGTCGGTTCGTGGTGATCGTCGAGCAAGACACGAAATGCAATTTTCCAGAAAAAAATGCAATTCGCAAGCATTCTCGACCGACGCGATGCGGCGAAACCGCACGATTTTCGACTCGCGTCATTCCGCGAGCGAACGCGCACCGCGTGCGTCGGGTATCCGTCCCGGGTCTACCGGGGGTGCGAAAACGGGGATGAAGACTTGCGACGCTTTCAAGAAAATGCCCGTGCCTCCGGGTCCGGCATTTTCATCGACAATGTTTTCGCCCGCAACGATCAGACCATAGGCAGAATGCAACGCAGGTCCGGTATACGTGCTGTCGTCCGCATGTGCTGGAACGTCCGTGAAGTCGAATCCATGAAAAGAACTGATCGTGCCGCGATTGAGGATTTCCTGGTCGAAACTGGGACACGGCGCAACAATGCACACGATTCCATTCACGCGAGTGCCGAAAAAATTCCCGCTAATGGGCTGCGTATCGGTGGCAATCCACGCCATGTGCACACGCAGCGCGTCGAATCCTTGCACTGTCGGAACCATCGCGCCCTGTAAAACCACGCGGGTCGTCTTGAAATCCGGTCCCAATGCGCCCTTGACGGTCGAATCACTGTCGCCGGGGCCATCGAATGTGGAGAAATCCAGGTTGGAAACGTAGCATTCTTGGTCAAGCGTTCCTTGAGGACAACGGGTGACCGTCTGATTGACTGCGGATACCCAGACACCTCCACAAATTGGAAACGCACACCGACGCGTATCCTGTCGCGCTAGGTAATACGTGGTCCGATTAAGCGGCAATCGGGCCCCTCGAGCCCGTAACCATGCGCCTGGAATTGCTCTCAATGATCCTGCATTTTCACTGGTTTCAACCGTTTCACCGGCCTCACAGCCCAGAAACGAAGTCGAAGCAAAAACGATTGCGACAAGGCTGATGCGTAGGAATGACACGAGGACCTCCCGCGCCTTGAACCAGCAAGGAAGATGCCGCGGTCGAGATTGGCAAAATGTAGAACAGGAAAAACCCGTTCATTGTTCGATGACGAAAATGGATTTGCCGTAATACGACGCAACGACGGCGCGAGCCCCATCACGGGAAACATCGACCGCACTCACGCCTTCACCGGTCTCGAGCGTTGAGACGATACGTGGAGGGTCACCCGTGATGACGACGAGACCTCGACCTTTGGGAGGCCATTCGGTGCCACCAAGCGAGACGAACAAGGTGCGTCCGTCCGGAGAAACCGCGCCCGTCGAAGGAACGCCCCCAAGCATGAGCGTCGTTTCGACATTCATCGTCGCCAAGTCGACGACCGACACCGTTCGCGCTTTGCTATCGAGCGTGACGCCATGGCGATCGTCGTTCATGAAAAACCCTTGTTCAGGACTCGATCCGACCGCCGTCGAACGTAACGTCGTCGTTCCAGCCACGATGAGCTGCACGGCGCGATTGGACACTCGGTCCGGGAAAAACAGCGTTTCTCCTTTGCGAGAAACGGCGCCGATACGCGGTTCACGACCGACGAAAATGCTTCGCCGCGTTGCTCCAAACGGCTCTTCGCTCGGGTCGAACAAATCAACCCACGCCCCCGCGGCGTGACCACCATACGAAAGAGCACCCATGGCCGCGACGTACGGGCGATCTTCGGCACGCACCAAAAATAGCTGACCCGTCGCATGTGGAAGCGTCATGTCCGCCAAAAGTACGCCTGTCGGAAGATCGAACCGGACGAGACGTTTGCCATCCATCGTTGCCGCAAGGACCGTACGTCCATCGGGCAATGCAATGATTTCCCCAGGCGATCGCCCAACATCGAGCAGCACAGGATCCCGATCCCAAGCGGCCGTGTCCATGACCGGAATGCGCCCTGCATCCTGATGGCGAAGCACGGCGACGTAACGATCGAAGATGAGACGAATCTCGTCACCTTGCGCAGGCATCGATGCCTTGTGGATCATTTCGCCAGTCTTCAAACGGTATTCGCGCAACGTCGCATCGTCGGCACTGACGTACACGCTCGTGCCTTTCGGATGGAGCACGACATCGAGCGGATGGACGTCGCCGATGGAAATTTCACGCGCGCGCCAGAGTTTTTTGGGATCCACCGGAGGTAGTTCAGGCTCGGGTTCGATCTCCGGCCCAATCGACGCGGGACGTGGAGCTTCCGCAGAAGGCGTTTTCGCAGCAGACGCCTTCGCACTGTCGACAACCATCGTGGTGAGCGGCGGAGCTTCACCCACCGGCGAACGGCGATCCCCCACCACGACCGCAAAGATTGTCCCGACAATCGCCACACCAGCGAGAATCACTTTCGGCGCTCGAGGCTCTTCGCGTTCCACAAGCCACGCGCGACAAAACGGACACTTGAGCGCACCTTCGACAAGCGGCTTGCCACATGCCGGACACGGCAAACGACGCTGCGTCATCGAACCACCCACGCCACCTTGGCGCGGTCGGACAACACGAGGGCCATGTGACCGTCGGGCGTGAGACGCACGCGCGTTGGCTCTGCAGAGAGCGGCAAAACGGTCACGGCATACGACTGCAAATCAACGAGAGCGAGACCGCCGGTGCCTTCGTTCGTGAGTGTCACGATGGCTTGTTCACCGTCGGGAGTGAGGATGAGATCCGTTGCGCGTCCGTTAAACGCGATGCGCTGAATCAGCGCGTTCTTGCGGAGATCAAAGATTTCCAGCGCGCGACCTTCGTGACAACGCACGACCGCTCGACGGCCATGACGAACCAGTGCGATCTGTTCGGGCTCGCGACACGTAGGAATGCGTTCGCTTCGACGAACTGCTCCCGATGGCAACCACTCGAGCGGCACGAGGACGTTTTCCGCACGAAGCGCGACATAACTCCACGTACCGTCGGGCGTCATCAGCACGCTGACGGGGTTACCCAACATCGAAGTACGCACGCGATCCTGCTGCGATGCAAGGCGACTCGGATCGAACGCGTAGACGACACCACCTGGAGGATCGCGCAAACCTGACAGGGGAACTTGTCCCGTCGTCGTGAGCGCGCGTGTCCCGGTGTCATCGACACCCATCGGACCGACCGCGTCGTCACCGAAATGAATACGATCGATTTCAGCATCGTATTCGGTCGCGACAATCGCCACAGCATGGGCGCCGGGAAGCGAAACGAGCGCCCTTCTTCCGTTTGCCCCGACAGACACTTGGCCAACTTGCGCGCCAAGATCGATCGTCTTCAAAATGCTCGTCGTTGCCGGATCGATCACGTAGATACGTTGCGGAGACGTGCCGTAAAGATGATCGCCGACGCGATAAAGTGCGCGAAGTTGTGGAGCATCGCTGACGAGCGTGAGGGCTGCACCCGTGCGAGCATCGTGCACTTCCATGCCCGTGAGCAGGGCCAATGCGAAACGATCACCGTCGAGAGGCAACGCGTCTGAAACGTCTTTCGGCAAGTTGAACGGACCCGCAACGATTGGCTGAGCGCTGAGATGCGAAACGTCGTTGGGCTTTTGCCAAACACAAACGCCGAGCTGACAAGCTTCACCGTTCCAACAAGGCGCAGCGCACGTGGGCGTGCGGGTGACAGGAAGCGATGCGCGCGAGGCAGCTTTCGGATTGGAAAACGCTGTCGGAGCAAGGTTTCGCAGAGCAATTCCTGTCCCGAGCACCGTGGCCATCACCGTCGCAATCACGAGCGGGCGCCAATGAAGCGCGAGCCACGTTGGCTGTTTGCCCCCCGAAACACCCGGTCGGAAGAAAAAACTCCGGGTTGCAACGAGCGGTTCTGTGCACGCAGGACACAACTCGCCATCCGGACTCACGACCTCGAAACACGTGTGACATCGCACGCGTTTTTTACCAGCATCCGCCACGGGCGCGCTCTTCGGGCGAGGCGCTGGAGTCGCGTCAGTTGCAGTATTGGGCGTGGACGGTTGGTCGAGCACGGTCGTTGCCTGAATACCATCAGAAGGGTCTGGACGTCGAGGGGCGATGCACATCTGGCCCGCGGGGTGTAGGATGCGGGCCGTGACGTTCCGGACAATCGCCGCCCTGGTTTTTTCGAGCATTTTTATCAACGGATGCAGTTCGAGCGCGCCGCCGTCGAGCAAAAGCGCGGTGGACGTGAGCGACTTGTCGACACGTGAACGTGCGACATTCGAACGACTGGTCGACGAGATGCTCGCGCCTTGCGTTTCGGAAGCCGTGACGCTCGATGTGTGTCTCAACGAGCAACGCAGTTGCAAAGCATGCAAGCCGGCCGCGAATTTTCTGGCGGAGCGCGTGAAGGCGGGGTTCGACCGACCGTCGATCCGCAAGTCGTACGAAAAACGTTTCGGTGGTGAAATAAAACAGGTGGAGCTCGCGGATTCACCATCGCTCGGACCTGCGACTGCTGTGGTGACGATCGTGGCGTGGTCGGACTTCGAATGTCCGCACTGCAAGCATGTGATTCCGATTTTGGAACGGCTGGTCGAAGCTCATCCGGGCGAGGTGCGACTGGTGCACAAGTTTTACCCGATTCCTCGTCACACGAACGCGAAGATCGCGGCTCGAGCGGCCTATGCAGCGCAACAGCAGGGCAAGTATTGGGAGATGGAGCGGCTGATTTTCGAGAATCAGAAAAATCTTGGAGAACAAATAATTTTGGATTTTGCGGCGAGTCTTGGACTGAACATGGACCGTGTGAAGGCGGACATGGACAGCGAAGCGGCGACGCAGGTGATCAAGCGGGACGTGGGGGAAGCTGAACGTCTTGGATTGGACGGAACGCCGTTTGTCTTGATTAACGGTCGTGAATTTGATTTTCGGTTGTTCCAACCGGAGCCGGATTTGGATTCGTGGGTAACGATGGAGATAGAGTTGTCGAAGGGGAAGTGAGCCGTGACGGATATCGTCACGTAAGACAAATGGGTCAGGTTCGAAGTAAGTGCGAGACTTGGGTTTGTCATGTGCCGTCGCTCCGTCATTTTCTCGCTTGCTCGACCGTCGTGGGTGGTGCTAATGCGAACGCGCGATGAAGTTTGCCCTGAACTGTCCGAAAGACTGTCCGCCAAAGGATGCGCAGGCGGTCAGTGGTCCCGTGATTCGGTTCGTGCGGCACGATCCGCCAACGGCGGCGGACATGAAGACGTACGCGGACGAAGGCAAATCTACGAACGACATTTGCGGCAGTTGTGCGCTCAGCGTATTGCGTCGAATTGAAGACGTGGAAACCGCTCGGAAAGCAATTCCCTATTTCCGAAAGCGACTCGTAGCGGAAGCGCTACTCACCGATGCACACGGAGTCATCAAACAGACCGGTTCACACGCGTATCACTATAGTTTTTGGGTTGAAATGACGTACGGCGCAATGATTCATCCACTTTTCAACGTGGTGCCCGCATGATCAACTTGTGGCTCGCCATGAATTCATCGACCGAATCGGCCCCTCGTATTCGCCACGTTCTTTATGAATACGACGGCCCGAAAATGGTACTCGCCATGGATGGTCAGGGGCGACAGGTTCTAGGTATCGCCGTGGACGAGAATGACGACGGTACGATTCGTTGGTTTTTCGCCGCCGCGCCACCTGCACAAGTCCTGAATTTGCTAAACTCAGGAAATGGATTGCGTGGTTTTTTCGACCATAGCGTCATTGAAGCTCATGATATTCAGTCACCGTGGAGATCCATTCGCTCAGGATCGCTCGCACCGGGGGATGTGAGCAATGAAGTATTGCCTGATGTGGATGCACGTCTACCGGCGTTCGTCGATAGTTTTCGTGCCTTACTCATCGAAGATCAGCAGCGGCTCGACCGGGAGCGGGATCGATTGGCGCGAACGAAGTTATTTTTTGATGGCGCTCCTGTGTTGGGGAGTCGTGGTATTCGCGCGGCATTCGCCGCGGAAGCTCTGGCCAGCTACCAGAATCTCGTGTCGCTAACACATGCGAATTGGCGTCAGGACAAGCTGCCATCCCGAGGACGAATTCCTCAACGCGCAGATTCCACCCTGATGATCACCGATATGCTGCGGGGTTCTGTGGGTTTTGAACTCGTCGAAGAATCGGACGAGGCGCGGGTGGAACGGACCGATTTGGCAGACGTTGTTGTACACGTCGGACTGCTACTCGACGCGGCTGCAACAAACGATTCAACGTATGCGGAAGCCGTCGCAGAATGGGATCCGCGTGTCGTCAACGCAATGCACGATTTCTTTCTCAAGCTCAAGAATGCTGAGGCCTCGATGCGATTGGAAGTGAACGATCGCGAGTACGTGTTCAATACGTCACGAATCGTCGAAGGTAGCGCACGTACGGCATCGGCTCCGAGAGAAACGTTTACTCCGATTCGGGGCACTTTGATTGGACTCTTGCCAATAGACCGTCGTTTCGAACTTCAAACCGAAGACAATCTGCTCAAGGGCAAACTTGCGCGAAACGTCGACGCCGATGAAATCAAAGTGTTTTTTGCGAAAGAGTGCGTCGCTACGGTACGGATCATCGAGATAGAACGGCTGGGACAAACGACGCAGACGTTTACGCTCGTGGGTATTGCAAAGCCAGAATAGTCGAATTGGTCAAACATTATTCGACGACCAAGAGCGTCCCACGTGTGACCCCCCTTCGATTCTGCGAACGCGATTACTCCAAACCAACTTCACGGCAGCGTCGAAACGCTCTCATCACAAACACTTCGCGAGTTCTACCGTGCCAGGCAACACGCAGCAACTGGAATTTCTGTTTCCGGCGTAAGTTCAACGATCGCAGGTAAGCGCTCAGTTCGGCAAGGTTTCCCTCATCAACCCTTCGAGCACCGCGTCGACCAATGGATTGGCGACGATGAGTCCGCGGTCGCGCAAGACGCGGGCGTGCATTTCAAATTGCGTGCGGTGAAGCGGGTCTGCATCGAGTTTATTTTTGAAATCGTGCAGGTTCGTGGCTTGAACGAGGTACCGCGCGAGATACCGCCAAATGGCATCATCGTGGAATTGCGGTGGTTCAATGCGGACCGAATGAACCTCGACGTCGTCTTCGTCGACTTCGGCATACGGATGCGTGGCAACGGAAAGCGTCACGATGATCTGGTGATCGATGGCGCGTACAAATTCGTTTGCCGAAGAACGCGTTTTTCCAGAAGGATCTCCGACGCGCCAATCGTACGAGGTGACGTCTTTCAATTCGACGAGACCCGCTGCATCGAATGTGGCAATGGCTTCAGCCAAGGTCACATCGCCCGGAGACACTCGATAACCACCTTCATTGTGCCCTCGCGCCCGAAGAGGTGCGTGGACATAACCTTTTCCTTGCAAACCGACGAGTTTTCTCCAGGCGATTTTGCCCGAACCTGTCGTCGTTCGATCGGGACTTCGGCACGAAAACGAAACGTCTTTCGCGCCTTTGAACCGATTCCACGAGCCGATTGCGAATCCAACAAATCCCACGGCTCCGACAACCAACAACAGCAGCCCGAGCGCGAAAAATGCAATCAATGCCCACCAACGACGTTCTCCATCGAGGTAGGGGCCAATCATGATAAAAAGACCCAAACATCCAACGCC
>JANORL010001077.1:0-10710 GCA_031415295.1 Polyangiaceae bacterium | reverse complement strand
GCAACCGGATTTTTTCCCACACAAGCCGCCGCTGTACCAGCTCCGCTCCCTGAGCCACTCGATTCGGCGCCCCCTGCCCCACCCTGGCCTCCACTGGATGTTCCCGACGTTGACGCCGCAGTGCTCGATTTGCCAATCGTCACCCCGTCACCGCCGCTACAGGCAGAAAGCCAAAAACCAAGAAGAAGAAGAAACGTGGACGTACGCATGTTCTGAGCATACGCCAATACAACGCCCCTTGGCCATCATTTTAGTGCGCTTCAATTCGACCGGAAAGCGTCCCTGGATACGGAACTTGAATGGGCTCACGGTCGCGAGCAACCGTCCCGTATAAAAATAAATATCTCTTTGACGCGGACGAAAGTCCCAAATGATGCATAAGCACGTTCGCGCTGTGGGTGATGCCTTGACAGCTACCCCGCTGCGTCGTCAATACTATCGTCCAATTTCTTGAATTTTTCTGCACAAGCAAGTCTGCGATCACGTTCGTCGTGCTCATCCGGAGGGAGGGGTCATTGGTGTCCGAATTATCAGCCGGGTCAGTATTCGCCGAGCGTTACCGAGTCGAGCGGCAGCTCGCTGTAGGCGGCATGGGCGCAGTGTACGAAGTGGTGCACATCGAGACAAACCGTCGCCGCGCACTCAAAGTGCTGCATGCAAAATTCATCCAGAGCGAGATCATCCTGTATCGATTTCGCCAGGAAGCGCGCGTGGCCGCGGAAATCGAATGCGAACACATCGTCGATATCTTCGATGCGGGCATCGACGCGACGACGAATATGCCGTTTCTCGTGATGGAACTGCTACGCGGCGAAGATCTTCGCGCGCGCATTCGTCGAGACGGAGCGCTACCTGTCGACGAAGTCGTCCGGTGCCTTTACGAAACATGTTTGGCCCTTGAAAAAACCCACGAAGCGAACATCGTCCACCGTGATCTGAAGCCCGACAATCTGTTCCTTTGCGAGCGAGAACATGGGCCACCGCGCGTCAAAGTGCTCGACTTCGGCATCGCGAAAATCGTCGCTGAAGACGCCACAGAAACCCAACTGACGCAATCGCTGGGCACGCCCTTGTACATGGCTCCCGAGCAATTCTCGATGAACAGCTCAGTGTCACCAGCCACCGACATCTTCGCCCTCGGCCTCATCGCGTACACGATGCTCGTGGGCAAAGCGTACTGGTCCGTAGAATCTACCGCCGCACGTTCACCCATCGCGTTTGCCCTGCATGCGTCGAGGGGGCCCCAAATTAGTCCCGTGGAACGCGCCGCTTTGCGGAACATCCATTTGCCTCCGGCATTCGATGCGTGGTTTTTCCGGGCCACCGCATTAGAACCTGCAGACCGGTTTCCATCAGCCATGTCCGCCATCGTCGAGTTGGCCGAAGTACTCGACTCGCCGTTGCCACACGAATCCAAGCGAGGCAAGAACGGTCCCTCGTCGGCAAGCGGCAAAACGCAATCGCCGCCCGCAGCGTATCCCGAGAATCACGAAGCCGACCAAGCCGTGCGTAACGGACCGCATTCCGTAGGACCGCATTCCGGATCGCTGCTCTCCGTCCGCACCATTGGTGCAAGTGGTGTGACGACTGTACCTCCCCAATCCCGACATCATGGTTGGAGTTCCATCGCGGGCGTGGCTGCCATTCTGGCCGCAGGGCCGCTCTTCGACACAATGGTTAACATTACGAGGTATCAATCGACCGTGACAGCTTCGTCGTCATCGACCATGATTGCCGTCACTGCTTCTACGGAACCGTCACACGTATCATCGACAAACGCGTTGCCGAGTGCATCGTCCGTCACGCCGCCAACCGTGCCAATAACGGAATCGCCATCTGTTACACCGACAGCGTCGGCAATGTCCAGCGTCACGGCGCCGACGAAATCGCCTGAAGGTCGTCCAAGCGGCATGGCGAATAAGCCTGCGAACAGGGGCATATGGAAAAACGATTAAAATATTCGAACCGAGGCAGAGGAGGTGTCATGTATCGATGGTTTCTCCCAGGAACACTGCATAGCTTCGTTTTTTTTTGGTCGATCATTTCCGTAGCACAACCGGTTGTCGTTGCTTCGACGCTGTTTCAGCAAGCCGTATCGAAAATGGAGAAGAAGCAATTTTCTGAAGCGTGCCCATTACTCGAAGAAAGCTACCGGCTCGACGCAAAAGCCGGCACCCTTTTTACACTTGCCAATTGTCGCGAACACGAAGGTAAGGTGACTTCGGCACGATCTCGGTATGGCGAATATTTACGTGCATATGCCAATATGACTGCCACCGATCGACAAAAACACGCTGCGCGAGCAAACATGGCTGAAGCGCGCGTGCACAAACTAGCGTCACAAACGCCCAAGTTACGATTGAAGTGGCAAGGCGAACTACCGGCGCATGTGAAGATATTCGTCGACGATGTCGAATGGACGAGTCGCACCGTAACGCTCATGTTGCCACTCGATCCTGGTCCACATGAAATCATTGTGAAGCAATCACCCACGTCGGACTCAAAACGTGTCGTCACGCTCGAATTGGGTCAATTAACGACGTTCGATGTGGATACCGAAATCATCTTCGCCAAACCTCCGGAATCCGAACCAACGATAACACCGCCAAAAATGGTACCGCCATCTACCAAGTCCGGGACGAACCTCCGGAAAACCGCAGGATTCATTAGTTTGGGTGTGGGTGGCGCGAGTCTTGTTGTCGGGAGCATCATGGGGGCGCTTGCCGTCGCTGAAAAACAAACGGTGAAAACGCATTGTACAGGACCGGCCGGACTCGATTGCGACAAGACCGGATTTTCCGCCGTGGAAAAGATGCGCGCCTATGCGACTCCAAGCACGGTTGGGTTTATTGCTGCGGGTGTTTGGGCAGCGGCGGGTGTGGTACTGATCGTGATGGGTCCTGCACGATCCAAAGAACAGCCGACGGCCATGTCGTTACGCGCCAGCGGCGTGTGGGGAGGTGGCATCGTCGCTGTGGAGGGGGATTTTTAATGCATTCACAACATCGACTCATGCTGGGACTTTTGGTATGCGCGTGCGGCTGCGCGCAAATGATTGATTCGGACGATCCTTATGTTTTGAACGAAAATGGTTCGTCACAAAGCACGGCTGGAGGTGCTGACGATATGGGCGGAGGGGGAGGCTCGGGGGGCGTTATAGAATGTACGTTGGCCGAGCATTGCGTAAATATCGTCGAAAACCAGTGCACGAAACGCTCGTGCGTGAGCAATGCTTGCCAACTGAAGAATCTCGGCCCCGAGTTCCCGGCGAGTCCTGCGCTCCAGCAGCCGGGAGACTGCAAGATTGTTGTTTGCAATGGATTGGGTGGGACGAAAACCATCAATGACGACACGGATATGCCCAATGACAACAACGGTTGTACGACGGATACGTGCTTGAATGGCAGCGAAGTACATACGAAGGTGGCGATCGGGACGAATTGCGGCATGAATTCTTTTTGCAACGCGATGGGGCAATGCGTAGGTTGTTTGATACCCACGGACTGCGCAGGTTCGTACGATTTTTGCAAAAAGCCGACGTGTATGTCCGGCAATTGCGGTTCGAGCTACATGGCCGATGGCACGGTATTGCCATCGAATAACCAAAACGTACAAGATTGCCTGGTCGTGGTCTGCGATGGCGCCGGAAACATCGTAACGAGAATCGACACAGCCGATGTGGCCATCGATGGTAATGATTGCACAGAAGATTCGTGTACAAGTGAGGGAAAGCCCTTGCATTCGCCGGTACCGATTTCGACAATATGCGGCGACGGTATCACCGACGCGTGCGACGGACTTGGAACGTGCAAAAAATCCAATGGAAAACTGTGCAACGCGGCAAGCGAATGCTCGAGTGGTTATTGCATCGACGGCGTCTGTTGCGAAAATGCTTGCAACGAAACGTGCCGTTCATGCAATGTTTCCTCATTGGCGGCGGGCACGTGTACCATGCTTCCGGTAGGGCAAAAAGACAACAATGCGATGACGGTGTGCGTAGGCGCGTTTTCTTGCGATGGCAATGGAGGGTGCAAACTTGCCAATGGTCAGCCGTGTAGTTCGGGAAGCGAGTGTGTCAGTGGAAAATGCGTCGGTAGCAATCCGAAAATGTGCCAGCCTTGAACAGGATTGACGGGCGGTGAGGCAAAACCGCCGCCTTTCAATCCTATCAACCCGACGAACCCGCTTCCATTTCGGCTTGCAGCTTCGCCACTTCCGCAGCTGCTTCGGCAGCTCGTTTTTGTGCTGCATCGAGGCGAGCTTAACGTTCGGCAAGTTCCGTTTCTTGACGCGCTTTTGCTTGCAAAGCGGCCTTTTTCCTTCAGCGCTTCGAGCTGCGCTTCTTGGCGCTTCAGTTTGGCACGTGATCGTTCCACCGTTTGCGACAATTCGCTGATCGTCGGTGCGCGTGAACCGCCATTCGTCAAAAAGAAACGATCCGCAAAGTCGCCCGGCAATTCCGCATGGCCGTGGATGATCTCACCAAGTTTGCCGTGCGTGAGTTTTCGCAATGCATTTGGCGCGGGCGGGTATGGCGCGTGGGCCTCCGAAGCGCAAGAGAGTGCCCTTGGGCCAGCTCTCGCTAGCGTTTCCGAAGAAACGTCGGGCGTGAAAGAGCAACGCGTCTTGCGTGATGTTGCGCTTGCATGAACCGGCGCCGAAACACACGTGTGTCCCCGGGTTAAGATAATTCGACCCCCACAAACGATGACGATCGCGGAACGAATGAGGTACAGCATCGGTATGTGCGGGGAGGTACAGGAACCTGGAGCGGCTCGGACAAACCTTACGCAACGTCAGTCAGGTGTGGCAGGACGCACCACGGCGCTTGGAGACACGGCTGGAGCAGCTGGAAGGGGCGCTGGGCGTGCCGGTGGTTTTGACGTCTTCGGGTTTGGCGATGGCGCACAAAAGGTGGCGGATGTCCAGGCCGTCGTAGGTCTTGTCGTGCATTGCCACGTTGCGTCGTGGGCGTGCGAAAACGTACGGCATTTGGCAAGATTGAATGGGTTTTATCGGGTTTCCAGCGAGCAACAGTGATTTTTTTATTTTTCGTTGCTGCTGTCATAGTTCGTCCGCGTACTGGTTGCGCCATGGTTCGCGGTCCTCATGAATATTCACTTGCTCTGTGTTTTCCGTGCTCGTAGCGTCACGGGGGCTTCGGGTCGAGTTTGTCTTCGAAGCACCCTTTTAGAAAGGCTCAAAGACACATGAACGGACAAATCGCTTCGTCTCGTCGCTCGTTTGCGCTTCTTGCGCGTTGGTTTACTCCGGTCGCCCTGGTGTTGGCGGCCGGTTGCGGTTCTGCTGATGGTACGGACTTGGCGGCGGACAAGGGCGACGTTGGAGCATCGGATGTGGCCGTGAGCGAGGAGTTCACGGGTGGCGAGCGGGCGCCCAAGGCGAAGGTATTCACGCCGAACAGTGATTCTGCGGAGCAAATCGCGCTGGCATCGGAATTGAGTTTGCAGCACTTGGCGGACAACATCGAGCGTTTGGGCGTGGATAGCTTGGACGATCTCGAGATGCGTGCAGTCTGGATTGACGAACTCGGCATGGCCCATGCGAAGTTGCAGCAGACGTGGAAGGGCGTCGAAGTCTTTGGGGCGCAGGTCATCGTGCATTTGGATGCGACGGGCACGGCGGTGGAGTTGACGAACGGCTTGGTGCCGTGGGTGCACAAGGATTTGTCGGTGCAGCCGGCGGTATCGGAGACTGACACGTTGGCGAAGGTGTTTGGCTCGTACGATTGCGTGACGTGCTTGACGGACAAACCGCGTGTCGACATGCAGGTGATTCGTCACGAAGGGGTGGATCATTTGGCATATCGCGTGCAGCTTCGTCGTGAAGACGGGACGGCGGAGACGGCGATGCCGGTGGTATTCGTCGATGCGCACTCGGGCGAGCAGATTTGGAGCTACGACAATTTGCAGACGGCGGCGGCGACGGGGTCGGGCACGACGCTGTACAGCGGGACGCAGTCGATTGGGACGTCGTTGTTCAGCTCGACGTATTATTTGGAAGACGTCGTGAGGAAGGTGGGAACGTTTACGTTCAACAATGGGACGACGTCGGTGTACCGCTTGTCGGATACGGACAATGTGTGGGCGTCGGCGGCGGCGATTGATGCGCATTATGCGGCGTCGGCGACGTACGATTACTTCAAGAACGTGCACGGGCGTAATGGCATTGATGGTGCAGGTGGTCCTGGCGCCTATGCGGCGGCTGAAAATTCGGCAATGGGGCTCATTTCGAGCGTTGTCAAATACAGCACTGCCTACAACAATGCGTTTTGGAACGGCAGCTACATGACGTACGGCGATGGGGATGGCAGCACGTTCAAGCCCTTGGTCTCGCTGGACGTCGGCGCGCATGAAATGACGCACGGTGTCACCGAGCGGACGGCGAACCTCACGTACTCCAATGAATCCGGTGCGCTGAATGAATCGATGTCGGACGTCTTCGGCGCGATGGTCGAGCGGTCGGTGCGTGGCGAATCGACGAATACGTGGCGTATTGGTGAAGAAATCTATACGCCTTCCGTCGCGGGGGATGCTTTGCGTTACATGGACAACCCGCGCCTTGCGGGCAATGGTGGGTATACGGTCGACGACGATCCGGACCATTACAACGACCGTTACACGGGTACGCAGGACAACGGCGGCGTGCATATCAACTCGGGCATTGCCAACCACGCGTTTTACTTGGCGGCCAAGGGTGGCACGCATCGTCTTGGTACGGTCGTCACGGGCATGGGTGCGGATAACGCGGCGAAAGTATGGTATCGCGCACTCACCACGTACATGACGGCGAGCACCAATTTAAGTGGTGCGCGTACGGCGACGTTGAATGGCGCGACCGACCTTTTCGGTGCTTCCTCGACCCAATACACGGCGGCGCAAAATGGCTGGTGTGCTGTGGGTGTAGGCACGTGCGCTGGCGGTGGAGGTGGTAGTCCTCCCCCCGCAGGCGCCGAAATGCTCGTTAATGGCGGATTCGAGACGGCCCTTTCACCGTGGATCCAGTCGGGTACCGGGGCGCTTTATACGGCGAATGGTAACTCGCCGCAAGCGGGAACAGGGTACGCTTATTTCGGCAATGCGAACAGCAGAACGGGACAAACATACCAGCAGTTCACGATTCCAAGTTCGGCGACGACCGCGAATTTGTCGTTTTACTTGAACGTGACGTCTGCCGAAACGACGACGACCACGCAATACGACAAACTGTTTGTCGAAGTGCGCAATTCGGCGGGCACGTTGCTCTCGACGCTCGCCACGTACAGCAACCTCAACAAGGTCGCGGCGGCGACGACATATTCGCAAAAGACCGGGTTCAATTTGCTCGCCCACAAAGGACAAACAATCCGCATTCAATTCCGCGTGACGACGGATTCGGCGTCCATTACGACGTTCCGTGTCGATGGCGTTTCGGTGAAGTGATCGGCTGAGCGACCACCTTCCGCACGGAGCGATTGGTTTTACCGGACCGTTCGCTCCGCGTGTTGAGGCTCACGACGACGGTGCCCTCGACCTCGGCGTTGCGCCGACAGCCTTGAACAGGATTGACGGGCGGTGAGGCAAAACCGCCGCCTTTCAATCCTATCAGCCCGACGAACCCGCTTCCATTTCGGCTTGCAGCTTCGACACTTCCGCCGCCGCTTCGGCAGCTCGTTTTTGGGCCGCATCGAGGCGCGTTTTGCGTTCGGCGAGTTCCGCTTCTTGGCGCGCTTTTACTTGTAACGCGGCTTTTTCCTTCATCGCGTCGAGGTGGGCTTCTTGGCGCTTCAATTTTGCGCGTAATCGTTCCACCGATAACGTCAATTCGCCGATCGACGGTGCCCGCGAACCGCCATTCGTCATGAAGAAACGATCCGCAAAATCGCTCGGCACCTCAGCATTGCCATGCGTGATCTCGCCAAGCTTGCCATACGTGAGTTTCCGCAAGGCATTACAGTCATTTATACATGCCGTTCGCGGTCCCGCAATGAATACGTCCATTGCTTGTTGCGCCAACGCCATTTTCGTTTCCGCATCGTCGGCTTTCGTGATCGCCGCCGTCAAACGTATGCCTATCGCCGACAAGTCCGCATTGGCCGCTGCCCCAAGTGGTCCGATCCATGTACGCATTGTCGCCAATTGTGAGCCGAGCAACGGCCTTTTGAGATCACTTGGGCTTTGCCCCGTGAAAAGTTGCTTGTAAAGGGGTGCTTGATAGTCGCCATTCGATAGGGACAAAACGGCATTCTTCGTATCGTCGACCAATCGATTGAGGTCGTCATCGGCCGACCAGGCCAATGCACGCGCCAAAAGAATGTTGTCGGTCAACGTCCCTTCGTCCGTCTTTTGTTTATGAAGGTTGGTACGAAGGGGTGCGAACGGTAGCGCAAGCGCCGCCGTGATTGTATACGCGGTGGCGGTCATCTCCGTATGGCGGAGTTCGCCCTCGCATTCGTCGAGCGGCTCGTCGAGTTCAATGGTTCGGGGAGTTCCCATATGCGGCGAATCCTACACGATGCCTTTTGTTGTGCAAATTTTTTCCGTACGAGGTATCTGCACAATCAGGGTGTAAGGCAAAATTCCATCGCGAGGGATTGGCGAGTGCGCACATGAACGTTTTTTGTGGTGGCGAGGCGCGGTCGATCATGGGCGAGGCGCGGTATTTTTGGGGCGAGGCAACCACGGACAGGCAGACGATCGAAATTTCTGGTGGCGATCCTTCGGCAGGACGGTGCACAGTGGTTGCAAATACGTTGCGATGGGTCGACGACTAGAAATGGGGCGTCGTTTCTTGGGCGCGACGGGTCGCCACAAGAAATGCACTCGGGGTTTCTTGGCTGCGATGAGTCGCCACAAGAAATGGAATCGTGATTTTTGTGGTGCGAGGTGTCGCTGGGCCATTGGGGGACGCTGGCGAGCGCTTGCGTAGGGGTCGCGGAGTTATTCGGGATCGCCGGCGTGGGCGTGCGTTGGGGTCGCGGGGCTATTTGGGACGCTGGCGAGCGCGTTACGATGAGATTGAGATAAACGGCATTGATGCCTTGCGCTTCGAGGTGACGGCAGATGCGCCAAGAGGATCTCCTGGCTATCTGAGGAGTCGATCGGTTGGTTACGTACTTTTTGGCAAGCATGGGCAGGTAATGATTACGGCAGGGACCGATCCTCAACACATATGGCAAACGCGCGCTGCGCTGGAGTCGATCGTAAAGACCATGCGCTTGCGGCCATTGGCGGAAAAATGGTTTGGTAAGGCGTCTGCATGGGTCCGTTTGCTGAACAGTGAATTTGGGCTTTTCCTGCTGGTCTTGGTGATTGCTGGGCTGCTCAGCGTGCAATCGTATTTTGCGCGGCGAAATCGGAAGAGGCCTGCGCAAGAGCACTGATGGGCTAGGCGTTGCTGCGTGAACGATTCTGTCACTCGTATCAATTCGTATCGCTGGGTTTGTCGGTTTCCTCTTCGTCGTCGTCCGGTTTGTACCAACCTGGCCGGTTGTAATCGACAGGCGTCCACTTGTTGAGCGGATCCCAGAAGTATTCCTCGACGGGTGTGAGGTTGACGTTGGTCAAGCCGTAATCGTCGCGCAATTGGCGGACGCGATCGGTAACGACGACACGCCCTGACAGTCCCCATGGTCGGAACATGTCTTCGCCGGTCCACGAGGATTCGTCAATGGCAAACCCACGCATGGTTTGGGCGCCGCCACTTTTGCATTTGGTGCACGTGATCGGCCGATCGTATTCGATGAGGCTTCGTTCCAGGTCGACTTGGGTGCCATGAAGCTGCGGCAACGTGTGAAAATACGTCGGCGTCTTTTTGCCGAGGCGTGCTGGGCGAACACGTACATGTTCGAGTGGCGTAAACTCGAGTCCTCGCAAATTCGCCGCTTCCCAGGCGCCGCGAAAACGGCCGGAGACGAGTAGACCCTCGCCTGTACCAAAAGCCAAATCGCCAAGTGCACGACCATATGCCTTCAGTGTCACACGATAAGGCGGTAACGGTTGTAGCGACGTAGCGATCTCGCCGCATTCGGGACAATCCAACGGTTTAGTACGGTGAATCGGTGGCATTTCTTCGAATCGTGTTTCATAGGCCGAACCAACGATGTTTTCATCAAGGTGGAAGAACGAGTTCATGTGGTCACCTCAAAAACCATTCGGGAATCGCCAGTCAAGGGTCTTGTCCGTCTTGTAGAGGTTGTGAAGCCAGGCCTCGAATTGTGCGGGCGTCGCTTTCCCATTCCTGTCGATCCAATCTACTACTTTCTCCTCCATCGCCCGATGCCACTTCCCGTGGTGTTGGTCGTTGCTGGACTGCTCAGCGTGCAATCGTATTTCGCGCGGCGAAATCGGAAGCGGCCTGCGCAAGAGCACTGATGGGCTAGGCGTTGCTGTGTGAATGATTTCGTCGATCGTATCAATTCGCGCCGCTGGGTTTGTCGGTTTCCTCTTCGTCGTCGTCCGGCTTGGCCCAATCGGGGCGGCTGTAATCGACAGGCGTCCACTTGTTGAGCGGATCCAAGAAGTATTCCTCGACGGGCGTGAGGTTGACGTTTGTTAATCCGTAGTCGTCGCGCAATTGCCTCACGCGATCGGTGACGATGACAGATCCAGTTAGTCCCCAGGCGTAAAACATGTCTTCACCTGTCCAGGATGCCTCGTCTATCGCGAACCCACGGACCGAGCCCGCTCCTTCGTGCATGCATGTGTTGCA
>JANORL010001076.1:0-1748 GCA_031415295.1 Polyangiaceae bacterium | reverse complement strand
CCCAGGATTTTTTCCGCGGACGAGTCTTTTGGGACGCAAAGCGGCCGATTAGCAAGGCGATCCTGCAATGTCTCGACCTGGAGCGATTGATTGAGGCGCTCGGCGGGGCGAAGAAGACGGCGGGAAAGAAGCTGGGGCAGCAGGAGATGTGGGCGGTTGCACGATGATGTCATGACGTGCAACGCGTCGTTCTTACAGGCAAACAGGGTCGCTGACTGCATGTTTGTGAACTTGGACAAACCATAGCAACGCGCGAAAAAGGTCATCCAGAGTTTGCACGAGCTGACATGGAAAGCTGGACAACGTCGATTGTTATGATTATGGTTGGTACCCATGCCGCTAACCGTAGACAACTGGATCGCGATTGGTGCCGCTGTTGTTGGCGCTTTGGGTGGGGCGTTCACGACGTGGCTCGGAATCCGGCTGTCAACGAAACGGAAGATCGTCGCGTGGACAGTTTTCAATGAGGTTGACCTCTTGAACAAGACACTGGCAGGCAACTTGCCGGTGGAAATACGTATCGCCGGAAAACGGCAAACATCAGTCACCATGATTCGTGTTCGTCTTGGTGGCGCTGGCAACGAGACGATCGAGAAGATCGCGCCGTCGATAAGATTTCCCGGAGCGAAGCTGCTGCATGCAGCGGTCGTTGGCGACTTGAAGGACTATGGAAAACATGTCGCCCTGAAATGGAAGCGCGGTGAGTCCATCTGTTCGGTGGAGCTTAGCTTCTTGAATCCCGGTCAAACCATAGAACTTGAGTTTCTTGCTAGCGATTACGACAAAGCCGAGGCGGACCTCGCTGCTCCCGGGGTAGCGCTGAAATATGAAAACGCTTCTGGGTGGGAAAGCTCGGTGCTCAATGCTGCCGTAAGCTTTACGAGCATTGGATTCAGCCTTTTGGGCGTGGGTGTACGAGTGAGTCCGGCCCCTTCACCAATGAATGAAATAGCACGTGAACTTACTGCGATTCGCACAGAGTTGAGCCGGATTCGCACGTTGCCGGTGACAATTCAAACTGAAACAAAGGCTCTTCTACAGGCGACCGCGCGGGAGAACGATCAAGTTTCCTGAGCGTCCCGTGGAAACGGCGGGCATCTCGCCCTACCCCACCACCCGCAACTCAACCACCCTCTCCTCCTCGCCAACCTCATCCAACCACGGCGATTTCGCGCGCCTAACTGAACGCGTCCCCCTGAGGACGCTCTCAGTTAGGTACAGAAAATCGAGGGTCACCCGGCCCTCGATAAAGTACCGCTTCCCTTCGGTTTGGTCGACCGGAGTGAATTTCAGCGGGCCAGCCAAAATGGCTTCCAGTGCGCGGCGTGCTTCCTCGGGATCCCGAGTGAACACGCCGCGTAACTCATTTAGGCGCTCACGTGCCGACTTTTCGAGAGCGCGTAGGTCTTGCTCCACAACGGATGGCGCCGTGCGCGCGTTCGTGAGGCGCGCGCTGGGGGACGCAAGACGCTTCTCCCGCTCGGAAATCATGCGCATCACCAGCTCGGGTTTGTCGTCCGAAACGAGCAGCGCGTTCGTGAGACGTTCGAGTTCCACCTTGACCGTGCGCACTTGCGCTTCGAGTTCCGGTCGTTCTGTATCGGCGTTTTGCGATCGATTCGTTAGGGTTTGTCGAAGTTGATCGAGCGTACGCGTGAGCATCTTCTCGGTGAGCACGTTGTCACGGATCCATCCGAGCACGGCCTTGTCGACGAACTCGACAGGTCGTCGCAGGCTGTTTTCGCAGG
>JANORL010001075.1:0-7736 GCA_031415295.1 Polyangiaceae bacterium | reverse complement strand
GCTTGGAACGAAGCAAAAGCGGACGCGAAGGACGCCTGGAAACAGACGAAAGACGAAGCCAAGCAAACGTGGCAAGACGCCAAAGATACGTGGAAGCAGACGAAAGACGAAGCCAAAGCCACGGTCCAAGACGCCAAAGATACGTGGAAGCAGACGAAAGACGAAGCCAAAGCCACGTTGAATGAGGTCAAAGCGGACGCCAAGCAAACGGTCGAGGATCTCAAAGGCGAAGCGAAACAAGCGGGGCAAGATCTCAAGACGGCGGCGAAGGATATCAAAGGCGACGCCAAAGAAGCCTGGGGCGATATCAAGAATGACGCGGAAGATTTTTGGGGTGACCTGAAGAATATGGACAGCAGCAGTCCAAGCAATGCCTCCGCGTCCAAAGAACCCGCGGGCGAAAGCGTCGATGCCGCGAAACAAGCCTTGCAAGGTCTTTTCGGGCAGAATGGTGCGCCGAACGGTGCACAAGCTATTTCCGGGCCAAACCTTGGTGGAGTACCGGGTGCGCCAGATGCAGGTTCGATGGGTCAAGTGTTGTCCCGTGGCGGTGGTTTTACCGGACAAGACGTGGCTTCGGCACTCAATACAAACTCGGGCGGCGCAACGATTTTCCAAAGTCCCGGCGAAGGACAGATGTTCATTTTGAAGACGCAAGGCGCGTCGCCTCTATCGGCCGGGGAACTGGATGCGCATTTGGTCGAAGCGCAAATGAATGGTTTTTCGTCGGGTGACGCATTCGTACACACGTTGTCGCAAAAGGGATACGCGGTGTACGAGCGACCGTGGGGCGAAATGGGCGAGGCGTTCGTGAAACGAGCGGCCGTGATTTGAACTGAGCGAGAAAAACGATGTCACGCTACGAAAGCCGCGATGTTACATTCGATGTTCCGCGTCATTGGGAAGACCGGACGCTGGTCGCGTTTGCCGCTCCTGCCAAGCCGGGACAAGCAACGGCGCCGAATATGGTGATGACCCGCGATACGCTGGGTCCTGAAGAAACGATTGGGTCCTACGCGGACAAACAGCTTACGGAATTGTCGAAACGCCTGGAAGGTTTCGAGCTTGACGAACGCAAGCAGCAGACGTACGGCGGCCAAGAAGGGGTTGAATTACGTTTTACCTGGCAAGGTTCGGCAGGAAAACTGGAGCAACGTCTGGTGATGGTTGTGGGCCGACGACGGTCCGTGTGTTGCTTTAATGCAACCATGGCCAAAGCCGATGCAGAGCAAATGAATCCGCTTTTCGATCGCATCCTGTCGACGATTAAGTTCCCTCGTCCTAGCGAAACGACCTGAGGAGTTTGTTATGGGTTCTGGCGCGCTTGCTGCAAAAGTTGGATCTCGATTGGCGCATGTCGCGCTGCCCATGATCATGCCCAGTCCGGCCATGGTGGCGTCGGCACTTGGGGCGTTTGTCGTGGGACCTGCAGGAATGGGTGGCGCAGGTGCAGCATCGGTAGGCGCGGGCATTGGACGCGCAGCAGGCGTATCGATGATTTCGTTGATGGATATGATTCCGGTGATCACGACAGGCGTGATTGCAACCGGCGCTTTCGATGTGATGCTTGGACCGGGACAAATGGCGGTATTTGCGCCATCGCTTCCGCAACCTTGTGCACCGCATTTGGCGCAGCCGATAACGATGGGCAGCCCAACGGTGAAGATTCACGGAATGCAGCTCGTGCGCGTTGGCGATAAAACGACGTGTGGAGCATTCGTGTGCGATGGCGTTAAAACAGTCGTCGTGGGCGGTCCGGGGGCGCCTCCGGCACCGTTATCGATAGCCGACGCGGCAGGAGCGCTTGGCGCGGTTGCATTGGGCACATTGCTCGATAAAACAGGGGCCGTACAAGCCATAAACGAGCTTGGTACGGCATTGGCGGAAAAAGCGGACAAACTGACGGCGATGGTGTACGAGGCATTGGACAAGGGCCTCGCCGTGTTCGAAAAAACGCTGAATAAAGCGACCGGTGCTGTCGAAAAGGGTCTTGCTGTCGTTGACAAAACGCTGAATAAAGCGACCGGTGCTGTGGACAAGGGCCTTGCTGTCGTTGACAAAACGCTGAATGCTGCAACGGGTGCCGTGGACAAGGTGACGGGCGCAGCGGGTGCGGCGCTTGGCAAATTTGGCGAAATGGTGGGGTCTGTCGGCGGCGCGTTGGAAGCGATTTTGGGCGGAGCCAGTTTGACGGGGCAAAAGAAATAGCCGCTTTGTCCGGAGTTACTCTTCCGGTTCCGCCGATAGCTTCAGCGGCATACCGTTTTGCTTCGCGTAATCGTGAACTTCTTCCACTTTCGATTCGGCAATGTCTTTCGTGTACACGCCTGCGACGCCGCGTCCCATCGTGTGCACGGCCATCATGAACGACAATGCTGACGTTTCATTCATGTGGAAAAACCGTTCGAGCACATCGACGACAAACCACTTCGTCGTGTAATGGTCGTTGTAGAAAAAGACTTGGTAACGTTTGGCCTTGGCCACCTTGCGTGCAGGCTTGAGCGCGAGGTCGCCATCGGTATCGTCGAGTCTTTTTTTCGGATCGTTTCCCATGGTTGTCCTCATTCGAAGTGTTTGCGGCATGCATCTTGTGGTGCCGCGGCCAGTTTTTCGCAAGCTGCCTTGTGACGAGCGAGCACTTCCTTCACGTCGTCACCTGGCAATGCTTCGAGAGTTTTACGAATTGTTTTTGCACGTGTTCGATTTCGGCCCAGAAACCCATCGTCGATCGTCATGGCCAACGTATAGAATTCATCCGCGAGGCCCAACAAATATCGACGTTCTTCTGGCCCGTTGGGTTTGGCGTTCATCTGCACGTCTTGGGTAATCCATTGCAAACGCGTGGCACGGCCACCCGCACTTTCGCGCGCTTTGCGTGACCACTTGCGCGCTTCATCCATGTGCCCAAGCGCTTTTTCTTGGGACGAGAGGCTGCTGTAATAATAAAAAGGCGTATCGGTTTTTTCGACTTCGGCAAGCAACATGGCTTTGGCCCGATCCGTTTGCCCAATTTCGCGCAGGAAATACGCCGCTCCGGAAATCACGGCATGACGTTCGTACGGCGATTTTGCTTCGTTATCTGCCTTTTCGACGGCGGCAACGATCATCGCCCGCGTCGCCTCTGAAACAGGTTTGTCCAGATTCGCATGTCGTTCGAATTCGAGCGTCGGGATGTACGACGATAGGCGATTGTCCACCGACGCTTCTTTGCGGTCTCGAATCCATTTCGTCGCCACGAGCCATTTCGCTTTCCATCCAGACGACACGGGCGTCGGCTTTTTTCCCTCGAGCCAATCAGCGACATCGCCAGCACGATTGTTGATGAACGCCCGCGCGGCCCAAGCCGTTTCTTCATTCGCGAGCATCATATCGAGATATCCTGGAACCTTGGTTTCAAGCTCTTTGACAATCGTCGACGCCTCTGGATCTTTACGACCAACGGCCGCGATACCAACGAGCGTGGACGCAAGCAGAGATCGTTCCCGCGTTAGTTTGGCAGGACAAGCATCCACGGCACCTCGAAGAGCGGTCATGACTTTCGTCGGCGGCCATGATTCTTCCGGCAATAATTCCCACGCGGCATGGGCGAGCAAATGACAATCGGCATCGGTGGGATTTTTTGATTCAACGCGGCCAAGAGCCGCGCGAAACGATTGACCTCCCGCGCGCACCGCAGCAAGCGCGCGTTCTATTTCGTCGGCGTCGAGGCTTCCACCAAGGCGCAAAAGTTCTTCCTTGTCGGGACTGAGAATGAGAATCGTCGGATATCCTGAAATGGCAAACGTCTCGCCAAGACGTTGCGCGTCGGGTGTGTCGCCATCGAGGTACACCGGAACAAACCCGCGCATGAGGTCAGCGAATTGCGGCTTATTAAAAACTTGGGCCTTTATTTCGTTGCAGGGCGGACACCAAACGGCGCCCCAGTAAAGAAAAACGAGCGAACCATCCTGTTTGGCGCGGGCAAACGCTTTTTCCGGCGTGCCGTCGAACCAAGGCGGCGAAACGTGATGGTCGGCATGCGCCGCTACCGAAGCGGATGTTGCCGGCAGCGCCACGGATACCACGGGAAGCGATTGCACCGCAGGTGCGGGTGGGGTTGGATCGCTTTTGCACGCTGGCAACAACGCAACCGCCGAGAGCAACCAAGCGTGCCAGAACCGTTTCGTGAACGTATACATTGGGACCTTCAGCGTATCGCGAATCAACGAACGTTGTCCATGAACATTTACGCCTGTCTTCAAAGGACGAACGCCTCGATCAACGTCTCGCACACGTTGTTGCATTTTCTCCTCGCACGTTAAAGAACGATGGCCAACTTCATTCGACTTCGATAAACTACTTGCATGCCTCTCTCCCCTCTCGTACGTCTGCGCGTGCGCGTCACGCGTGCAATTGGCGCTCGTTTGTTACGCTCGCCGGGACTGCGAACACGGCTCATCGGATGGCGCGCACACCCCGTCGACGAAAACGTATGTGACGAAGTGCTCGCAGCGATCATGGGCGTCGGAGATCGTATCGGCGCGACGAACCTGGGGGGCAAGGCACCAGAAATCGCTCGTGCCGAGATGGCGGAGTCGTCGTGTTTGATCGAGGACGAAGCGTGCCCAGATGTATCCGTGAAAAACCTGGTCCTCGAACAAGACGGGCTTCGTATCCCAGCTCGAATGTATACACCCACAGGACTGGCGACCCATTCGCCTGGCATTGTCTATTTTCATGGTGGTGGGTTTGTCCTGGGTGATCTCGATACGCACGATCGTCATTGTCAACATCTTGCCCGTGACGCGTCTGCGCGCGTGATCGCCATTGACTATAGATTGGCTCCGGAAAATCCGTTTCCAGCGGCCCTCGAAGACGGCGTACGAGCGTTCCGTTGCGTAGCGCGTCGGGCGAAAGAATTCATGATGGATCCAGCCCGCATTGCGGTCATGGGTGACAGCGCCGGCGGTAATCTTGCCGCGGTTGTCTCTCACAAGACCAAAGGTGATGCAATCAAACCCGCGCTTCACGCGCTCGTTTATCCAGCTGTCGACGGGAGTTGCTCGATGAAGTCGCAGAAGACGTTTGGTGTAGGCTGGCTGCTCACCGCGGAGAACATGGAATGGTTTTACCATTGTTATGTCGGCGATGACTTGGCGGCTCGAAAGCAGCCCGACGTTTCACCACTTTTTGCGGAGGATTTTCAGGGTTTGCCCCCAGCGCTCATTTATACTGCGGGATTCGATCCCTTGCGCGACGAAGGCATTGCGTATGCGGAACGTCTCGAAAAAGCGGGCATCCCGACACGTCACCATTGTTTTCGCTCATTAACGCATGGATTTGCGTCGATGGGTGGTTTATGTCCCGCTGCCCGAGAAGCGGCGCTCCATATTGCTCGGGACGTGGGTCGAGCTTTGCGGGAAGGAATTTCGGCGTCAGCGGACGCTGCCGCGTGAATCGAGGGGTCATTGGCAGGCATTCAATACATCGACGAACTCTTCTCGGCCATCCGTGATACCGCCGAGCAGCTCGCTATCGCCGATGCATGGTTGTCTCGCGCCAATGAATCGGGCCATTCTCATTGGCGTATGTCCTTTTTGCAAGCGGCTCGAAAAGCGCAAAAATCTGCGCGCACCACGTTTGCCGAAGCAACAGCGCAACTCGCCGTCCTCGGTCCTCCTGATCGACTACCGAGCCTATTTGCAGGCTTGCCGAAACGTCTCGACGAACTCCACAATCGCTTGGAAGCATCGGAGCGGCTTTTGTCGCTGGCCTTGGACGCTGCGCTCCAACAGCCTCGAGGAAATGCATAATTTTCTTTGGTGCACGCGCAGAGTCGTGGTAGGGCAACCAGCGAGGGCTTAACGCCATGATGGTTCAAGAAAAACGATATTCGTGGTTCCGACTACTGTTCAAATACCGTGGCACAGCGTTGTCCCGCATGCGTGGTCGCTTGTTTGTGACGACCATCCTGGCGATCGTGGTAACTGTGATCGATCTGAATGTTAAATTCTTTCACCCGGATTTGACAACGATTCCATTTACATTGATGGGTTTGGCTCTCGGTATATTTCTCGGGTTTCGAAACAATACGAGTTACGACCGGTTCTGGGAAGCTCGAAAGCTGTGGGGGAGCCTCGTGAATACAACGCGGAGCATCACGCGGCAAATTCTGACGCTCGTGGGTGAATCGGGTACGCCGACAGGCGGCATTTTGACGGATAGTGACGAGATCGTCGCATTTCGACAAGAAATGGTCCATCGCGTCGTTGCGTACGTACATGCTCTGAAGCATCATTTGCGGGACCAGGATCGCATCGACGACTTGGCACCGATGATCACGAGCGACGAGATTCAATCGTTGTGCGGAGAAATCAATCGTCCAATTGCCATTCTGCAACGTCTTGGCGATCGTTTCCGTGATGCATATCGAAAAGGATGGATACATCCGCAACATTTACCGGTGTTCGAGCAGAGTTTGAGCATACTCACGGATATCCAAGGCGGATGTGAACGTATCAAAAGCACGCCCATTCCTCTATCCTATACGTCGCTGATTCATCAAATCGTCGCGATTTATTGCATTGCGATGCCTTTCGGCATCGTGAAAACCGTCGGCGCCTTCACTCCCGTCGTCGTTGCTATCGTAACGTATGCGTTCTACGGCCTCGATGCAATCGGTGATGAAATCGAAAATCCGTTTGGCACAGACCCCAACGATCTTCCGTTGTCGGCATTGTCGACGATGATCGAAGTGAATCTGCGCCAACGACTCGGCGAAACGAATTTGCCGCCCTTGCACAAGCCCAAAGGTGGCGTCCTCAAGTAACCCACCACGCCAGTTTGGCTACGTGCTCCAGCAAATTTAGTAATTTTATTCACAAAATACGTTGCGTACTGTTATCATTGATGCACAAACATGCGCCTTGCGACGCGAAAATCTCCTTCAAACCACTTGACACAAAGGGTCAGAGCCGTTGTTATAGGTGACGTCGAAGACCTGCACTGCTCGCTTCATGCAAGATAATTTCGTATGTCTGTACACATCTTATCTCTTGCCAACTGTGAAGCGGGACTTGCCTTGTCACCGATTCCGGTGTGGGTGCTCGATGTAGATTCATTACAAACCGCTTGGGCAAACGCGGCAGCACTCGAGTTTTGGCAAGCCAGCAGCTTGGAGGAGCTTGCGGGACGCAACATGCTGCACGGAGCTCCGGAACCCGTATTGGTTCGACTACGACAAACCATTACCCGGGTTCACGCCGGAGAAGTATTTAGCGAAGACTGGACGTTCGTTCCGAGAGGCAAAGTGCAGCCTATGCTTCTGCATTTGCGCGCCATCGAGTTGCGTGATGGTCGAGTGGGAATGCTCAACCAAGCGATGAACATTCAGGAAGCGGCGTCGGAGTCTATTTTGCGCACACTGGCCATGGTACGTCACGCCAAGGCCACCACGGTATTGGTTGACGCGCATGGCGCTATCCTCGCTCAAAACCCGGGCGCCATTGTCGAATTCGGCCAGACTGATTCGTGGATGAGCTGGCTCGAGGATCCAAACGTTGCTCGCGAAATTGTCGGCAGTGCGCTTGCTGGTAACGTTCTCGATACGGAAATACATGTCCGGTCTTTGCGCGGCAAACGCGTGCACGAAGTTCTGGCACATGGACTTCGGGATCCGGTAACGGGCAAAATTGGCGTACTCATTCAGCACTTTGACGTGACCGAGCGGGTAGAAGCAGAAAAGCTCGTGCAAGCGC
>JANORL010001074.1:0-10509 GCA_031415295.1 Polyangiaceae bacterium | reverse complement strand
CAGCGTTGCAATACGTTCGCACGCGTCGGCCATCACCAACAAATCTCGCCCCTCCGTGACGACGGTATTGCCGAGGATTTCGCGCCATTGTTTACCGAACGTATTCAGATGTTCACGAGGTACACCGATGATCCGCGTGATGATGGTCCGTTCGGTCGCATCGAATTCTTCGCGTACGATGACTCGACCCAGTGGCGGTTTGTCCGCGGAGTTTGGCGCCAAAGGCGCGGGTTTTTGCGCAGGCGTTTTCCCCGTGGTCACGGCGTTACGTAGCGAAGAGAACGGATTGTGTTTGAGTCCTGATTGGGGAGGAGGCACGACTTTGTGCACCTAGCACGATCTGAAACGCGGCGCGATGTTTATTGCATCGACGGCGCGTTTGTTTGGGTGTGTGGGGAACCAAGTTTCTCCTTGCGCCATGTGTGGGGAATAAGATAATGTTGGCCGCCAACGACAGGGCCAATCCATGAGTATTTTATTTAGGCGCGATTTTCTCGTCGGTTCGTTGTCTTCGCTCGTGCTTCCCGGATGCTCGCGTTCGGACAGCGCTCCCGCCATTCTTACGTCAGATGCCGGTCGGCCGAAGGTTCCTTGCGGTGTGCAAAGTGGGGATCCTCTAGGCGATGGTGTTGTCTTGTGGAGCAAAACGGATCGACCTGCTCGATTGCTCGTGGAATGGAGCACCGACGCTTCGTTCGCGAATGCTCGACGCTTGGAAGGGCCGATCGCACGCGCGGAAAATGATTTTGCAGCGCGAATGATCCTCGATAAACTCCCGCCGGGGCAACGTATTCATTATCGAGTTATTTTCGAGTCCGATGATGCGGGACGAGCACGAAGCGAACCGGCGATAGGTTCCTTTCGTGCGCCGCCAGGACCTGGCGAAGACGTGCATATTGCGTGGTCTGGCGATACTGCCGGTCAAGGTTTTGGAATCGATGTCGCGCGTGGCGGAATGAAAACGTATGCATCCATGACGCAGCTTTCGCCGGATCTGTTCATTCATTCGGGCGACCGCATCTATGCCGATGACCCACTCAAGAAAGAATTCGCGCTCGCGGACGGGACGGTTTGGAGCAATATCGTCACGCCGGCGAAATCGAAAGTCGCGGAAACACTGGACGAATTTCGTGGCAATTTTGCGTATCCGTTCCTTGATGAACACGTTCGGCGGTTGCATGCCGAAGTCGCGACGATCGTGCAATGGGACGACCACGAAGTGTACAACAATTGGTATCCTGGGCAAATTCTCAATGATTCACGATATCGTGAACGGCGCACGTCCGTATTGGCTGGATTTGCGCGGCAAGCGATGGAAGAATACGCGCCAATGCGGCTGGGGCCCATTCATCGCGTGTTGCGGTATGGTCCGCACGTGGACGTTTTCGTTTTGGATGCGCGGAGTTTTCGGAAACCCAATGGCCCAAACCGCGAAGAATCTGGAGCGACGATGTTCGGCGAAGCGCAAATGGGTTGGCTCGAGGAAACTCTGGTGAAATCGACCGCGACGTGGAAAATCATGGCGTGCGATCAACCGCTCGGGCTTATGATTCCCGATGGTCCAAACGGGCAAGAAGGGTTTGCCAATGGTCATGGCCCGCCACTTGGACGCGAAATCGAGATTGCGAGGTTGTTATCGTTTATTCAAAGCCGAAACATTCGCAACGTCGTATGGATCACGGCGGACGTGCATTACGCGGCGGCGCATCGATATGACCCGTCACGAGCGCGTTACACGAAGTTTCATGCATTTTGGGAATTCGTTGCGGGGCCGCTGCATGCCGGAACATTTGGCCCTCAGGACTTGGACGATACGTTTGGTCCTGAGGTGAAATTTTGCAATATGCAGCGGGGAGATCCGCAGAATCAGCCTCCTTCGGCGGGCAAACAATCGTTTGGAATGCTCGCGATCGACGGCAAAACGGGTCGTCTTCGCGTGACATTGTTCGATCGCGAAGGGCGTGAATTGTGGGCGACGGACATCGCCGCCGAGATTGCTGGAAATGGTGCTGGTGGTGGTCCGCAGTGATCGCATGTCGCAGGGCGGGGTGAGTTCATGCAGCTAGAGCCGGGTTCCTTCATCAAACACTACGAGATCATTCGCGCTTTGGGCGAAGGCGGAATGGGACAGGTGTTTCTCGCGCGTGATACGCGGCTCGGACGACTCGTGGCCATCAAAATTCTCACGTTTGCGGATGCCACGAGCAATGCGCAGTTCTTGTCCGAAGCGCGTGCGACCGCTCGATGCAAACACGAGAACATCGTGATCATTTACGAGGCAGATGAATTCGAGTCGGTCCCGTACATGACGCTCGAATATGTCGAAGGGCTGACCTTACGCGCGTGGATGGATCAGAATTCAGCGCTTATGGACGCAGCCACGGGTACTGAAACGTCTACCGACCGCGAGCCTATTGCACCGGCGATGTGTATCGAGCTGATGGTTCCCGTCGCTCGGGCGCTCGCGTCCGCCCACGAATTGGGCATAGTGCACCGCGATTTGAAGCCCGAAAACATTCTCGTTTCGAAAGATGGCCCCGTTAAAGTCGTCGATTTCGGAATTGCCGCGTGGGTCGACGATGAAGAGCGTCGATCCGAATCGCCGGACGACTCAGGAGGTGCTTCCGGGACGTTGCCATACATGTCGCCTGAAGGATTGCTCAACGACACGCCTGATCATCGCGTGGATGTTTGGGCTTTCGGAATCATTCTTTTCGAGCTGGTTCTGGGACGACATCCATTGGCGCCTTTCACGATGCATCGCCTTGGCGAGGTCATGGACCTGGAAACGCCGATGCCTTCGGCATGTGCGTTATCGCCGGAGCTTGGCGCGCTCGGATCGCTCGTGGACCGGTGCCTTGAAAAACGCAAAGAACTGCGTATTGACTCGGCCAAAGATCTGGTTGCCGAGCTTTCGGCATTACGAGCAGGTGCCGCCACGCCGCTGTTGCTTGATACAGGCAATCCATTTGCAGGGCTTTTGGCATTCCAAGAAGCTGATCAGTCGAAGTTTTTCGGACGCGATCGCGAGATTGCTAGTGTTATGTCTCGTTTACGTTTTCAGCCGCTCGTGGCCATTGGAGGTCCCTCCGGTGCGGGAAAATCGTCATTCGTACGCGCGGGACTCGTTCCGGCGTTTAAGCGCCTCGGGGAAAAACGTGAGGCGATTGTTTTGCGCCCTGGGAAAAAGCCATTGCTCGCAATGGCAAATGCGTTGTCGGAACTCACGGAGCGAACACTCCAAAATATTCATCAATCGTTGCATGATGTAACCGCGGGGCCCGAGGCGCTCGTGGGGGTTTTACGCGAACGACCAGGGCTTGTCGGGACAATGCTTCGGGCGTCGTGTCGAGGACGCGGACAGCATGCCGGAACATTAATTTTCGTTGATCAATTCGAAGAATTATTTACGTTATGCTCAGATCCAGCCGAACGTGCAACGTTTCTTTCCTGCCTCGAAGGTGTTGCCGACGATGCGACGTCGCCACTACGCGTGGTACTTGCGCTTCGTTCAGATTTTCTCGATCGAATGGCCGATGATCGCCGACTTTCGGCAGATCTTGCCCGCGGACTTTTTTTGCTTCCGCCGCTCGGTAAAGACGGCCTGCGTGACGCGTTGACAAAACCCCTGGAAGCATTGAGGTATCGTTATGAAAGCGAGGGTCTCGTGGAGCGAATGTTGGCCGCGCTCGAACGGTCGACTGCTCCGCTGCCATTGCTCCAATTCACAGCCGCCAAGTTATGGGAAGCTCGGGACAAACACCAGCGTCTGTTGACCGAAACGAGCTACGAACGGCTGGGAGGCGTCGAAGGTACACTCGCCAGCCACGCGGATACAGTGGTTACATCCATGCCGGCCCGCGATAAAGAACTCACGCGGCGTTTTTTCGAGCGACTCGTGACGCCCGAGCGCACGCGGGCCATCACGAGCGAATCGGATTTACAAGATTTGGCGGCGGATCCGGTGGACGCGGAACGAGTCTTGTCGCGCCTGGTCGAAGCGCGGCTTCTCGTGGCGGAGAAGGACGAAAACAGTGGTGGTGTGACCGTTGAAATCGTCCATGAATCACTCATTGCACGTTGGCCGATGCTTTCCCGCTGGCTCGACGAAAACAAAGAGGATGCCGATTTTCTGGCGCGTTTGCGCGTTGCAGCGGGACAATGGCGGGAAAGCGGCAAACCGCGCGGATTGCTTTGGCGCGAGGAAGCAATGCTCGAAGCGCAACGATTTCGTGAGCGTTCGCGGGCGGAGCTTTCACGTACCGAGCAAGCGTTCTTGGAGGCAGTGTTTGCACTTGGACAAACCGTGGCGCGGCGGCGGCGTTTGGTCGTGTTGGCAGTGATCGCGGCTAGTTTCGTCGTCACCATTGCAATGGGCACACTGGCGTGGAAAGAACGCATGGCGAGCCAGGAGGCGACGGCACAAGCGGCACGAGCGCACGAGTTGGCGCAACGCACACGGCTGGAAGCGTCACGCGCACGAGATGCCGCGCGTGTTGCTTCGGCGCGAGATCACGAGGACGATCCGACGTTTGCTTTGGCGTTGCTGCGCGAGATTGAGGAACCTTCGGAGTTACGGGGATTTTCGTGGTTAGCTGCGCGAGTTGCGCGGAAAACCGTCGCGGAAGCGGTTTTACCTGGCCACGGTGGACAGGTTTGGACGGCCGAACTGTCTCCAGATGGTCAGCACGCGCTCACGTCGGCGTTGGACTTCGCTTATGTGTGGGATATACGCGGGTTTGGTCCGCCAATCGTTTTGCGTGGTCATACGGCGCCCGTTTGGCGCGCCACGTACAGCCCCGATGGTCGCCATATTCTCACGGCCTCTTGGGACAAAACGGCGCGAATCTGGCCAGTCACCGGCGGCGAACCGGTGATCCTGAAGCATCAATCGCGCGTGTCTTGGGCTGCGTGGAGCCCCAATGGTAAACGTGTCGTCACCGCCGGCTGGGATCCAGCAGCGTATGTTTTTCAAGCCGATGGCTCGGGCGAGCCGCTCGTTTTGCGTGGACACGAAGAACGATTACGCCGCGCTTCGTTTAGCCCCGACGGCAACCGAGTGGTTACGGCTTCTTTCGATGACACGGCCCGTATATGGCAGCTCGACGGCTCCGCTGCGCCCGTCGTTTTACGCGGCCACGCGGGCAATGTGCTTGATGCGGTCTTTAGCCCCGATGGACGCCACGTTGCCACGGCGTCGGCCGATGGCCTTCCCCGCGTGTTTCTCGCTGATGGTTCGGGCAAACCTAAGGTTTTTCGGGGCCATACCAGGAGCGTGACCAGTGTTGCCTGGAGCCCTGATGGCAAACGCTTGGCAACGGCTTCCGAAGATGACACCGTGCGAGTTTGGCGCTCGGACGACGAAAACGCCACACCAGTCGTTTTGAAGCACGGCGGCGCGATGCGTTTGGTGACGTTTAGTCCCGATGGACAATGGTTGCTGACCGCTTCGTCGGACAATGTGACCCGCTTGTGGACCGTTGGAGCACTCGAGACAATGACGGAACTCGTCGGGCACAAGCTCGGCGTCGAATCAGCATCGTTCAGCACGGATGGAAAACGATTTATCACGGCAAGCGGCGACGGCACCGCGCGTATTTGGTCCACGCAGCAAAAAAGTGAGCCGCGGGTTTTTCCTGGTCCGGCAGATAGATTTGTCGATGTCGATCTCGATCCAAAAGGGAACCGAATGCTTTTGGTATGGGTCGGAGACAAATCCGCGCGAATTTGGAATTTCGATGGTTTGTTTGAACCTCGTGTGCTGCATGCCGACGGTATTCCGTTGATTGCTGGCAACTGGAGTCGTGACGGTCGTCTGTTGCTCACGACGCATGAAGATGGCCATGCGCGGTTATGGGCAGCGGATGGGTCAGACAAACCATTGGTTCTTCCCCCGAAAGGCAAGGTTGCGGATCGAGGTGTTTTTTCTCGGGATGGTACGCTCGCAGCCATTGTGTATTTGGACGGTACTCTTGCTGTTTTTCGCACCGATGGCCAAACCGAGCCGTTGCTCATGGCTCACGTCGGCACGAAATTCGTCGAACAGTTCTTTACGCCGGATGCCAAACACCTCATTTTTCTTGGTCGAGACGAACCATTTTTGCGAATGTGGAACGTCGATAACGGCGTTGCAACAACGCTCGAGGGCCACACAAACGATATCCATGGCGCGGTATTGAGTCCCGACGGGCAGCGCATTCTGACGGTATCGGCGGACAATACCGCCCGAATCACGAGAATCGAAAGGGGCGAGGATGCAGTGGTTTTACGGGGCCATACACATAAACTCGTCTCGGGTGACTTCAGTCCGGATGGTCAACGCGTGGTCACCGCTTCTGCCGATGGTACGCTCCGTATATGGAATGCCGATGGTTCCGGCGAGCCGCTGGTGTTACGCGAATCTCAGGGTTCCCCTCGCCACGTGAAATGGAGCCCAGATGGTCGTCGCATTCTTTCCGCGTCCGAACTCGCGTTGCACGTCTGGAACGCGGATGGCTCGGGTATTCCACGCGTGCTCGAGGGCCACACGGCTCGTATTCATCAAATTCATTGGAGCGTGGATGGAACGTCTGTCGTGAGTTCGGCAATCGACGGTACCGTTCGGGTTTGGTCGAACGTCGGTGTAGCTCCAACGGTCACAGCATTGTCGAATGAATTATGGCGAGCGAGCGCGTTTTGCATGTCAATCGACCAGCGTCGTGACATTCTGGGCGTGACCGAAGAAATGGCCCGTCAGGATTTGGACAATTGCCAGCGGAAAGTTGTTCAGGCTCAGGGAAAGTAGGCACCGGGTTGCCGATGACGCCCATTTGTCTTGCGTCACCTGTGGTTCATGGGATAACGTTCGCCCCATGAGCAATTTCGCGACTCCCGAAGAACTGTTGAATTTGTGGTTCGGTGAACCCGGCGCGCCACCGCTCGCTCAAAGTTCGCAATGGTACAAGAAAAGCGACGCTTTCGATCAGACGTTACGTGAACGCTTCCAATCCACCCTCGAGGCTGGAGTTCGTGGCGAACTTGCCGCATGGCGAACGACTCCGCGCGGACATTTGGCCAATATCATTCTGTACGATCAATTCTCGCGAAACATGTTTCGCAATACTCCGCGATCTTTTGCGCAAGACGCGCTCGCCTTAGCGTTGTCTTACGAAGCGTTCGAAAATGGTCATTACGATCAACTGGCCTCGGTCGAACGAGGATTCGTCCTCATGCCGCTCATGCACGCTGAAGATATCGTGTCTCAAAAGCGGTGCATTACAGAATTTCAGAAACTTGCCCAAGAAGCCCCCGAAGAGCTCGTTAAGTTTCACACGAGCAACATCGGGTATGCCGAGCGTCACGCGGCGATTATTGAAAAATTCGGACGTTTTCCGCATCGTAATGCGATTCTCGGCCGGGAATCGACCGCCGAAGAAGTCGAGTTCCTCCAGCAGCCTGGTTCGTCGTTCTAGCGAATACACGAAACGTGCTGTCGACGTAGATTTGTCAGAGACGGGCAGATTGTCGGAAAGTCCTGGACGTGGACAAACGATGGGGTATGTTCCTCACCGCTTTTCGCATCGTGTTGCGTGTTTACGCATGAGTTCTTCTCGCATCGGAACTGCAATCGATGTCGAAATCTGCGTCAGGATCCGTTGCTCGCGCGTGCAAAACGCCCACTCCGCGTGATCCTCATTCACCGCAACCAGCGCCTCCGCGGCACTCGCCGGCTTTTGTTGACCAATGTAAATATCGCAAAGATTCGCCAGCGTATCGAATGCGTTGATCTTGCCAGATGCTCGATCCCCCGTCGAATGGACAAAAAAGCTGAATGCCCGATTCGGTTGCCCCGCCTCCGCATACGCGCTCGCCATCAGTTTCCGAGCTGATTCGCCGAGCGCGGTGGCGCATAACGCTTCTGGGTGCGCTTCGGCCAGCGTCATGAACTTGCTCAGCATGTTCAGCGATTCCGGTCCCTTGCCACTCTGCGAAAAGATTTCCCCCAATCGGTACAACGAGAATGCCATCGCCGTATTATCGGGCAACGGATACTTCATCACCTCCCGATACGATTGCTCGGCAAACACGACCTTCGTTGGATCGGATTTCACTTCACGCAAAAACAACTCACCGAACGCGAAATAAGTGAGCGGAACGAATCGCGACTGCGGATACCGCTGAATGACCGTGAGAAAACCTTTTCGAGCCTCATTGAGTCGTTCTGCGCGTTCGTGGACCAACGCTTCGGTGTATTGTTGCCCAGCATCGCTGGCCAAAACATCGGGTGGTAAACCACGACCGTCCCGCAATTTTACGAGGCACTTGTCGGCCAATTCGACTGCGCCCGTCGTTGCATGACGTTTGTCGTCTTCTGCATCGTCCGCCGATGTCTCGACGGGCAGCGTATGGTCTTCCTGCGCGATCTCGATAAGCGGCGTCGGCGCATTCTCTTTGGGCGTGCTACCACCGCATCCGAAAAGCGCCAACGTGATGTGCGTCAATGTAAAGAGTGAATAGAATCGACAGTACATGGTACGTTTCCCTTGGGCCAAACGAAGAGAGCGTCGAGCGTACTCCACATCGATCGTTCTCGCCATGGAAACCATAAAATCCCCACAACGGAACGCTACGGCCGGGCAAAACGAGACGGTGCAAGAATGCCGAACTCATCAGCCGCCGGTTTATTTTATCACTTTTTCAGCTCGTCAATGGGGGTGACGCCAGAGGTTTGGTCGCCCATACACTACCAAAATCTGTGGGATCACGCCACTCAACGCCAGCGGTCGCCGCGCTCGTGCTCGTGCTCGTGTCCGGCGCGAAGGCTAGTGCTCTGGATCCCGTGACAGCGCGAGCGGGCGCGGCTAGAATCGACATCAACAAACCGACCGGTCCCACACCAATGGTTCGACGCGGACTCATTCTGCCTCCTCGGTTACTCGACATTTATATGCAGCCGGCAATCGAGCGACGCGTAGGTCTTGGCGCTGTTCGAATGGGTACGACCGTGGGTGCCCTCTGGGGCATCATGCCCGAGCTACACGCCGATTTTCAGATGACGCCTTTCTATTTGCCCATGGACGCGCGTGGAACAAGCCGCGTGACCATCGCCCGTCGGTTCATAAAAACGCACCCTATCGAGGTAGGCGTCAATTGGGTGACAATGTTCGACCACGCGGCGCCGAATTTCATTGGCTACGTGCAGCCGGGAACGGTTGTCATTCTCCGACCAAACCAGCACTTGCGTATCGATACCGGCATGCAGTTGTCACTATATACCACTGCGGATCCTCATTTTGGTTTACGCCTCCCCGTCAGCGTTTATCTCCAAATTACGGACGGTATTCATTGCGGTTCCACGAGCGCTCTTTTTATCGCGGATGTGCGCGATTCCCAAAAAACTGCGTCCATTCCTTTGGGCCTGACAGCCGGTTACAGCGCAGGCCCCGAACTCAATTTCTTGGCCATTACCCCTTACGTCTCATGGACAAACTTTTACACCCCTGCGAATGGTGTCGTCGATACGCTATCCTTTGTTGCTGGCTTCATTGCTGACTTCACCATTCGGTTGCCGTAGGATTGCCGCAATACCGGATCCTCCTCGACAACCGCCTCGCACAGTTCACTCTGCCTCCTCGCATTCGGCTTGCGCGCCATACGCCTCTGTAATCCAAAACAACCGCGGTAACGCCCGATAGGTTTCCCTCTCCGCACAGCCTCTTCTCTCACCTTCGGTCACCAGCGGTCCGAACGGCCGGTCACCAGCGAAATATTTCGACGCATCCACCTGCTTGACTCGGGTTCTCGAAGCGAGTAACACCCGACGGCATGAAGAAGTTCATCACGGGCATCGGTGAGTCCGACTTTCGTTCCTTGCGGGAATCGGGCTCGGACTTTGTCGATAAGTCCGGTTTCATCTCGGAAGTTCTTGCTGAAAGTTCCAAGGTGCTCCTTCTTCCACGCCCGCGTCGGTTCGGCAAAACGACCAACATGTCGATGCTCGGGCACTTTCTTCGCAAAAGCCCTGAAGACTTGACGCATCTCTTCAACGATCTCGAAGTGGCGCGCGACAATCACGCCATGGCCCATTACCAAAAATATCCGGTGGTGACGGTATCGTTCAAGGACGCCAAGGGCAAAACGTTCGGCGCGGCGATGACGGCCATTCGCGATCAGATCATGATGGCGGCCAATGAACATCGAGTATTGATCGAGCCGGGAAAGATCAACGATACCACAGCGAATAAAGTCCGCCGGTTGCTCGACGACAATGTCACGAACGACGAACTGCAATTTTCTTTCAAATGGTTGTCGCAAGCGCTGCACGAATACCACAAACAACGCATCGTACTGCTTATCGACGAATACGACACGCCGTTACACACGGCATATATCGAAGGCTATTACGACGAAATGGTAGCGTTTTACAAGACGTTCTTGTCGGCGTGCCTCAAGGACAATTCGTCCTTGTTCAAGGGCGTTTTGACCGGTATCATGCGTATTGCCAAAGAAAACATGTTTTCGGATTTGAAC
>JANORL010001073.1:0-3033 GCA_031415295.1 Polyangiaceae bacterium | reverse complement strand
AGAGGAGTACAAATCCCGTCCAGCTCCCTAGGAGCATGTTGACGAGCCTCATCCCCGACAGCCTCTTCAAGTTCATCGAATGCTCCGTGATGGAGTAGCGATTGGAGGCGCGAGTCTATCTTCGAGGTATCCGCGTTGGCTAGCGTTTTCGCCATCGTACCCATCGACACTGCATGTGCACGAGAGCCCGCCAAACCTACGGCGTGTTTTGATGTGAGAAACCGTGGGGAGATCGTTTTTGTCGTGCATATGCCGCGCTTTCAGCGATGTCGAAAGTTCTTGCGTCGATGGTCGAAGGTGTGCCTGTCCGTTTGATCGATCCGACATGCCGAGTTTGTCTCTCGCGATGCAAGTGTTTTCGCCGCGGTGGATCTCGGGCGAAGTTAGGGCAACATCCGCACGAACCGCGAGCGTGCATGCGCCGTGAATCCTTCGCGCTGATAAAGGTTGGCCGCGCGTGAATGACTCGCTTCGACCTCGAGGTCCATTGCAACACAACCATCTTTCGCTGCGCATTCGATCGCAGCGTGGAGGAGTTTGGTTCCAATCCGGTGCGATCGTAAAGCAGGCTCGACATAGAGTTCGTCAAGCCAGCACGACATGCCTCCATGTTCGAGCGTCCAAAGAAACGAGAGCGCCGCGATGCCTACGACTCGGCCCTCCAAGCGAGCCACCAACATACGTCCGTTGCGTGGCGTATCGAGTTGTCCATCGACGACGTATTCCAAACGAGCTGTCTCGAGAAAAATGTCGTGCTCGGCAAATTGGAGGGCCAACAACCGCAGGACATCCTCACGATCCGCCCGTGTTGCGACGTGGATCGTGACTTCGATGGTGGACGGATGGGCGATGGAGGTCAAGGTCCAGGCTCCTATGGAATGTCGGTCGTTGGGGCAGGGTGTTTGGCGCAACGTAGCAGATCTGAGTCTATGCTTGATCCAGGAACCTGGTATGCTCTCGCGTCATGCCGCGCGTCATTTTCGATCCAGTCCGCGACCTTGATGAAAACAAGTCGGTGTGGGCAGCCACTGCCGCACCTGCGCCGGAATTGCCTAGTTTGCAAGGCGATGTGACGGCCGATATGGTGATCATTGGTGCCGGGTTTACGGGGATGTCGACGGCGTATCATGTGGCGCGGCGTTTTCCGGACCGGCATGTGGTTGTTCTGGAAGCCAAACGAGTGGGTAACGGTGCGTCGGGACGAAGTGGCGGCATGGCGCTCAATTGGATCAACGGCGTGCATGCAGAAACCCCCGAGCGTACAAAACGTGTATATGGCGCGACCCGTGCGGGTCTCGATTGGATCGCCAAAGTGATCGACGAACACAAGCTCGACGTGCGTTTCAATCGGATTGGCTGCATGGACGCGTTCACGAATGCGCAACGTGCGGAAGAAGCGCATGCGAGTGCGGAGCGGCTTTCATCGTGGGGAATTCCGGTGAAGTATTTGTCCGGTACGGACCTCGACGCGCGAATGCGAGCGCGGGGGGTCGTGGGTGCGGTGCTGGATCCTGGCACGGGCCAATTGCACGGGCTCGATTTGTTGCGAGGGTTGACACCGATTGTCACGGGATATGGCGTGCGCATTCATGAAAATAGTCCGGTCGTGGCTATCGAAGAGGGCCAAATGCACGTGGTGCGGACGCCTTCGGGGTCGGTGCGAGCTCCGGCGATGGTCTTGGCGACGAATGGGTACACAGGGCGGCTCGGTTATTTCAAATATGGTGTTTTCCCCCTTCATTCACACGTGATTGCGACTGAACCATTGCCGCTCGATCGTTGGCGTGAACTCGGCTGGGGAGATACGGCGGGATTCTGTGACGACATGGACCGTATTGCGTACACGAGCATGTCTGCCGATGGGCGTTTGTTGATTGGTGGCGGTGGCAATGGCGCATACTCGTATGTCTATGGCGGACGAACGGCATTCCCGATGGACGCTTCGAAGCAATTCGATTTCGTGCATGGAATCTTGAAAAAGTATTTCCCGGACGCGGCTGATGTGCGTATCGCGCAGCGCTGGACGGGGACGTTGGGCATTACGATGACGCGCGTGTGCAGCATTGGCGTGACGGGCCGATACAAGAACGTTTACCACGGTTTGGGATACAGCGGGCATGGGGTGGTATTGGCGAATTTGGCTGGGCAAGTCATTTGCGACTTGTATTCGGACAACCACGAGCCTTGGAGCGATTTGCCTTTTTATCAACGCAGGCTCGATGGCATTCCGCCCGAACCTTTACGCTGGGTGGGGTATCAAATCTACACGAAGCTGACCGGACGTTCGCCACGGAAAAAACTGGCGGACGATTGATTATGGCGACGTACGGCACGCCAACGTGCACAACCCCTATGCCCGGCCACACCATCGATGTTAGACTGCGGCCATCCCAATCCGCAACGACAGGAGTTTCCTCGTGAGTATCACTGAAAAATCCATTCATCTTCTTACCGAAATTCCCGGACCGGGCAGTCGCGCGATCGTCGCTCGTCGCGAAGCCGCATCGCCGCCAGGAGCCGCGAAACTCACGCCGATCGCCGTTTCCTCGGCACGTGGCGCAGTGGTGACGGACGTTGATGGTAACCAATTTCTCGACATGGCAGGCGGCATCGGCGTGCTTGCCATTGGCCACACACCCGCAGCTGTCGTCGAAGCGCTCAAGGCACAAGCTGAAAAGCTGATCCACATGTGCGCCATCGTCGCTACGTACGAACCGGCCGTGACCCTTTGCGAACGGCTCAATGCTGTGGCACCGGGTGATTTCCCCAAGCGCACCGTGCTCATGAACAGCGGTGCCGAGGCGCTCGAGACAGCCGTGCACATCAGCCGCGCATTTACGAAACGACAAGGCATCGTTGTCTTCGACGGCTCGTACCATGGCCGGACAAACCTCACGATGGGCATGACGTCGAAGTTCAACCTTTTCAAAAAAGGGTTTGGCCCGTTCGCTCCCGAAATCTACCGCTTTCCGTTCCCCAACGAGTACCGACGGCCCGACGGCATGTCTGCGGAAGCGTGGGTGCAATATCACG
>JANORL010001072.1:0-6116 GCA_031415295.1 Polyangiaceae bacterium | reverse complement strand
ACTAGTAGCGGTCAAGGCGGGGCGCCTGGGGCTTTTTGCGGTGACGGTATGGTTGATAATGGTGAAGGCTGCGACGACGGCGATATGCAATCGGGCGATGGCTGCGACGCAAATTGCATGCTGGAGGCTGGCTATTTGTGTGTCGGTGCTCCGAGCCTTTGTACGGACATCAACGAATGTTTGATGAACAATGGCGGATGCAGCGCGAATGCGATGTGCATGAATACGGCTGGTTCGCGAACGTGCATGTGTAATGCGGGATATACGGGTGACGGCATTACGTGCACGGACATCAACGAATGTTTGATGAACAATGGTGGTTGTGCCGCGAACCAGATCTGTGTCAATTCGCCAGGTTCTTTCATGTGCGCCGGGGGCTGTTCGATGGACCCGACGGGCATAATGTCCGGCGTGACCACCATTGGTCCGAGTGAAGCCATTGTTCCGCTTTGTAATGGCCAGACCCTCGTTGGTAACCAAAGCCTGAATCGACTTGAAATTCGTGGAGCGACGGGAACGCTCGGAACCACCTATTCCATTGCAGACAAACCGTACGACATCACCTACGACATTACCACGGACAACGCGTACGCCACGGTATTCAGCACCATGGCCACCATGACCGACCTCGTTCGCGTTCACCTTGCGTCCGGCGTCGTTACGGCGATTCCTCTCGGGGGCCTGGGGCTGCGTGTTGCGACAGGTAACAATGGCCTCGTTTTCGTAACCCTAAGTGACGTCACTAGTTTCCCCAATCGCCCCGTCGTACTGGTCAATGGGTTGACGGGGACCGTCATCAAGACGTTTCTTGTTCCGTATGGTGGTAGCTTGATTGCTTTCGATCGCACAGCCAATCTGCTTTATCTCGCCGATGAAGGAGCCAGTCCGAGTAAAATCGAGCGGTACGGTTTCGATCCGGTGCTGCAAACATTGACGCTTTTGCAAAACCGCGCAAATACTGGCAACAATGGCGTCGATCTGGCCATTTCTCCTGATGGTCTGCACGTGGCATTCTCATGCACGCAAGGCAATGCGACCAACCCGATCGATTACAAATTGCATGACATCAATTCGGCCAATTTGAACGCGACATTCGGGACTTGGACGACGGGACTTTATCCGACAGCGGCAGTGTTTTCCCCCGATAACACGCGGCTCATGGCTACCAATGGCAGCACCATGCGGCGATTCAGCGTCGCCACGCATGGTTTGCTTGGAGGAGAAAACATTTTGCAAACATGCACCAATGGGTCCGTTCGTCGAATGGCTGTTTCGCTTGGCGGAACCTTCACCTATGTCTTGACGAAATGCGGAGCGCCGGCAACATCGGGACTTTTGTCGCGATTTTACTTTCCGTGATCGGAAGCGCTTACGGAATGGGCGGCAGGCAGGGCTTGGTATCGGGTGATTGCGGGTTGAAAATCGTCAGGCGACATCGCTTGTAACCTTGCGAGATTACGAGCGATGTCGCTTTTGCCTGGAAGGCGACGATTGTTTGCAGGGCGGGCAGTTAGCGTTGTGTGCGGGTCTTACGACGTCGCGCCAAGAGGAGCACGAGCAAACCAGCGCCGAATGCAGGTGCCTTCGAAGACGTGCGATCGTCGTTGATCACGCATGCTCCACCCTCGAGGATGACCGATTCTGGTGCGCACTTCGAATTGCAGCCATCTCCTTCTACGTTATTGCCGTCGTCGCAGACTTCGGCTTCTGCCTGAAGGACGCCGTCACCGCACGTGGCTGAAACGCACGAATTGAGACAAGTGTCATTGTCGTTGTCATTGCCGTCGTCGCACGATTCGATATTTGCTTGCACGATGCCATCGCCACAAGCGGCATTGACGCACGACTTCAAACAGTTGTCGGTGTCGTCGGCATTTGCGTCGTCGCAATCTTCGACGCCCGCTTGAACGACGCCATCGCCGCAGGTCGCGGTGACGCATGAATTCAAACAGCCATCGGTGTTATCGGCATTTGCGTCGTCGCAATCTTCGACACCCGCTTGAATGAGCCCATCGCCGCAAGAGGAACTTCCGCACGTGGTCAAACAGCCATCGGTGTCATCGGTATTTGCGTCGTCGCATTGTTCGACGCCAGCTTGCACGACACCATCGCCGCATGTGGCGGTGACGCACGCATTCAAACACGCGTCGGTGTTGTCCGTATTTCCGTCGTCACACGCTTCCAGGCCGGCGTGGACAAACCCGTCACCACACGATGGTGTGAGGCAGGTACTCAAGCAATTGTCGGTGTCGGTCATGTTGCCGTCGTCGCAATCTTCGATGCCAGCTTGCACGATACCATCGCCGCACGAGGCGAGAGCACAGATGTTTTTGCACCCGTCCGAATCGGTCATATTGCCGTCGTCACACGCTTCGACGCCAGCTTGGACGAATCCGTCGCCGCACGAAGCGTCTACACATGTAGTCAGGCACGTGTCGGTGTTGGTCGTATTTTCATCGTCGCACGCTTCGACGCCAATGTGGACAAACCCATCACCGCAAGAAGCAACGGCGCATGTATCGAGACACGCGTCGGTATTGTTAATGTTTGCGTCGTCGCATACCTCGACGCCATTTTGGACAAACCCATCACCGCAAGAAGCAGCGGCGCAGGTATTGAGACACGCGTCGGTGTTGCTCATATTGCCGTCGTCGCAAGCTTCAACGCCTGTGCGAACGAATCCGTCGCCACACGTAGCAGGCTGGCATGTGCTCGGACATGCGTCGGTATTGACCATATTGCCGTCATCGCATGTTTCGACGCCGGTTCGGATGAATCCATCACCACATGTGGCGAGCTGGCAGGTATTCAAACACGCGTCGGTATTGCTCGTATTACCGTCGTCACACGCTTCGATACCTACATTAACGATTCCGTCGCCACATCCGGCAAGGGTACAATCGTTTTTACACGCGTCGTTGTCGTTCGTATTGCCGTCGTCGCAAGCTTCACACGGGCCTTTGATACCGTCGCCACAAACCTGAAGTCCACCACCCGCAGCAGGAATGACGAAGTTCCACACGCCGGGAATACCAATGTTCGATGTTGTGGGCAGATCCGTGTGCACCGTCAATGACCCTGAACTGGGAATTTGGAAACCCGTGAGAGTATCGCCAAGGTCGAAACCTGCGACGGCCGGAAGGCACAACGCATTGCCCGGCAAACAAAGCCCCGTCAATTGTCCATTGCTGGCCGTACCCGCGTGCCACTGAATGACACCGTACCGGAATTCGACTTCGAGCCCACCAAGGCCCTGACAGAGGTTCGGAACGTCCCGAAGAATGACCTGAACCGTTCCCTTGTTGATGGTGGTCGAGTTCGTCGAGTTATAGTGCAGAACGTCTGTCCACGTCACCATCAATTGTTTGTTGACGGTGTCTTCACATAAGACAGTGTCACCGTTGACGATTCCAGGGGCGCCCGCGGTGCGCAAATCCCAATCGCCAAAGTAGGGCGCAATCGTGGGTTGACTCAGTCCCGGAAGCGCCGACGGATCATAGGTCGTGAACGCGGCACCAAACGTAACGTTGCCATTGGTGTTGATACGCAAATTTTGCCAGGGAGTATTGGCTGTCGGGTTGAGGCTATGCCCCATTGCAAAACGAATTCCGACGGGGAATATCGTAGTGTTGACAGGAATCGAGATCGAATCGTCATCGAGGCTCGGAAAGTCCGGCGCTAGACCATCGCTCAGATTCACCCCTGCGACTGGGCAGGATAACATCGTCGCTTGCGCGTTCGCGTTGATCGAGGTGCCCATGCAGGCAGCCGCGATGCCAAACGAAATCAACGCATAAGGAGCGTTTCTTCTCACGGTCCGACGAAAACTTTTCGTATTCATACTAACCCTTTGTGACTATCGCCATGCGTGGCGCCATTACTTCCCAGGGGCTGTCGACGAACCCGCCCGAACGGTCTTTCCGCTTCCAGCCCCATCGATCGAACATGCAACTAGATCCTATACACAGACTCTGAAGCGGCCGTCAAGAAAACCGCGAAGATTTGAAACGCATGTGGTGTAACCGAGATGTTATCGCAGAAGACACGAGAGCAGCACAGCGCACACGTGTTGCCAAAGAAGGTTGCAGGGTCCACGCAGCAACCTGCCTTGGAAATGCACATGGGCGAATGACTTATGACGCGACGCGGCGAACAATTCGTTTTTCGCGCTATGGGTGGCTTCGCTAGCGGGGCTCGGTCCGTCGGGCGACGGTTCACACGGACCTCTAGAAACCGTGGATCTTATGTCCTTGCCCATCGTCACGAAACGAGCGACGCTGCTGATTCATCGATTGACGCGAGAATGATTCGATTCGTGGAGCCCGTCAGTTCGCGACGCCGGCAACGGCCGCGCGTAATGCGGCGATGTCTGCACCCACGGGTTTGCCATCGCTTGCAGCTTTCGCCAGGGAACTATCCATTGCGAGGGAAAAATCGCTGCCGGCAAAATCGACGAAACCCACGGCAGCGACATCTGCGGGAAACAAGTTCCCTGGCGGATAACTACCGGCAGCGCCTCCGCCGAAAATCGCATTGTTTGTAAAGATCGCTCCAGGAGCAAAAAATGCCAACGCATTTGTTCCTTCGCCTTGACCCGACCCAAAAGCTCCATAATCACCACGGGGTACGAGGTTGTCGCGGAAAATGAAATTCGAGGCGACTGGCACTGCGTCACCCATCACGAGAAATGCATTGCCGGCGATCGATGCCGTATTGTGGGTAATCTCGAGTCCTTCCGTGGCAAATTGGGGCGTGATGACTTGAAAAATGCGCCCGTCTCCTCCAAACGTGGCCCGATTGACGTCTTCCAGCAGATTGTTTGTCATGACGATCCGTTTTGATCCACCCGAGGGGCCGCTATCGTCATTGCCGGCAAGGTTGATACCGCTCGCCGAATGCACGATATGATTGAGGGTGAACGTCAAATCGTAGACGACCCCCGGCACGGCACCTCCTTCGCCACGCGGCGTGAGCACCACGGCGAAACCAACTTGTGCAGCGGCCCAGCTGTTTTCGAGTACGTTGGCCGCGAAAAGAACACGCTGCGCGTTTTTGATCTCGAAAAGGTTTTTCACGGTCCACGATTCATTTTTCCATGCGAGCGGTTTGTAGAAATGATTGCCACACACTTCGATATCCGACGGAATGTTGTTTGGCAGGGATGACGGTGCCCCGCCAAACATAATATTTTCTCCTGCTCCTTCGAGGTAATTGTTGACGATTTTATACGGACCGGGACCATTCCACCCGCCAATGGCTTGAGAATCTGCGCCCACCTCTTTGAAGTCAGCCAGATAAGAATCGACGACGCCGATGTCGCTGCCGCCCAGAGCAATGCCGCGCCGTGTGCCTGCGACAGCGTCGCCGTGTAAATACGATCGATCGATGACGATGTGATGCGGAACGTCTGCCATTGTGGAAACGCTTGCACCGACGTCGATGAGTGCGTGAATGTAAACACCGGGCGCTGGGGCTAATTCCAGGCCCAACAAGCGATAATGATGCGCACCGGGGGCGAAGGCAATGACCGGACCGGTATCGGCGGGCAGAATCAATTTCGGCAGTTTGGGAGCGTCGGCGGGGCTGATGCGTGTTCCCTCGAGCGGCAGATTCGCGTCCTGCGTGCTCGTACGAATGGTAATCCATTCGTTTCCTGATTTGTTGGGCAGGGTTAACGTTCCTGAAAATGTCGCTCCAGCCTCGATTTCAACAACGTCGCCCGGTGCTGCGGCATTGATGGCCGCTTGTAAGTCTTCGCCGGATTTTACCGAATGCACCGTGCCTTTGGGCGGTACGTACGTGGTATCGACGACCGCTCGCGGCAATTCTTGTTTGATGTTGGCGCTGCTCGTAATGCCGGTCGGGCAACCCACGGACGAGGCTGGGGCGCCTCCATTGCCGCCGGACCCCATGGAACTTGTCGAACCGCCCGAATTGGACATCGAGCCGGCGGAGCCTCCAGTGCCACCAGTTGTGGTGGGATCGCTACCGCATCCGGCAAGGTGCCCGGCGGGAGCGAAAATGGCGATGGTCAGGACGAGGGATTTTTGAGCAAAGGAAAAAACACGCATGTTTCCGAATTTGCCAGTTCCGCGCATTCGGGTCAACCATTTTTA
>JANORL010001071.1:0-14384 GCA_031415295.1 Polyangiaceae bacterium | reverse complement strand
GCTGCTGCAACAGCTTCGTGGTCGGTAAACGGCCCCGCGACCAAACTCGGGGCACGCGTGATGAGGACCCGACAAACACGGCGGGTAGCGAGAATGAGGTTCCACTGCGCGATGAGTTTGTCCTGCGGTACTCCCACAGCGATGAGCATCCGCCACGCATGGGTTGGTCGGATCGTGTCGTTGGTCCACATCTCGAGCACGCCGACGTGATCGTACGAGGTCGTAACAAATTCGTTTCCGTCTACCTTTTCAGTGCGCAACAGATCCACCAGCGCGCGCTGCGCCTTGCCCGAAAGCATCGGATTGTTCGTACGAGTTTCGCTGGTCCACAACGAACCGAGCGTAAACGCACGTACTGCGAGGAGCACGGCGGCGCCAAACACGACGTACCGTTTGTGCTGCGCAAACGCAGAAGCTTGTTGGACAAGCGCCAGGACAAACAAAGGTTCGAGCGCCATGCCAAGCTGAAATTCGTTGGGACTCTTGTAGAGCCATGCACCCAAAAGCGCATTTCCCAAGAGGCTACAAAGGTAGGTTCGTTCCGCTTCGCCCGCGCGAGCACGCCAAAAACGGACGAGCGCGGCAATCGTCACGAGCGCGCCAAGCAACGGCCGAACAACGCCGAGAGGTGCGTCCAGACGACCTTCCACGAGCGGCGACAAGACGACGCGTGCATCGACGATGAAGCCCAACTGCACAGCAAGAAAAGCAGGAACGTTGAGGGTTCGTTCGGCGAGATCCGCGATCGGAAGTGCCGCAGCAGGCGTCGTTCCTTGGGCAAACGGCAACGTCGCTACAGCAAGAAGCGCCAATGCGACGGGAATGCTGCCACCCATTCCAATCACCGCGACAAACGGTTTCGGCCCAGACCAACGGCGTGGGTGAAACAGCATGAGCAACAAGGCCGGAGCGAGTGTGGTGGCGATCGTTGCACGACAAAGGATCGCCAGGGCAAACACCGCACCAATGAGCGCGATTCGTCGCGTCCGCAAAGGCTCGAGTGGAGCTGCCAAGAAGAGCACTCCGAGCAAACACACGCGACTCGCCAGCTCGAATGCGTACCCCGTTCGACAGAAAAACCACAAACCAGGAGAAACGGCACAAGCAACCGCGGCAACGGTCGACCACGTCCGCGACAAACTCCAGCGGCGTCCAAGCATCCATACGAGGAACAACGCGCCAAGTCCCATGAGCACGTTCGCGCGACGTATGCCCGCGATGCCATCGCCAAGCAACGGCCCGAGTGCGATGCCCCAGTACGTGCCAATCGCCGTTTGATGACCACGAACGAAGACGGGCCAATGGCGGTTTGTCCCGTGATACGCGATTTCAGGCCACTGGTTTGTCCCTACCCATCGTGGCGAAACAGGACGATGAGCGTCGACGGCACGGCGAAGGTCTTCATCGTCGTTTGGAGGCAAATACGCGACGTGTTCGTCTCGTACGTCCAAGACCTTCGGATAGTGGTGCAGATACGGCTGGACTTCCTCGGCGATGATCCCGCGATCGCCTGCTCCTGGCCACGCAACCAGCAAGTGAACGAGCGTAACGATGGCCAAGAAAGGAATGGCGCGTTTGACGTCCTCGCGAAATATCATTCGGTGCGAGTTTGGCGCGTTCATACAGGATAGTTATCGTCGAGAAAACGCGTGAGATGGGGGAAGAAAGGATCAGGTACCTCAACAAACGGTGCGTGTCCCGAACTCGATAGCCACACTTTTTGAACCAAGCAATTCCGCGGTCGTGCGCGCACTGGGGGCTGAAACGGGATCTTCGGCACCGTGGCTCACGAGCGTAGGAATCGTCGCGAGCGAAGAAAGCCTGGGGCGCAAATCAAAGTCTGCGAACGATTGCGTGGCGGCTCGTGCTGCATGTTCGTTGGGGCTTTTGGGGCCATTCAGGCGAAGCTTTCGGCGCAACCGTAAAACGATTTTCCTCGACTCGCTTCGTGGCGTCGACTGTGACAACCCCCTCGCTCAAGGCACCTGAACCGTTGCCTGCCCGGCAAACGATATCTGAATTACGCCCGCCCACATACACATCAGCTTCGAACTGTTGTTGAGCGCCGGCATATTCCCCAATAACACGGTTGGTGCTCCAACGATCCACGGCGCGGGCGTATTCGGTATGCAAGGCATCGGCGTCAATACGCCCAATGCCGCCGCCGTCGCTGCCGCGACCATTGGATTGGCCAAACTCTGGCACATGCCAAACGGAAGCACGTTCAGCATCGGTTTGCCATCCATGATGTTCGCCAGCGGCCCCGGCGCCGTCATCGTGCGATTGGCCGGAAGAACCATCAGCGTACTCGGCGCCACGCCAAAACTGCATTTCATCATCGCGCCCATACAAACGTGCTGGCCCACGGTCAACCTCCTGAAAGCTTGTTGACGACCTTGTCGAAGAAAGAACCCTTCTTCTCTTCCTTGACTTTCACTGCGCCATTCTCGTCGTATTCGATCGGTTCACCACGAAGCTGTCCATCGCGGTACATCGCTTTGGCGAGCAGTTTGCCGATATCGTTGAACGAAAACGCTTCACCTTGTTTCTGACCATTCTCGTATATCGACCGTTCGCGAACTTCACCATTCGAATGGTATTCCACCACTTCGCCGTGCAGTTTGTCCGCATGATACGTCGCTTTGCGAATTGGTTTACCCTTGCTATCGAGGAACAGCGCCTCGCCTTCGAGTTTACCGTTCTTGTAGAAACTCTTGACGATCTCTTGGCCAAACTCATCGTACGAGACAAACGGGCCGTTCTGTTTGCCCTTCTCAAACATGAGCGCCGTACGTAATTTGCCGTCGTCGTACAACCGCGTCGGCCCATGCTGCTGCCCCTTCGCAAAGGTCACCACTTGCGACAGCTTCCCGTTCTCGTCGCATAGCTTCGTTTCGCCATGCAACGCGCCGTCGACAAACGCCGACCGTTCGACTTCCCTCCCCGTTTCGTCGTACGTCAACGACAAACCGTGAAGTTTTCCGTTCTTGTACGTCGCCCGGTGCGCGATCTTTTCTTCGGTCTCGCCGTACTGGACAAACTCGCCGTGCAGCACCCCTTCTTCCATATGGAAGCGGGAGATCAGCCGGCCGTCGTCATCGCGTTCTTCATGCTCGGTAGGCACGCGTTTCCTCCGCCTTCGAGGCTGTTTATCAGGCGCAGCGAGCGTTGTGAAGCTAGGGAGGGCTGCGGAAGCGTACATCGTACGCTGAGCAAGCCCGACCGACGATTCGCAACGCGTAGCAGCCTGATAAACAGCCTCAGTTGATCTTCACCATACCGCCCTTGAGCGTCAGCATGCCACCACCTTCGACCGCCGCTTGCGCTCCGCCTTTGGCCTTCAGTGCGATGGCCCCTTCGAGCGTCATGTTTGTCCCGCCCTTGGCTTTGAAATCCGTGCCTGCCTTGAAATCCATCGCCGTCCCAGACTCAGCTTTGAAATCGGTCCCCGCCTTCATCGTGAACGCTTGCTTCGCCTTGATCGTCACGCTCTTCGCTTCGATCACCAAGTCACCATCGACCTTGATCGTGTAGTTTTTCGTGACCTTGAAATCGAGGTTCGCTTTGCTCGTGTGCGCTTCGTCTTTGTGCACCGTGAGCGTGCGTTTGCCCTTCACTTCGTGCGTCTCGTCGCCCTTGTCGACCTTGATCGTGCGATTGCCTTTGGTGACCGTGAGCGACTCATTGCCCTCTTCGATCGTCACCTTGCGCTCGTTTTTCACGTTGACGGTGTTGTCGTGAATGATCTTGATCGTCCAATCGTTCTCGACTTCGAACAGCATGTCTTTCTGCGCATGCGCATAAAACTCCTCGCTGTCTTTTTTGTCTTCGAAACGAAGTTCGTTTCCCGCGTCGCCTTCTTTCGTCGAGCGGCTCAGGATCGTGCTTTTCGTTTGTTGACTGGGTAATGCGTACGGAACTGTTTGTTCGGCGTTGTAAACACTCCCAGTCACCAAGGGTCTGTCTGGGTCACCATCGATGAAACTGACGACGACTTCTTGACCCATGCGCGGGAGAAACCACGCGCCCCAACTCTTGCCCGCCCACATTTGCGCCACGCGTACGAAACACGAACTCTTGTCGTCCTTTTTCCCTTTGCGATCCCAGTGAAACTGGACTTTCACCCGACCGTATTCGTCCGTCCATTGCTCGTTGCCACTCTTGCCAACGACGACAGCCGTTTGAGTACCAAAGATCGCCGGCTTGGGCGTGATGCACGGCGGCCGATACGGCGTTTTCTTGGGAAAACCTTCGAACGTGTTCGAGTAGCCTTCTTGGCTCGCGCGATGCGCCACGGACACGAGCACCCAATCGGTATTCGCATCGTCGCGGTCGTGTTCGTCGAGCGTAAACACGTGTCCTGCGGTGAATGCTCGGCAATTCGACGTACCCGACAAACGTTGAGCGCACACTTCTTCCGCTTCGATCCGCACCTTGGCGATGGTTTTACCATCGCCCTTTTCTGAATATCCACCAGGGTAATCGAAGAGTTCGAGTTTGCCCGACGCACCGGAAGCGTCGGCGAGAAGCGACGTACTGGGCATCTCGAAGTTGTAGTCTGTCGTGGCAAACTTCCCGGCCACGATCTCTTCTTCCACCGTACACTCGACGATTGCGTCTTCATCGATGGACGACGAGAACTGTTCGACATACCGGGCCTTGTCGAGTTTGGGGCACTTGGGAGCCGATGCACTGTCGTCGGACAACACCATCACGTGTTTGCCGTCTTCATGCGTGAAGTAGTAGAAAATCCCCTCGTTTTCCATGAGACGCGACACGAAATCGAGCGCTGTCTCTTGGTACTGCACGCAATAAGGACGCTTCGTGTACGTACTCTTGAGCGAATCTTTGAAGTTTTCCCCCGCAGAAAAACCCAGATCTTTGAAGATCTCTTTGATGATGTCGGGGGTGCTTTTCTCTTGGAAAATTCGACAATCGGCGGTTTTTCCGAGGAGCCAAAGCCATGGACTCAATTCGGCCCGGTACCGCGTTTGTTTACCCACGCGTCCGGCTTGCATGAACCGCGTGCAGATTCCGTGGATGTAGCGCGGGTTTTCCTTGGCCATACCCCGCAACGTGATCGTCACGCCCTTGCCCACGATCGCTTTGAAGTCGAGCGCTTTTTCAGGCGAGACCAGTTCGACTTCGAACCGAAATAGTCCCGAGATGCGTTCTTCCCCGTGCAAATCGACGAGCAAGACGGCGTCTGCACCGAACGGCGTCGATATCCCGACGCCGAGGCTGTCTTGCGGATACGGCATGAAAGCTCTACGCAGCGTACAAGGTATTTTGCTCGTCACGCAAGAGCGACAGCATGCATTGACACGTCGACCAGAGCGTGATGGCATGATTCAGCCGCACAGGGATTCTTTTGCCAATGAGCGCCGAAACGACGGGCTTTGGTCACGTCTTGCTGGGACGCCCGCGACGCCTCGACCGGCGCGGCATACTCGCGTTTCTCCGCTCCATCGCTGAGGACCGCGGCACGATGCTGGAGCTGCGACGATTGCTCGCCGAGGAATTGTCCCGGTCGGCGATATTTCGCATGCGCGACGAGGTTGTGCTGGAGCAACTGGCCGAACGCTACGTGCGTGGATCGTTGTCACTCGTCTTCGTGCGTCCTGCCGATGTTGAACTCGAAGGTTTTACCGTCGAAGGCGACGGCGCGATCGTCATCAAGGAACAGAAGAACGAAGCGGGAGATTTGAAACCGGCGCCGGAAATTCCGCCCGAGTATCCGAAGCTTGCCCGAGCGGAATCGGATCAAATCGTCGACTCGACCCTAAAGCTGGTCGCCAAATTCACGGACCTTCTTTTCTCCACGTTCGGTCGGGAAAAACGCCCGACGACTCTGGGTCGCGAACTGATCTTGATGGCCGCCGATCAGTCGGGCATGACAAACAAGATGCGCAACACGACAAACGTGGTGCTCGCATTGCAACTGCATCCACAAGGCGGCATACCGAAACCGGATCCGCAAGTGAAGGATGCCTACGTTGCGGCGGCAGCGGAAATCGCAGCGGGACCAAGGCCTGCCGCAAAGGCAATCGTGGATCTGATCGCGCCGCTCGCATTTGTAAACACGGAGCGCAAGTTCACGAATCCCGTGACGGACATGGCCACAAAAAACTCGCAAACGGCGGGCGAAGAAGATTGGCTCGAGATCGAGCTCGTGGACGACGGCGATCCGCCGAAGCCAATTGGCAATACGCGGTATCGTGTGGAAATGCGCGGGCGCAAAGTATTCGAGGGAATGCTCGATGCGAACGGCAAAGCGCGTGTTGAAGGCGTGCCGAAAGGCAGCGGGACGGTGTTTTTCCCTGACATTGATGCGGCCTTCGGAAGAGGGTGAATCATGGAGTACGGCGAGCGTTTCCTCGAAGAAGGCACGAATGGTCCGGATGTCAAAGAGTTACAAATCCGGTTGGCGGGGTTTTCGGGCAAAGTGCCGGATGGCGATTTTGGAGCGGGAACGCGCGCGTCGGTCGAACAATTCCAAAAAGATTACATGAAGACTTCGCCCACGGGCAAAGTCGACAAGTCGACGTACGAAGCCATCGACAAGTTCATGGTGGCGTATCCGATTGATTTTGGCAAACTAAAATGCGGTTGTGGCAAGTGTTCGGGTTGGGGCGCAAAACGATATCACAAGCAATACAGCGGCTCGTTATCCGAATCCCATCATAAATACGAATACCCGGGCATGCATCGCTTGTTGTTGTTCACGGTGCGCGCATTACGATTTTATTCGCCGCACACCCTGAATGTGAACAGCGCGTACCGGTGCTGGTACAACAACGAAGGTTGGCGTAACGGTACGAAAACGACGACGACTCGATCGACGACCAATCACATGGGAAAAGCGATCGACCTCGATACCGATGCGACGGGATCGACGGATACGGCGCGAAGCAACGAGATTCGGAAACTCGCCGTCGACAAATGCAATTGCACGATTGGCTGGTCGAGTGGAAAAAAAGCGCTCGAACCGGCGAACATCGCGCCCACGTGGGTGCATTTGGACGTACGCGAACTGGGCGACGCGTACATGGCCGAAGAGTACTTCGTGACGGATGCCGCGGCACTCGATAACAAGAAACCGATCAAATTGGATGGTGCACCGGCAGAAGAGAAACCGAAAGACACGACGCCGAAAAAAGAAACGACGACGACCGAGGCGCCCAAAAGTTTTGCAAAATTTGGCGAAACGTTCACGTGGACCAAACCAACTCGAAAAGTCAGCAAGGTTTTCTTCCATTGCTCGGATTCCGATGTCGCAAGTCACGACAACGTCCAAACAATCGACAGTTGGCACAAGGAAAGGGGCTGGGACGGGATCGGATATCATCTTTTCGTAAAGAAAGACGGAACGGTTCTTCACGGGCGAAACCTCGAGGAGATTCCGATTGCGCAAAAAGGCTACAACTCGGGATCCATTGCTATTTGTCTACACGGCAAGGTGGCCGAAAAATTCACCGAAGCGCAATTTAGTTCGACGCGAGCATTGGCGCGCATCATTCACGATGCATACGCGGGTAAAGTTACGTTTCATGGGCATAACGAAGTTTCTACGAAAACGTGCCCCGTATTCGATTACCGCAAAGTATTAGCGCTTGATCTCGATGGAAAATTGGGCGCGGATATCAAGGGGCAGATCCCTGGCGCTTCCAGCGGATCGTCCAATCCCCCGCCCAACAACAACGCGGGCGCCAATAACAACAATGCAACGCCGTCGAATCCCCCAAAAGACACGACAACTCCCGACAAGTACGAACATTTTTCGCTGTACCCCGAGATTCAAAAGAAGCTAAAAAACGCTGGGTTCAATGACAATCATTTGACCTATGCGAGCAAGCAAGTGCACGCCCTTTTCCGTGATGTTCTCGCTCCGCACGCGCGAAAAAGCCTAGGCGATTTTCCCGATCAAAACAAACGACTCCAAATCATCGTGCGCGCAGTGGAAATGCACGAAGGGCTCTTGGAGCACATGTACGCCGATTCCGTCGGGCTTTTGACCGTAGGTATCGGGACAATGATCGACAGGGAAAATGCGCAATCGATTTACGAATTGCCGTTCAAAGTAGGTGCGCGTGCCGCAACGACAGCGGAACGGAATGCGGACAAAGCGGCTTGCGTGAAGCTATTCAAGAGTAAATCGGATCCGCCTATGGCGAGTTCGTATGCGAGCGTGACGAAATGCCGTTTGGACGTCGTTGACGCGCGTAAGCGGTGCGTCGAAACGCTCAAGAAATTTGAAGACTTGCTCCTTGGATTTCCAAACAATGCCGCGCAGCTGAAAGCCCAAAAGGATAAGATTCCGTTTCTTGCGTGGGTGTGTTTGGTCGACATGTCGTACGGTTTGTACACCCTAACGTTTACGCAGAAATGGCCGACGTGCCTCACTCATGTCGCAAAACAGAATTGGCTTGGCGCTGCAGACCAGAGTTGGATAACTGGCGTGAGTGTCGCGACGCAAGCGTTGCATTATCATCTCATGCGCGATGCATCCGGTGCAAAACCAGGGGCGGGCACGGGTGCGATTGAAATCATCGAGACGAAAGACGAAAAGACGAAGGATACCAAAGGACAAACGACGCCTACAGGGCCGTCGAATTTGGAAAAACCGACGGAAACCTATATCAACGTCAAGGGCGATATGTGTTTGCCCGTGGACCTCGGCAAAGGAATCCAAGCGACGGCGGAATCGATGACGCTGGCATATCAGCACACGGAAAAAGATCATGCTGGGGGCTATTTTCCGCTCGGTGCAAACACGGTTTGGCATGGCGGAGTACATTTCCGAGTAAAACCGAAAGAAGTCGTCCGGGCCATCGCGGACGGGGAAATCGTCGCCGCGCGTTTGGCGAAACCGGCGGACGCGATGAAAGCGTACGGGAGTCGCAATTTTATTCTCGTGCGGCATGCCATAACGGGTCGAGCGCTCGAAGCGATTGCACAAAAGGGCGATGTTTTCGACGACAAGAAAATCTACCCATTTTATTCGCTATACATGCATTTGGATTCGCAACCCATCAAGAAAGACAATACGCTGCTGGCGGGCGTGCGATGGTTGCGCGCCGCTGGAAATAAGCCGGGCGACGTGGCGATTACGGCGTCGGTGGGCGCGGGCGCAACAAACCGTGCAGGTGATGTGAAGAGCATTCAAAAATTGCTCATCAAACACGGGTATGACCTGGGTACGGCGGGTGCCGATGGCGATTGCGGGACAAAAACGAAAAATGCCCTGATGGCATTCCAGGAAAAACAGATCGAGCTGAAACTGTTGGGCACAGCCGATGGCCGCGTCGATGCGGGTGGAACGACATTGCGCCTGCTCAACAATGCGCCTGGCGTGCCGGTGAGTGACGGTGATTTCGACGCGACGCTCGTAAGTAAACTCGATGCCGCGGAACTCGTGGACGTGCGTCGTCCTGTAAAAGCGGGCGAAATGTTATGGATTGCAGGCGAGAATGGATCGCCTGGAAGCCGCGTACCGATGTTGCATTTGGAAGTTTTTTCCGAGGCGAACCTATTTCCGCACTTCGCAGCGATTGAAGACAAGGACGAAGACTTTACCATTGACAGCAAAAAGCTCATCGACATGGTCGATCAGGATTTGATCGGTTTTAATGATGTGCTCACGTTGTCCGAATTGCAGCGGTTTTACAAGTCCGACAAGGGCGCGAAGATTCGACGATTTGCTTGTCGCTTTACGACGGAATGGGGCGCGAACCTCGATACAGCGCTCGATAAACTAAAAGGGCGCTTCACGACGTTTGGTTTGCGCGAACGGCTCGAACCGTACACGTGGTACACGGACAAAGAAGTGGAACGGCTGAAATTACCGCCGCGGTTGTCTTGGCATTACAATCCGATCACGTTTATCGAAGAAGTCATGCATACGGGCGTGAAGACGTCGCCGCCGAAAGAACATCCGGAGCCGGTCCCCGAAGGTCAAGGCGCGGTTACGGGTGTGCCATTCTTCTGCCAGGCCGACGATAAGTGGGCAGCGCTGAAGCTGAATGACAAACTGGGAACAAAGTCTATCAAACAGGCCGGTTGCGCGATTTCGTCGATTTCGATGGTGCTCGCGCATTACGGGCGCGACGTGAATCCGAAACAACTCGACGCGTACCTCGATGCAGTGGGTGGGTACAGCGGCAATTGTGTGTATTGGGGTAAAGCCTTCGAGTACCGACCTTGGAAACAAGGCGATCCAGACGGTGGAGGCAAATGGTCCGACAAACCGATGACTGGACCGGCGATTCGTGTTCTTTCCATCGATGCGCGCGTCTCGAAAGAAAAATCGCCGGGAAAGAAGTACACGGAAGCGGATTTGTTTCCCCTGATCGACGAACAGCTTGCGCGCGGCGTGCCGACAGTCGTGCAAGTGCGCGAAGAGCATTACGTGGTGATTGTTGCACGTAATGAACAAGGCGGCTACGTGATTAACGATCCTGGGACGAGCAAAGGCGAAGGTCAACCGCTGACGTCCAAGGTGACGCAAGTCATTCAAATCGACGTGATGGGGCCAAAACCTGCCGTGGCGACTCCACTACCCAATTACGACGCTTGGACGACGAAAAGACTCATATCGGAAATGCCGAAAACGAAGGGCGATGCTTATCAAGCGCTCACTCGTGTTTTGGCACGGCGCCATGCGAACATTCATTTTCAAGTGATCCAAAGTCAAGAATGGGACGGCGACGAAATTTATGCGGAAGTGACGAGTTCCGCGGGTACGGCCGTGAGCACGATGGTATCACTCGAGGATGGCGAAGCGGGTACCGTCGAAGTGCCGCTGGCGGCCATTTTGCCATTCAGTGGAGGATTGACGGTCAAGGTATTCGAAGACGATCCGGGCCTCGACGACATCATTACGACATTCGAATGGAACCCCCCGTTCGATCGATTGGTGGTGGATGGCAAAGGCGACGGGGCGCATTACCGCATCACGTGCATGTTCGAAGCGTCAGCGGAAGAGCCTCCCAAACCTCCGGATTATACAAAAATGAAGTCGGCGCAGATTGCCGCTGTGCTGAACGATCCGAAACAAGTCGCCAATCATTGGGCGGCGCAGACAGAACTCGGCAAACGCGAGGTGCATGTGACGGTCCACGTCATCGATACCGATGACGGTGCATTCTGTGCGGACGAAGTATTCGTCGATTTGACGGCAAACAAGCGGAAGTTGACGACGGCCGCGGTAGCACTCGAACAAGGGCAAAAGCATACGTTCAAAATGGTTTTGCGGGACCTTATGCCATTTACGGGACCGATTACGTTGCGAATTCTCGACGAAGATACGGTCCTTGACGATTTGATTATCGAAGATTTCTGGCAACCGCCCTATGCGCCGCTCATTATTGACCGGTCGCATCGATCATCGGCGCAAAAGATGAATGGCGCGGAATACTGGGTGCAAATGTATTTCGCCGATGCGCCGCCCACGGGCGCTCCGGCAACGACGACGACCACGCCGGCTCCGACAACCACGACGGGCACCCCTGCGACGACTGGCAATCAAAACTCGTCTTCCGTGAAACTGCTGGGGCTCAAAGGTTTGCAGGCAAAAATTGGCGTCACTGCAGACGGATCTTTTGGTGCGGGCACGCTAAAAGCGGCAATGGCGTATTACAAAATGTCGGCTGTACGCGCGGTGCATTTCTTCGCGCAAGCGGCGCATGAATCGGGCGGGTTTTCTGCATTTACGGAGAACCTCAATTATAAGGCGGAAGGTCTGCGTAAGACATTCGGGAAATATTTCACAGACGACGACATCGCCGCGAAATACGCCCGTCAGCCCGATAGGATCGCCAATCGCGTGTATGCTTCGCGTATGGGGAACGGGAACGAAGCTTCTGGCGATGGATGGAAGTATCGAGGACGCGGGGCGATTCAATTGACGGGCAAAGACAACTACAAAGCGTTTGCCGATCACCTCAAAAAGCCAGAAATCCTAACGAGTCCCGATTTGGTGACAACAAACTACGCGTTTGAATCGGCGATGTTTTTTTTCGAGAAGAATCACCTGTGGAGCATTTGCGACAAGGGGATCAACGACGCAGCCATCTTGGAATTGACCAAACGAATCAATGGTGGCACCAACGGACTCGACGACCGTGAAGTGAAAACGTACAAATATTACGAATATGTGAAGTAGCGTATTTCAGGACGAACAGGTCCGCGTCGTTCGTTCTGCCTCCTGCGCTGCTCGTTCGGCATCACATGCTGCTTGCTCTGCTCGTCCCTCAAGAGTCGAGACCATTTCGCAGCCAAGGTAGTTTTGCACCCGTTTGGCTGGCAAAAGAAGTATACGAACAGGAAACGTTGCGCCAATGGCCTGTGAAGATATTCGCGCTTTTGCGCAATAAAAAAAGCTTGTGGTTCCACCCACGAATGAAGCATTGATCCCTTGTTTGCTTTTTCTCCTTCGTCTACAGTGGAAAGATGTCGACCCTCGACGACCTTGTAGAACGCCTTCGCCAGGCGGCAAGCGCAGAATTCGCCTTTGCCCTCACGCGTGATGGCACGCTCGTGACACGCGATGCGCCTCAGCTCATGCCGGAACGTGGACGAAAATGTCTCGCGTCTTCCGCGGAATTGCTTATCGGAAAACGTGATATCGGGTTTCTCAGCTTGCTGCGTAGCGAATTGGTACCATATGGCGGGCCCGGCCCCGTCGATATTGGATTTGGCGTCGCAGCCTCCGAACGGATTGTCTGCGTCGTCATGACCACGAGCGCCCGGCGTAATTCGGTGCGCGAAATCCTGGAGCAACATCTGCCCATCATTGAAGCGTTTTTGGCACCTCCCGACGCACCCGATGCCACACCGCATATCGAAGTGCGCAAGCACGCGCCACTCGGCCGCGAAACGATTGCCGCCATTGATCTCGATACATTATTGGGAACTGCACCAGTGATCACGGTAGGTATTGCCCCGAAACTCGGGCGCGAGACGCTCGCTGCGATTGAGCTGGATTCACTGAATGAAGACGCCCCGGTGATTACGGTGAGCCCAGACGCGAAACTCGGGCGCGAGACTCTCGCTGCAATCTATGTGGACGACGACAAACACGAGTCACCTCGAATCGCGGTCGAGCCTGCACGAAAGATCGGTCGCGAGACGCTCGCCGCCATTGAACTCGATATCGCGGTCGAAGGGCCACCTTTGGCAAGTCCGCCCATTCCGCCGGACGTCTGGAGAAAAACGTTGCCGTGGATCGATCCATCCATTGTGTCCCCGCGATCCCGGAAATCATAACGCCCTCCGAAGTCAAATCGACCATTCGAAGTGGGGAAAACATTCATTGAATTGACGAGTTTGGTATCATCACCGGTACGCTCTACGCGCACGACGTTTCAAGCGTATAGAAATGACGAGAGCACGGACAAGAAGAGCGCGAAGAGAGAACCCATGAGAAGCACGATCGTGATTTTGAGATAATATAATTTTTGCTTCGCAATCCACGTGGCAATCATGGCCTGTTCGAGCATGTCCCTTCGCACTATCTCCTCGGTCACGTAGACGGCGTTTACTGCGAAGCTCTCCGCGTCGAGGTCGCCGAGCTCCCAAAATACGCTCGGCGAATTGGGCAACGGCTGGACGCTCCTCTTGCGCAGCACTGATTTTCGTTCCGTTCGAGGCCACAAACAACAGACGGACGAGATGCAGCTCATAACGCCAAGAGCGCAGAAAAGCGCGAAACAAAGACTCGGGAAAAAAGGCAGATACGACGCAGTTCTTTGCGTGCTTTGAATCCCCGCAAGCGCAAGCGTGGCTCCACCCACGCCCAGCAGTGACATTGCTTTACCGTCCGTCGAGCTGATCCAGGCATCGGCGGACTGCCGTAGCGCGGTGAGTTTGTTGCTCGAATCCGTAAAAGAACCCTGCGATTCGCCGCTCACCTCGCGATTCATGGCACTTTACTTGCCGCATCTTTCGATGCAAGCAGCTCCGCAATGGCGTCGTCGATTGCGTATCCCGAAGATTCCTGAAAAAACGTAAACCCCGGCGAAGGGTTCACCTCGAAGCAGTACCATTCTCCTTCGGGCGTGCGTCGGAGGTCGATACCTGCCACCCAAAGCCGCATCGAATGGGCGGTCCGGACGCATCGCTCGGCGATCTCGTCTGGCAAGCGCGCCGCCTCAATCATTGTCGATCCTTTTTGCTTCGACGCATAACGATAATCATCTACTGTGGTGATGATATGCGACGCGAACACGGCGTCACCGACCACGTGAACCCGATAGTCCTCACCTGGAATGTGTCTTTGAAATTGAGTCGGGCAGGCACGTAACTTTTCGAGTCGCGCGGGGTCCTTTTTTGAGGAAAACCGTGAGACCATACTGCGGACTCCGCTCGTCGATTTGTAAATGATA
>JANORL010001070.1:0-2136 GCA_031415295.1 Polyangiaceae bacterium | reverse complement strand
GTCCTCCGCGGGGCATTCGAACCCGCACTTTTTCGCAACGTACTGCATAAAGGAAAAAACCATGGACAAGCTCAAAGAATTCACCGTATCGACTGCGCGCCCTTTACCCGTTATCGTGCTCGCCGATATCAGCGGCAGCATGAGCGTCGATGGGAAAATCCAGGCGCTCAACCAAGCCCTTCGCGAAATGCTCGACACGTTTCGCGACGAAGACGATCTGCGGGCCGAAATTCACGTTACTGTGATCACGTTTGGCGCGGGCGAAGCGCGTGAACATTTGCCGCTCGGACCGGCAACCAAAGCGACATGGACCGATATGCCCGCGTCCGGAAATACGCCTATGGGGAAGGCACTGAGCGCCGCATTGCAACTGACGGAAAATAAGGATCGTATTCCGAGTCGAGCCTATCGGCCGACGCTCGTGCTGGTTTCGGATGGGCAACCAAACGATGAATGGCAAGGACCGCTGGACGCGCTGCTGAAAAGCGAACGAGGGGGCAAAGCATTTCGGATGGCGATGGCGATTGGTGCAGATGCCGATGTCGACGTGCTTCAAGCGTTTCTTGCCAATGGTGAATCTCGCGTTTTCAAAGCCGACGAAGCTCGAAAGATTCGCACGTTTTTTAGGTTCGTGACGATGAGCGTGACGAGTCGTTCGCGAAGCGCCAATCCCAATGCAGCTCCGCCGGTTCCGGAAGACGAGGATTGGGGCTTGTAGAATGCGCGTCGTTGGAGCTTCGGTGCGTGGGCCCGCGCATGTGCGGGAAAAACGCCTCAATGAGGACGCCTGGTATGCGCGTATTGCGGTATCAGGCGCCCTTGCGGTGGTGTGCGACGGTATGGGCAGTCGTCCCGCGGCACGTATTGGGGCGCGAGCGGCAGCGACCGCATCACGACGGGCGTGGAGGCATTGGAGCCGATCACCGCAAGGCAAAGGCGAAGATCTGATTCGGCTCATTGAAGTGTTGTGGCGTCTAGAATTGGGACCGACGCAACCGGAAGACGCTTCGACGACGTGCCTTGTGTGTGCATTACGAGCAGATGGCTCCGGGGTGCTTTTGCAACTTGGCGACGGAATCATCGGAATGCGCCACGCCGATGGCACCTTTTCGTCGTCGACGCCAGAACGCACAGGTTTTGCTTCGACGACGATGGCGCTTGGCACGCCTCATGCATTGCGAGATTGGAGTATGCAGGAGTTTGGCCCGATGGAACCAGGCACGGCAATCTTGCTGGCGACCGATGGTATTTCCGATGATCTGGTTCCCGAACGTCGAGCAGCATTCGTGGCTTGGATCATGGATGAAGTGGCGTCGAGTTCTTCACCCAATCGCCGAATGGCCGAAGCGCTCCGGAAATGGCCGGTGCCGCATCACCGCGACGACAAAACGCTGATTGTCTTATGGAAGCCATGAGTACGAAAACAGTTATCGACGAAAACGGGGCCGTTCATCATCTCCGGCGATGTTTGGGCGAAGGAGGCCAGGGGCAAGTATGGCTCACGCAGGGGGAGCGCCGAGTGGTGAAGGTTTTTCCGAAACGCACCAATCGGGAGAAACTCAAGGATCAACTTGCGTTTGTGAAGCGATTGGATCTTCGTGACTTACATGTGGCGCGACCGTTGTCATTGTTGCGTGCACCCGATGTGGGATACGTGGCGGAATTTCTTTCGGGTATGGACTCCATCCGTTCTTTGATCCGACCATCGACAGAAGAAAGTTTATCCTCGTGGTACATTCGGACGGGAGGAATTCGTCGCCGATTACGGGTGCTGGCGCATGCGGGCGAAGTGCTTGCGGGATTGCACGCGCGAGGGCTGGTGTATGCGGACGTGTCGCCGGCCAATGTATTCGTTTCGGCGCCGGTCGAAGCAATGGAGGCGTGGCTGATCGACCTGGACAATCTACGTTATGAGGGGCAAGTGGACGGCGCTATTTATACGCCGGGTTATGGGGCGCCGGAAATCATTGGCGGACAACGTTTTGCAACGCCGATGTCTGATGCATGGTCGTTTGCGGTTTTGACATTCCAAACCCTGACGCTCACGCATCCATTGCTTGGTGATTGGGTGAATGATGGCGAGCCGGAGTTGGAGGAGGAGGCTTATGCGGGACGTGTTCCGTGGATCGAGCATGC
>JANORL010001069.1:0-3631 GCA_031415295.1 Polyangiaceae bacterium | reverse complement strand
TGGACGTTACGGTTTGCATCGACAAACAGCGCGGAAGAAACGCTTGCAGTCGACGGCATCGTGATGGCCACACCTGCGCATGTTGCCGCTTCTGTGTGCGGTCGTTTCGACGTCGAACTCGGCGACATGTTGCGCCGCATTCCGTACTTGTCGACGGCCACCATCGTGCTCGCGTATCCGCGATCAGCCGTGCCGCATCCGCTCGACGCGGTCGGCGTCATCATTCCGAAAGACGAACGGCGGCGCATCCTCGCGGCCACGTTCATCTCGAGCAAATGGAAAGGTCGCGCGCCTGAAGGCTCCGTGCTCGTACGCGTATTCGTTGGAGGTTTTAGGGATCCTTCGCGACTTGCATCGACGGACGAAGAGCTCGTCACGGTTGGTCGTGAAGAACTCGCGCGTCTTCTCGACGTACGAGGCGAGCCGCTTTTCACGCGAGTTTTTCGGTACGAACAAGCCAACGCGCAACCCATCGTTGGACATGCCGATCAAGTGAAGCGCATTCGTCAGCGAGCCGAACGTCATCCGGGATTGTGGTTCGCCGGCGCCGCGTTCGACGGCGTGGGCATTCCAGATTGTGTGCGCCAAGCAAACGATGCCGCGGCGCTCGTGCTTCGTTCTTGAATCTTGGCGATGTGCGCGGTTGTTTGCGCAAGCCACCGTGGAAGAGTGAGCAAACCGGTCTCGAGACTGAGCAAGCCACCGTGGAAGGGTGAGTAAACCGGTCTGGAGACCGAGCAAGCCACCCTGGGAGGATGAACAAACCGCCCCTGAGACCGACCAATCCACAGTTGGAGGATGAACAAGCCGCGGTGGGAGGGTGAACAAACCGCGGTGGAGACCGAGCAAGCCGCAGTGGATGGCTGAGCGAACCAACGCCGTAAACGGTCCAAACCGCTGTCCTATCGACGCGATTACGTGGTTTCCACCGGTGCGATTGGTGCGGGTGCCGGAACGGGTTCCGAGCCATTGCGAGCGCTGTGTCGTGCAAGCAAACGTCGCGTTGCAATGGGCACGAGCCGGGGAATGCTCGCGTCCGTATCGTGAGCCGCCTCGAATGCATGAATCAGCTCGCCAAGAACGTGCAAGTTGACGCCGTCCAGAAAATCAATCTCGAGTTGTCTCACTTTAGACACGGATCTCGCGTCTGCGGCGCTTGCGGTCTCACGAATGCGTTTGGCGGCATTTTCGAGTTTAAATGCCCGCGTTTCGTTTGCCCCAAATAGCGCAACGCGCCCGGCAATCTTGTCCTGCGTATGCCCAAGGAATTCACGTAGCAATGTGGCTTGTGCCTCGAGCCCTTGCGCGAGCGATTCTGCATTTTCTGCGGTTCCCGTTTGATCGTCCACTCGCTTTCGGTCGTTTGCTCCGCGGCCGGCAATACCTTTGAGGAGTTTTACGGTGCGCGTACGTAATGCGCGTCCGTCTGTAAACGCCGCGGCAGCTTCGCGTTCCGCTTGCGAGCGGTCCGTATCGGCACCGTCGTTTGCTTTGCGCGTACCGGCGTTTAATGCGCGCAGTTCGAGGGCGAGAAAGACGCCGACGGCAAGCAAATCCAGGGAGACATCAATCGTTTCCTTTTGCGCGACGGTTGCTGTGGAAAGGAATGCGTAGGCAACGCCATAGATGCGCGGAGCGTCGGATAGGATATGCCTACTCGCGATTTGCGAGCCCAGCGCGACGAATTCTTCACGGGTTTCCTCGTCGCCGATTGCTTCGACAAGGGCTGGAATGGGTTTGCCGAGTTTTATCTGGAGTTCTTCGAGCGACAATTCAATGGGTTGTGTAGCCATAGAGACAGGACGTTATCGAATTCCGAGCAGGTGCGCAAGGGGGGAAAGTGGTTCGCACATTTCTTTGTTAGGTACTCGCGTTGCGAATCCTCGCTGGCGATTAGGGCAAGAGTCTCCAACACTCGCGCCCGCAAGTTGCTCGACAACCTCATTGCGTTAGCGGTCCCTCAAAAATTGGCCCCCACGACGTTCCGTGAATCTGACCTGACGCGTCTGCTAGGGAAAAAGTGCCTGGCACCATTTTCAATGGCACCTGGCACCTGTGCCGGTAGCATTACCTTGGTTTCGTTAGGCGTTAGATACCGTGGCAATGACTTCTTGCGTAAAAACGACGCACAAATCGCCAACGTCGTCATCCCGAACGATATTCACGGTAAACGCGTGCGAGGCAAAGTCGCTGAAAAGCTTTGCTCTCCACGCTTGCACAAGCGTTTCTGCAAAATCCTCTTCTTGCTCTTGTGTTGAACCGTCGATATCTGCAAAGAACCCATCCACCGAAAATAGGTTCATCCAATACTCCAGCTCGCGCCCAATGATACCCTGTCCTCGAAGCGATGCGGCTTTTTCTTCTGAGTATTGCTCTGCGAGAAATATCAAGCCGTCAATCTTGACGAATTGCGGCCATATGAGTCGAGCAAATGCCACGGCCAGATCGCAACTGATTTGGCCTTCACGTAAAACGCAGTGCGCATAATCGAACCACGAGAACAAGCCGGGCGGATTGACTGCTTTCCATTGCCCGTACGGAACAGAGACGTTCACAAGTCACCTCCAGGAATCTCGTCGGGGCGTGCGGGTCGGGATATCAGTTTTACCATCCAATTTCTTCGTCGGATGCCTCATGCCCTTCCGACACGATCGGTAATGTTTCTAAACCAGGTAGCGCTGACTCTTCAATGGCTTCAATCTCCGACTTGATAACGTCTCCTCCGTACGTTGCAGTGTATCGTCTTGCCAAGTGGTCTCCCCATTCTTTAGCGGACGCGTCCGTAATGCCGTCGATCATGAAGCATGCTGGCCATTCATAATCCGGGTCGTCGTTGGGAAGAAAAGCGTTGGTCAGCCATACTGTGTAGACGTATCTCATGGCAACATTGGTCCCTGAAAAACGGGTCCCCAAGGACTTCCGTGAATCTCGCCTCTGGCGTCAATTGACGCTCGAACTTGCGTTTGGTAGCCTCCTCCTGTCGGACCTCTTCCAACCGGCTCCGCGAACTCGTGAAGGCGCATCGTTCCATTCGTTCCGAGGGGAGTACCTTTATTCCAAGCTGCCATCGTCGCCGCCTCTCCCTGCTTTGCATTGAGAAATGTCGAAGTTAGTTTACCGCTCTTTATTCGGTTCAGGTATTGTGGGGTACCTGGAACGTGCCCAGCTTGCTTTTGCGTATTGATCGCTGGCGAGTTTCTCCCACCTCCACCTCTCGCAATCCCCGCCCCGATCGCCACCGCGGCAATCTGGGCAATCGCTTTGACCGCGTGATATCCATTCTCACCCGCCTTCGCATAGTCGCCTTTTTCCGCCGCGTCAACCGTCCCTTTGACTGCGTCATACGCATCGACGACCGGGAAAAACATGCTCAAAACTTGCGTTCCCGCTTGATCGACGCCCGAAGCAAGAAAGCCCAAAGCCCCATCCTGCTTGTATCCGTCCAATGCTCCCCGGCCTATTCCGCTCCAAAAGTTGTACCCCTGCCAGGCAAAATAACCTGGCGGGAATATCGTGAGAAGCGCCAAACCTTTCGCTGTTTCGGCCACGTCATTCCCATACGCTCCCGCGACCCCACCGAGCACATCCCGCATCACACCGAGACCATTGGAGGGATCTGGCCCCGAACCAT
>JANORL010001068.1:0-4526 GCA_031415295.1 Polyangiaceae bacterium | reverse complement strand
GGGCAGAGGGAAAATGGCGAAAGCGCGCAGCGCTTGTCGACATTTTTCCTGACTAAGGTTGAGCGCGAAGCGCTCAACCGGCCAACAAAACAGAGTAAGTTAGCAAAGAAACGCATTGCAGAAAAGGGACACGACAATGAGCGACGGAATGAATAAGGTTCTTCTTCTCGGTAACCTCGGCACGGATCCGGAGGTGCGATATACATCGAGCGGCACGGCCGTGATGCATTTTCGCATGGCGACGAATGAGTCATTTCTCGATCGTAATCGGGAACTGACGGAACGAACCGAATGGCATAGCATCGTGATGTTTGGATCGCGCGCTGAGGGGCTCTCGCGGGTGCTGAGCAAAGGTGCGTGTTTGCTTGTCGAAGGAACGCTGCGCACATCGACGTACGACAAGGATGGGACGAAACGATATCGTACGGAAATTCATGCGCGGGACATCGTTTTTGCCAACGCAGGCTCGCGGGCGCCGGACACTTCGCCATCGGTGCGCGAGTCTGTGCGCGAGTCTGTGCGCGAGCCGGAGGAAAGTTTCGTTCCCGTCGATATGACGCCGATACCGGACGAACCACAGCCGATGATCATGGAAGAGCATCCCTCGGCGCCGCCTGCTGCACGATCGAATCGTAACAAGCGCGCAGCTGGTTCGGCGCATCGAACGGGGCCGCAAGGGGCCGACTCGTATCCGTTTTGACACGTCGAACTTCGTCATCGGGGCGAGCGGTGCTATGCTGCCGCCCCGATGACTCCTGCCGAAGAACTCGCCCTGATCCTGCGCCCTGCTGCTGGTGGCCTTTACTTGGTTTCGACCGGGCGCGCGCAGCAATTAGCCATCCAACGTGCGCTTTATCGTGTCGATTCCGACGCCGCTGTCGATGCTGCATTTCGTGCAGCAATCGATCGTCTCGGTTCGGCACGGGGAATCATTCTAGGAATTCCTTCCGATGTTGGAGCGGGATTCATGCGTGGTGCGAACCTCGGTCCCCAAGCCATTCGCGCGCGTCTTCTCGAAGAATTCCCCGATTGGCCCGAGCGCATGGCGTCGCTCGGTGTTGTCGACATGGGAGACGTGTTTGTCGTACCGCAACTTCTTCACGACGATATGTTGAACGACGCCCAAAAGAGTGCGTCCCGCCAAGCGATTTATCCTTCGGTTGTTCCTGACGTACGCGCGACGTTGCCCGTTTCGCCGTTGTCCATTGCCGAACGAGCGCTCGATCTCGTGTTTCAAATCAATCCGCGTATTCGTCCGTTCGTGATTGGCGGCGATCATTCCACCGCCTGGCCCGTCGCGTGGGCCTTGTCTCGTCATCGACAGGATCGCTGGGGAATCGTCCAACCCGACGCCCATACTGATCTCATGTCAGAACGTTTGGGCGTCAAAATATGTTTTGCGACATGGTCCTATCATGCCAATGAACTGCTGGGTCGTGATGGACGACTCGTGCAGGTGGGTATTCGGGCAACTCGTCATGATCGAGGGCATTGGGAATCGAGTCTTGGGGTGCGTCAATTCTGGGCAAATGAATGTTTGCGCGATCCAAATGGTGCGCTCGATGCGATCATTGCTCATTTACGGGAACGCCAAGTCACGGGTGTCTATTTTTCGAATGATATCGATGCCACCGATGAATCCTGGGCCGATGCAACCGGTACGCCTGAACCAGGAGGTCTCGAACCCGATTTCGTTGTCGAACTCATTCGACGTCTTGGCCGCGAAGTAGGAATCATTGCCGGCGACGTTATGGAAGTTGCTCCATGTCTACGTCCGCGACCCGATAGTGAACGGCGTACCGTTGGGCTCGCTGTTCGTTACTTCGAAGAGACCATTCGGGCCGCCCTGGCGACGTAGACGCACGAAACCCGTGCGTTTGCGTGAACAAACGCGTTGACAACCAGCACCGACTCGGCTCTTCTTCCGGGTACATCATTCGGAGGAATCATGCCGTCGACTCCCTCTCTTCGCGTTTCCCGTGTTTCCCGCACAAAGCTTGTCGTTGCTGGTGTTCTCGTTTCAACTGTTTGGGGATGCGCGCATCTTCCAAAGACTGGCGCTGAAGCGACGGGCGAGCCGCTCAACGTCGAGATGCGCACGGAAACCCACACATACACCACGCAGGCGAAGGTCGGCGAAGTTGTCCATCGCGACTCGTCGGGTCGTTCTGTCGGTACTTCCGAAGTGTACGAGAACCGTACGGGTTCGTACGATGTTCAGCGATGGCAGGTTTTTCAGGGCGATACTCCCATCGACGATCAGGATTTCTTTCGCATTGGCGGGGACATCGATTCAGCGAAAGAGATTGCGGCTTCGCGGCAATCCGGCATGACGATGAACAAGGTGGGGCTGGGTCTGTTGATTGGTGGCGGAGCCGCGGCGCTTGGAGGATTTATCCTCGGGAATGCTCTCTCGTCGAGCAATTCCTCTTCGAACGGGTTGTCGCCAGTATTTTACGTGGGATATGCTGGCATGCTCACCGCGGGGGTAGGGGGCATGTTGACTTGGATTGGCATTGCCAAGGTCAAACGCGAGCATCCCATTGACGATGCTGTCCGAGCCAATGCCGTCGCGAAGAAATACAATAAATCGATCGGTGGCGGATCGGTGGCGCCTGCGGCACAAGATGACGAAGAGGAAGAAGAAGAGCCGAAGCCGAAGCCGAAGAAGAAAAAGAAGAAGAAGAAGTCGAGCGACGACGAATAAGTGGATTTGCCTCACCCCCGGCCCCCTCACTCTAGCGCCTCACCCCCTAACCCCCTCTCCAACTCCGCGGCTTCGCCGCTGCGTGGAGAGGGGGAAAAGAGCCTGGTTTTTTCCGGCTCCCCCTCTCACCGAAGTGAAGTTGGAGAGAGGGATTGGGGGGGTGAGGCGCGAGGCATTTGCGTCGACGAAAAATGACCGTCTTGGCTTCCTGCACTACATTTGCACGCGTGTAAATGACTTGGCGCAGATCAGGCGAGACGATTTACACGACTGCAAACAACGAGTTCGATTGTGTGTGAACACGTTTGCACATGTGCAAACGTCGTGCAGCGGATTCGGCACTACGTTTGCACGTGGGCAACACGGTTGGCCAACTGCGGGCGGGGTGTTTTGCGCGTCTGTAAATGACGTGCCGCAAAGATGGCGAGGGTTTTTGCGCCGAAAGAACCACGAAGCGCATGAGTTTGCCGCGGTTTTGCGTCAACCCTTGTTCGTATCGCCCGTGTTTTCGTCGTCAGCAGGGACGTCGTTGCTGTCTTCGTCTGCTTCGGCGAGTGCCGATTTGGAGCGCACTTCATCGAAAAAGAGATCCTGCATGGCGCTGTCGCGCGGAAACTCGGCTTCGACGCGACTGGTGATTGCGGCGTATCTCGTAATGTATGCTTCTTTGGAGGCATTACGCATGGCTCGCTTGTCGCGCACGGCTTGACGGAGGTCTTTACGGTATTTTAATGCTGTCGCGTAGGATTCGCGATGTTTTGCAATGTCGATTTTTTCGTCTGCGGCTTCTGGCCAAAGGGTCACGGCTGATTCGAGGCATCCTTCGAGGTCCGACATGGCTTGGATTTGAGAATCACCGAGCAAGCGGGTGATTTGCGTCGAGCCATCTTTGAAGACCAAGCCGGCGATGCGTCCACCTTTTTTGCCGTCCGCGATTTCGACTTTTTGCTGGGTCAGGCGAATGCGCCGATCGGACGCATGGTTTTCGTATTTCACATCGACGCGTGCCGGCAAAACCTCTTTCACTGCGGTTTCGTATTGTTGTTGCGCCGTGGCGATGTTCGTCTTGGCCGCGCTCATTTCTGCGGCGAGGCCTGTAAGGACGATATTCGTAGAGAATTTACCAAACATTCGGATGGAATACGTCGCAAGTTCCAGGCATTTGGACACGGGCGTTTTCATTGTCGGGGTTTGCATGGATGCTCCTGATCACTGGTACGAGGGAGCAGCATGTTACCGAGCTTCTGAAGCTGGCGTCAAGATGTTTGTCATGTGGCACAAACGCGTTGCTGCAGAACGTCTTCGATGGGAAGCGCGACGTCCTAAAGGGCAAGCCTGGCAAGGCCAGCGCTTCGGTGCTGCGACGTCGGCCACGGATTGTGCGTTTGCGCGTCGAGCGGATTGGAAATGATCGGATCCGTCTGCAAAAAGCGCGCTATCTTCGGATCGTAGCTGCGCCCCTTTGCATTGATGAGCCCTACGTCATCGTCGCCTTCGTGCCACGTGAAGCCACGACGTGTCACCGCATTGCTGGACGCCAGACCATTACCGCCCCATTTTGGATCGCGCGGTGCGCCCCACGCGTCAAAGCTGCGCCGATCGATTTCTTCGCCCGCTTCACTCGAAATGACGTCCACGGACCCCAAATGGTCGGCATGGACAAAGCTCCACGCTTCGCCTTCACCGCTCACGAGAATTGACCCGGGTCTGCTCACGAGTACGGACCCACCCACTTCCGGACGTGACGAGAGCTTCGAGCAGAAGAAGTACAGCTACAGAAGAAGAATGAAGAAAAAGGTTCAGTGATACGGACAGGTTA
>JANORL010001067.1:0-23523 GCA_031415295.1 Polyangiaceae bacterium | reverse complement strand
GCCGGTGCAAGGTTTCGTGTATGCGGATGCATTACGTCCTGTTGCGGAATTGGATGGCTCGGGGAACGTGGTGGCACGATTCATTTACGGTCGGCATGTGAATGTGCCGGACGTCATGATCAAGAATGGGACGACGTACCGGATCGTGACGGATCACCTGGGCAGTCCGCGGTTTGTCGTGAATACGGCGACGGGCGCGATAGCGCAAACGATGACCTACGATGAATTCGGTCGGGTGCTGAGCGATAACGCACCAGGGTTTCAGCCGTTCGGGTTTGCCGGGGGGCTGTACGATACGGATACGGAGCTCGTGCGGTTTGGCGCAAGGGATTATGACGCGTTTACGGGTCGGTGGACAGCACAGGATCCGATTCTCTGGGCCGGTGGGCAAGGGAATTTGTACGGGTATGTTGGCAATGACCCGGTGAATTATGTGGACCCACGAGGACTCGCCGTTCCGGTCCTTGTCATTTGTGGCGTGGCGATTGCTATTGAGGCAGCGGCTGATGCAGCTTTGGTCACGGCAACAATTGCCGCGGGTGCCCTGGCGTTAGATGCAATACGCGAAAAAGTTCGCGATGTCGATATCGTCACAGAAATCACAGATATCATGGCCAAAATTCGCAATTTTCGCGAACCACACAATCGATGCCTGAACGAGGAGACGTTTGTTGATTGCATTCGATGTTGCAGTACCAACTTCAACGGTCTAGTGCGTAACCAATGCACCCTTGCATGTCAAGGCAAACTATACTAGTAGCATTTATGTCCGACACTGATCGACCAACACCGATTACTTTCCTCGAAGGCTTGATACGTTGCCCACACGATCGACATTTGCGTGAGAATGCGGTGTACTGGTATGCGGCCGTCGAAACTGATGCTGCTCGATGTGCTTGGCACCTTGCGAAGCTAGCGCGATATCATCCGAACTCCCTAGAGATCAGTCTGATTGGCAGGCGTTTGCTCATCATGCGACCGGCGTTGCGCCGGATACTTGAACGACGGTTGGTTCACCACCTGGCAACGACTGACCATAGAAGCATACTTCTATTCAACTTGGGTGTAATTGTAAGTACAGGGATACCTGCAATTTTTGGTACACAAGAACAGGAGCATCAATGGCGGAAATATTTCGCAATACCATTGCATTACGACTTGTCAAGTTCATGGGACTCGAACAGTGGACCAACCGCTGTCTCGTACCTGCGCCAGGCAATGGCTGAACTCAACGCCGACGCGGAATCAAATCGTGAGCTGGTGACGGTCGAGGTCATGAGAATCCTCGACCAGCTCGACCGAACGACAGACATCATTGATCTTGGCAGCCAAATGCTTCGTCCTGCGCCTCCCGATGCACTCATTTATTTGGCGAATGCGTTATGTAAGGCGCGGCGTATCGTAGACGCAAAAATTGTCTTTCAAGAGGCTATCGATGAAGACGCGCGCGGATATGAACAGGGAGGACATGCGTCGATGATTTCGCAGCTTCGTTTAGCCGAGATTGCGCTAAGCGATGGCGACAATGCCACTGCAGAAGCTCGCTTGATTGCAGCATCTGAGATCGAGCCTTGCTGTCATGTAACATCAAATATTGTTCGACGTTTCATAGACGCGCTGGTCACTTTGGGCGCTGACAGAATTGCCGCTTCGTATTTGCGTTGCGTTACCGCGAGGATGCCTGGGCTCGCGACTACAGTCAATGAGCTGAGGGCGAAATATGGTTTGTAATTCGTATTCATATTCGGGTTACGGTGGTCGCACGTATACGTATGTGCTGCCGAAAAGGTGCCAACCACTTTTGGGGGAGCAAAGGCGTCATCCTCATCGCGAGTGAGCACCCCACGTCACAGCTGCGTTTGAGCAATGGCCAATCTCCTTTCGCCAATCATGCTAAATTTCATTGCCGCCATCGCTCTCACTTGCGCGGGCATTGTGGCGCTCGTGGTTTGTCAACGAAAACTCAAAACGTATCCGCAGGCGCAAAGATATCGCCGCCGATTCGTCGTTCTTGGCATATGCACGGGTATTGTCATGTCGTGGGCCTCTTGGCCCATTAGACACTCCCTACCACCTCTGGCCAATGGATTAATTATGGAGGTCCATTTTCTGGGAATACCTGCGCCCCTCGGGAACATCATACATTGCAATACGCCTGTCAGAATGCCATGCGGTGGCATTCACGCGATGCTTGGTTTGCCCGCCGTGCCGCTCAACATGGCATTCTGGGTTGGTGTAGCGCAAGCGGGGCTATACATATACGTCAAGCGACGTCGTGGAGGGATTGGGTACCAATAGGCATCTACCTGCCACAAAACCAAAACAAACGGGAAAAGGTGCCAACCACTTGCTAGCGCTCAAGATGCTGGGAAAGGTGCCAACCACTTTTCACGGTTACAACGCTTGCCCCCGTTCCACCATGAATCCTTCCCTTTTTCCCGCCATTGACCCCCGCGTGAACCGTAACCGTTGGTCAATTGTTGCACACGCTTTTTCCACTTGGCGTCGCAGCCATTACCCACGCGAGTTATCCAGATGAAGCGGCGGAAGTCGAACAAATTCTCCACGAAATAAAAAAGCCCGTATGGTCGGATGTCGTTTTGGCATTTGGGTTGACGCGAATCGTCGATCGTATGCAAAAAGTCCTGATCAAGTATCGCCAATTGCTCGATACGCCCATTGCATCAGGCTTGAAGTTTGCCGATGTCAAAGCTGCGCGTACGACGGGCCAAACCCTCATGCTGCAAGCAATTGCAATGGCCTTGGCCAAATATCCTTCGGACAATGCAACGGACCTCAATGGACGCGCGACGCTCATTGGGCCCATCTTGCGGCAGAACGAAACCATTGGTCAATATTTGAAAAGCCGCCGCATCGTGCCCGACGTGAACCCCGAAACGGGGGAAGAAGTACCGGCGCCATCCAAATGACTTAGGTTGTTCATGACGATTCATTCGGCGTAAGAAATATAAACGCGCGCGGCAAGCCGTCCCTTGGAATTTCTCGCTTCGCTTATCCCGCACACACCCACCCACGCAAAGCACCTCCCCAATCGCCCCGACCCACCCTACAGTGGCCACATGGCCATCGAAGCGAACGCGTTTCGCAAAGTCCTTGGACAGTTCGCCTCCGGCGTCACGCTTGTCACGACAACCCATGACGACACGTTTTTTGGCATGACCGCCAGTTCGTTTACGTCCGTGTCCCTCGACCCACCGCTTGTCCTGTTTTGCGCGGACAAACGCGCGCGTTCGGGTACCATGGTCGGTCCCGCGGGTTTTTTTGCCATCAACATCCTCGCCGAAAACCAACGCGACGTCTCCGATCTCTTCGCCGGCAAAGGCACCGACGAAGAACGTTCGGACAAACTTTCCGCCATCGGACAAAAAGCTGTCACGGGTGCGCCCATCCTGCCCGGTGTCCTCGGTTGGCTCGATTGTCGCGTCGAGCAGGCGATCGATGCTGGCGATCACATCATCTTCATTGGTTTGGTCGTCGCATCCGGCGTGCGCGAAGACGCCCAGCCGCTTGTGTACTGGCATGGTGGTTATCAACGACTCGATGACGAAACACCTCGACGTTCGTGACCCTGACGTCTGGGTTTGTCCGCTCGATCGCGCCTGCCAACGCTGGATACGCACGATGTTGACGGACTGCGTTGAACGATGCGTCGAGACCTTCTAAGGTGGCGTCCAAGGAGACCGTATGGCCCTGCATGATGTGGTGTTGGTAGCGACCGATTTGAGCGACTCTGCGGATGAAGCGATTCGCACGGGTCATGAACTTGCGGACGCTGGGAGCAAGCTCGTCGTTTGTCACATCGTCCATGAAATCCTGCGCGCTTCACCGCTTTTTCCACAAGCCGTGCAAGCGGACATGGAAGCTGTGATTCACGCCGAAAGTCGCGCGGCTGCTGCCGTTGAAGATCGCATCAAAGCGCTCACGGGTCGAACGGATGACTTCGAAATCCGTATCGAAAGCGGTGCTGCGGACGGTGCCATTTTGCGCGTAGCCGAAGACGTCAAAGCCACGCTGGTCGTGACGGCAAGTCGAGGTCTTTCCGGCATCGTTCGACTGCTCTTGGGCAGCATCGCCGAACGCGTCATTCGGTATGCGCACTGCCCAGTGCTCGTCGCCAGGCCGTACAAAAAAACAAAAAAAATCCTGGTCGCGACCGATCTTTCCGACCCATCGTTACCTGCTGTTTCGCTCGCTGCCGAGGTTGCCCGGAAAAACTCGTCGGAACTCACGGTGCTTTTCTGCTTGAACGTGATGCCTTCGCCCGCGATGGGTTTGACCGTGCCTTTTGGCGGCGTGCCGATCATTCCTCCGCCCGAGCTCATCGAGCAAATGCGCGCGGGAGCGTTAGCGGCACTCGCGGGGCTCACCGAACGGCTGGGAATCAAGGCGGAGACGCGTGTCGTCGAAGGTGATGCAGCTGCGATGATCCTCCACACGGCGGAAAAAATGGAAGCGGACCTCGTTGTCGTCGCGACGCATGGTCGCACTGGACTTGCTCGGTTGGCACTTGGAAGCGTCGCGGAAAAAGTGGTCCGTGGTGCACGATCTTCAGTGCTTGTCGCGCGGTCGAACTTGCCTTCGGAGTAGCGTTTCTGTCGAGTTGACGTCTTGCTCGTTCGGTGGCACGAATGCGCCGTTCGGCGAACCTACCGTCCGATCTTTTCTGGAGACACCATGGCGAACGAATCAACGCAACCCGTACCGACCGACGACTGGACCGTGCCCAAGCTTCTCGGCATTGCCATCGTGGTTCTCGGCTGCTTCTTCGTGTTCATCTACAACATCTCGCCTTGATGGCGGATGCGCTGGCGTTTGGCCGGCGCATCGAATGTCGCGGGTTCGTCTTCACGAACCCGCGTTGTTACCCTGTTATTTCGCGGAAAACCCGACGCCGATTTCCGCGTTCCAGCGCAAGTCGCCAATCAAGCCAACTTCACCAGCAGCGGTCGCGAAAAACCATTTTCGCACGTAAGCTCGTACCCCCGCTCGACCCGAAAATGCAAAACTGGTTGCGCCGTAATTGGCCTTGTATCCGTCAATGGCCAATTCCGTGTCGACCCAATGCACGCCTCCAATCAGGTCAGCAAAAATCGCGACTTTCTTGAATGGATATTCTCCACCAATCCCGAATCGCAATTCTTTGGCCGACAACGATTGCACCGTGACTTGCCGCATCGTGCCATTCACATCGTATATACCCGTCGAATCGCTGACTTTGTACGTAGTAAACGGTAAATCGAATCCCACTGTCATGCGAATGAAACTCATGACGAGGCGCACGTCGTACCGCAAACCGAGCACCGTTGTCTTGTCGAAAGGAGGTTTGACGAAGGGCGTGACGAGTCCACCGCCACCAATACCTTCAGCAGTTCCACCTTCGACGTCGTACTTGAACGACGTATCCGAATACGACCGTTGTCCGGCCAAAAAACCCATCGTAAACTCGAAATGGTCACCCTGGGCCCAACCTTTCGGCTCAGGCGCTTCGTCGTCTTCTTCTTCCGCTTTTTCGATTTTATGCGGCGGTGGAGGTGGTGATGGTGGAAACGTCTGCGCAGGCACCTGCATGACCGGCGGGTTTGTCGGCGGAGCTGGCGGCGCTGCCGCTGGTGTCACTTCGGCCGGATCTGGCTGCTTGCCACTCGACTCGAGTGGAGCTGGCGGTGCAGGCGCTGGTTCCGGCGGAGCCGCGAAAAGCGACGAGGTGACCAGACAGGTAGCAAGCGCGAGAAACCATGAATTAATACGCAACGGACGCATGCAAGCGGCTCCTTCGACGAACATGGTAACCGAAGTTCGCTTCGGTGCGTTGGTTGCTTTGAACAACCATCATGAGTTGAGTGAAGCGAGGCGTTCTTTGGCGCGTGCTGCTCCGCCACGTTGGGCCACGACTCCCGCAGATTCTTCCACGCGATACGCTGCTGGCTCGCGCAGATACGTCACACGTTCGGGCAATGAAGCACGTGTCGCGATGGCGCGTTCGCGGCCCACGTTGGCCGGTTCCGCTGCTTCGATCGGTTTGCCTTCACGAAAGCGCGGTTTCGCGAGCACGGTAAGCGTCGATGCGCCAATTTCTTTGGGCGATCGCATGCGCTCAACCATCAAGTGCACGATATCCGCGATGAGTCGCCCGTCGCCATCGGAATAACGCGCAACGGCTTTTCGGCCCGGTCGCGGTTTTTCCTCGGCGCTCATCCCCACGGGTGGCGCTGCCCATGAATCACCTTGCTCGAGCGCCACGAGTTCACAACGCGTGGGCAACGCGCGAATTGCGGCATCATCAAGGCCCCGCGCGAGCCATCCTCCAGCGCGACGACCACGGCGCTTCGATTCGAGCAGCACCGCTTCTTCATCGTCGCCTGTACCAATGTCGAGCATTTCTTCGTCATCGGATGGCGCCCATCCGTCCACGGTCATCTCAACGGACAAACCCGAAACACCCAGCACGATTCCGGATGTTGCCCGAAATGGAATGCCAAAGGTCATGGCCGCAAGCACGTTTGTCGTGGCACTCGCACCGCCAATCACCGCAGCTCGTGCAATGAGTAACGAAGCTTCGGAACTCGCAACTTGGGCACTCGATCCATCAATGATGGGATCTCCTTCGGCAGCCATGTGCAAGCGACACGTTCGAGTCGCAATGGCTGTCGCGCGACGCAAAACAGCGCGCACGAGGGATGCGGTGAGCAACGCTTCGATAAAGGGGCCTTCGACTGCCGCTACGGGTGCGCCGGGAAAAACGATGGTGCCGTCCGAAACGCTGTCGACGCTGATGTTCGGTGCAAAAGCGCGGAGGCGATTTGCAAGATCATCAGAAAAACCAACGAGTTCTTGTGCGGCAGAAACTCGGTCCGGATCAATCAACGGAGCCGCGAGCATTTCGAGCACCGATTCGACGCCGGCGACGACGAGAAACGCCGTATGTGGAGGAGCTGCACGAAATGCAACCTCGAAACTCGCCTGACGATCGCCCATCCGCATTTGAAGGAGCCGATCGGCATCGAGCAACGCGCGACCATCGAGGAGCAAATGATTGACGGAAGACATCGGCTTATAAGGCCGAGTCGCGCGTCGATTGTCAAGTACCACCCCGGTCGAAGTTGGACCAACTGGATCATTCGTGTACCACCTCGATTGCACCACAATGACTTGCGACACCATTCGATTGGCTGAAAAGGGGTCCATTACTTTTGGCAAGATATTTGCTTAGACGCTTGACACCATGCACCAAACCAATCGTACCTTTCTGATGCGTTATCTTGTTCCGGTCGTTTCCGTTGTGGCGCTCGCTGCTTGTGGGGCAGATGCGACGAATGAAGATCCATTCGATCCACTGGGTGGCGAACCCGATGTTCACGATGAGAACGTTGGACAATTTGCCGAAGGTTTTTCCGGTGGCACCGTTGCCGATGCGGCGGCGACGTCTTGCGGTACCGTGAGTGTCAAAGGTCTTTCGCAACAAATCATTGAAGAAAGCAATTGTATTGCACCGGGAGCTTTTGCGTCCTTGACCTTGGAATCGAATGGTTCGGCAGGGACGAACGTTTTTCTGAACATTCAGAAACCTGCCCGCGACAAACTTCAAGCGGTCATGAAAAGCAATCCGAACCGTTCCCTGTCGATCAATTCAATGCTCCGTACGGCAGCGCAACAATACTTGCTCTACAATTGGTACCAAACGGGTCGATGCGGCATTTCGCTCGCGGCCAAACCAGGTTTGTCCAACCATGAAACCGGAATGGCCATTGACATTCAAGAATATTCGGCCTGGCGTTCGACACTCGAAGCCAATGGCTTTCGGTGGCTTGGTTCCAGCGATCCGTGGCATTTCGATTACGTCGGAGCTGGGGCTGTCGATCATCGCGGACTCGACGTACTCGCCTTCCAGAAATTGTGGAATCGCAACAATTCGAGCGACAAGATTGCCGAAGATGGCTCATGGGGACCAGGTACGGAATCGCGTATGCGCAAGTCTCCTGCGAATGGGTTTCCCGTGGGTGCCATGTGCAACGCACAACCGAACGAACCAGCATGTTCGGCGTCCTTTGCTGACACGTGCAGCTCGCCGTATCAATCCGACATCGATTGGCTTGCCAAAAAAGGCCTCGTCAGTGGCTGCGGAAACGGCAATTATTGCCCAAACGATTTCGTGACTCGAGGGCAGATGGCCACATTCCTCACGAATGCATTGAAGCTTCCTGCCGGACCCGAGCGATTTTCGGACGACAATGGTTCGCCGTACGAAGCGGCCATCAATGCAGTGGCTGCGGCAGGGATCACGAGTGGCTGCAATGTCGACGGCACGGAATTTTGCCCGACGAAAGAGGTCACGCGCGCTGAAATGGCGACCTTTCTCGTCAAAGCATTCAAAATCGCGGCATCGCAAACCGACGTGTTCGTCGACGATGAAGATTCGATCCACGAAGCGAACATCAATGCGCTCGGAACGGCGGGCATTTCGAGCGGTTGTGATTCGGTCAAAAAGCTTTATTGCCCAACCAACTTCGTCACGCGCGGACAGATGGCCACATTCCTTCGACGCACGATGAACTGAAATACATTACGCGTTTGCGTGATCGACCTCGCAACAAGCTCCCGGGACCTGCAAGGCTGCATTCTCTGCACCTTTTAAACAATTCCTCTTTTTGCTTTGTGGAGAAGCGCTGAGGTTGTTAAAGATGCTCTCACGGTTGCATCATTTCAGAAAGTACGACGGAACGCTACCGACTCTATGATGCAATGTCGCGACGTGCAAGCCTTGCATGGATGAAACATCGCCTGGAACATTTCGACGTAACCCCTTGAAATAACTTGAGTCCACTGTTGGCTCATTGCTTGCAATGCGAAATCTCTGAGCGCCTGCTCCGAAATACCCCCCCCTTTCGTAAGAGTAGGCGCTCTTTTATTTAGACGCCGGCATTTACAACAATGCCGCGAGGATTCGCGTACCTTGGACGGTCGACGCTTCGTCGAAGAGGTACGGTAACATGATTCGTGGCACGGTCGATTCTTTGGCCAATCGTGCCAAACTCTCCGCTTGCACTTTTTCACGCACAGCGCGGCGAGCTCCCGCCACGAGCGCACATTCGGGCATGTTCTGCGATCGCTCGGGCGCGTCGATGGTCAACAGGTCCGTTTGTTCCGCCAAACGATCCCGTTCCTCGGGCGAAAAAAGTGGCGGAAGGACACCATTCACGACGAGACTGAGCACAGGCAGCGACAACTCTCGTTGAATGGCTCGTATGAGATCGAGCGTTTCTTGCGTGGGCATTTCTTCTGGCAACGTCACGACCACGACGCCGCTTAGTTTCGGATCGCGAAACATCGCCCACGCGGCTTCCGCATCGCGCCGCAAGACACCTGGCGGAACGACGTCGAGAATCACTTTCGGAACGCGTAACATGTCAATGCCGTGTCCCGTCGCGGGCGCATCGAGAAGCACGACGTCGAAACGGGGTTTCCCATTTTCGAGCAATTCCGTGGTGTGAAACCAAGCTTTGCCGAGCATGGCCCATTCATAAAGACCCGGCACCGCGCGAAAAAAAGCGGTCGTGTATTTGTTGTCGAATACCGCATGCGCAATGGCGCGCACTTTGAGCACCATCGCCCCGTATTCGAATAAAGCTTTTTCCGGCGAAATGTTGACCGCCCATACGCCATTGGCCACAGAAACGAGTTCATCGCCAATGGGTTTCGTTCCCATGACCGCCGAAAGACGTTCCTTCGTATTGCACAATGCCACGAGCACACGTTTGCCTTCACGTGCCAGGGCCATGGCCAGCGCCGCGGAAAACGTCGTTTTTCCAACGCCGCCTTTGCCCGTCACGAAAAGAAAACGCTTTCGTCCGAGGTCGTCGACGAGCCGCCCCGACGCTTGGCCTACCGAGAGTGAACTTGGCATGATTGCGCCGTCTCTTTAAGCGACACCATGCGGGGAAGCAAGCCCCAACAGGGCCCTGAGATGTGCTAGCACGTCCGCCATGCGCATCACCACGGACGCCCTCGATGCCCTCAACGAGCGGTTCGCCAACGCCGAACCTATCGAAATCCTTCGTTTCGTTCACCGAGTCTTCGGTCCGCGCGCCGCGATCCTCTCGGGCATGCAACGCGCAGGCTCGCTGCTTTGCCGATTCGCCGACCGCGAAGCGCTCGACTTCGACGTTTTGTTCGTGGACTCCGGCGTCATGCATCGAGAAACGCTCGTTACACGCGACGAACTTGCTCGCACGCACACGCACTTGCGCATCATCACGCGTTTTCCGTTTCGTTCTTTCACGCAGCAGACAGCCGAAGAAGGCCTTTTGTACATGACCCACGAAGGTCAAGAACGATGTTGTTCGATGCGCAAACGCGAACCGTTGCTCGAACAAAAAGGACGTTATGACGTCCTGGTGAGTGCGTTGCGTCGTGAAGAAGGCGGCGCTCGCAGTAAGACGCGGTTGTTCGACATCGATACGGAATTGAATGCGTTGCGTGTCCATCCGCTCGTGCACACGTCACGCGAAGCGCTCGATGCCATGATCGCGTCCGATCCGCACATTGTCGTCAATCCTCTTCATGCGATGGGATATCCCACGATCGGGTGTTTCACATGCACGACGCCGGTTCTTCCGAACGAACCCGAACGAGCGGGCCGGTGGAGGCATCTGGCGAGCGTCGAATATTGCGGAATCAATCCGACTGATCACGCAACACAACGCGGCGGAATCGACATGGACGATCGTTACGCGTCGGCACTGTTCGGAGAACTCGTGGTGTCGCCGTAGAACCCTTTTAATACGGCCGCGGGACTTCGGAAGCGACTGGGCGAACCAAATCTTCTGGACGAACCAGCCACGTTGGTTCGGGTACGTCATCCAATTCATAAAAGCCGCCGCAGAAGATTGCGTGCGGACACGTTTCGCAAACGGGTTTCTTGATCCGCCGCTCGCGCAAGTATTCGAACAAGTTTACTTCTTCGTTGTTCACGAAAAGCATATGCCGTTCGAGTTTGAGCATGTCGCCCATGAGGAATTCTTCGTAGCCAGGCATAAAACAAAACGGCAAATTGATCACTTGAAACTTGATGCGATCTTTCCATTTGTCGATGACGCGCATGGTTTCTTGCGCGGCAATCGTCGTATCTGGACAAACGGAATTCGTTGCGCGACCAAATGGCGTCAAGAATTGAATATTGAACCAACGTAAACCAAGATCGTAAATCAGCGCGGTGACGGCATCGAGTTTCATGTGATTCGATTTTGTAATCGTGATGTTGGCGCCAAGTTCCACGCCTTTCGGCGCAAGACGCACGAAATTCCGCACTCCTTCGCATGTTTGATCGAACGCTTCGGCGACTCCGACATTTTGCGCATGCGTTTGCGCATCGGGACCGTGAATGCTGGTCAGAAGCGACGTCACGCCTGAATGTACGAGTTTTTCTGCATAATCGCCATAACTCGCCATGCGTGCATTGGTCGTCACGTTGACGCGTTCGTAACCAATTCGTTTGGCAAATGCCACGAGTCGCAAAAGATTGGGATTCAACGTCGGTTCGCCACCGTCGAAATCGAGCAGCGTGACCCCGAGCTTACGGTATTTCACGAGCAGTTCGCGTTGTCGTTCGTGATTGCCATCGAATTGCGTACGCGTACCCGTCGCACAAAACGTGCACCGATTGTTGCATTTGTAGGTGACGTTCATGATCACCTTTTTCGGTCCCGCAGACGCCGCGATGCGCTGATCGAACGTCCACTTGAATTTACGCAATTCCTCCAGTGAAAACGCATCGGTTTCGATCGTCGGTTCTTGTTGGAATCGAGGTCCCCAATCCGACACGACCGGCAAGGATCGTTTTTGCCGCAAGGCCATTGCCCCAAGACGCGTTCCGGGCAACGGCGTCGCAAATTGCACGCTCGGAATGACGTTCTGTTCCTCGTGAAGTTGCAGGGCAAACGCCAGTGTTGCGTTGATCTCCTGCCGAGTTTCTCCAGGCAAACCAATCATGAAGTGCACGAGCAGCGGCAGCCCAGCCTCTTTTGCCAAGTTCGCCACGGAAAGAATGGCACCCAGGTCGAGCTGTTTGTCCACGACTTCATCGACGACGCGTTGCACACCACTTTCAGCACTCACGCTGAGCGTCGTCATGCGGCCCGTCATCGCGCGGATATGCCTTTCCAGCACGTAATCTGCACGAACTCCGTTCGGAATTTCGAACGACAAATCGTGTTTCTCGAGCAGCTCGACCACGGCATCGAAGTGCCGTTCATTTACGTTGACCAGTTCGTCGAGCAAATACACGCGTCGCACACCACGTTCGCGGAGCATTCCAAAGAGGCGATCCAAATACGCCGTCGAATAACGACGTTGCGTCTTGGGTTTGTCCAACTCGCCGTTTGTCCGGGACGTGGGATTCGATGAACAGTGCACACACCGATACGGACAACCACGACTCGTCAAGACTGGAGCACTCGCTCCATGGATCGGAAAAGCCCAGGACGGACGACCAAGACCCGCGACGACCGATGCATGAAACGCGAAATACGCGGGCATATCGACCAGATCCCAGGCGGGCAGCGGCAGGTCATCGAGAAGCTTGGGGTCCAAACCATCGACGACAAAAGCGTTCGACGGCGCGCCATCGTGCGTGAGCCGTTCAAAGAGCGCGACGAGTTCGCCTTCGGCTTCATAACGAACGAGGGCCGAAACTTCGGGATATGCGGCAAGGATGTCGGACGAAGGCGCATCGACGACGTGTTGACCACTTTGGTACAAGTCAGCCAGGACAATCGGACGGTCTGGACAAACCTTACGAATTCGTACGAGTATTTCCGCGAGCAGGGGATCGCGAGACGGCGGGCGGTGAAAGGGTGTGTAGGCGACGAGCACGGCATCGGCGCTGGGTGAGACGCGTGCGATCACGTCGTCGACGGACGCGCCAAGACAAACGTGCGTCGCATCTTCGGGCGACAGCATCGCGCCGGGCATGGCGAGGGCATCGACGAGGTCGACGACGAAACCTGCTGCACGCAGAACCGCGGCAGCTTGTACGGCTCCCACGTCGGCGAAGTAGGGATAGTCGATGAAGTCGCGCGACACGCGAATCGGAGGAAAGACGACCGCGATGCGGGACATGGACGCAGCGTAGGGGAAAGGGAGCGACGTGGGAAGGATGGTTCACGTGCGACGATGATGCATGCCATTGCTGGCGTCACACACGCGGTGATTTCGTCGTCGGACGTATTCGGAAATTGTAGATCGCCCGTCGATTCGACGTCGTACAGATGCGTTTGGTCAAACCTATAAGGCGATATGAGGGACGATATCGTCTGCGGATATTTCGCTGGATCGAGGATCGTGTTGATCCATCGATCGTTATTGACGCCATTTTTGCCGTCGGACAAGGTCAATACGAAGCTTCCCTCTCCTGCATGTCTTTGCTACCATCGCCCGTTCGTAATGCTTCTCGACCCGCAGTTGCTCAAACCTCTGCTTTTCCTCGAATCGTTGTCCGACCAGGATCGCGAGGCGTTGGCGCTCTGCTTTCAAGGGCGCGGATACGCACCTGGCAATACTGTGTTCGACGAAGGTGATCCTGGAGCAAGCATGCTGTTCATCGAACAAGGCACCTTGAGCGCCACGTCCAAAGCGAGCGGAGCGCTTCTGGCTCGTCGTTTCGGCCCGGGTCAAGTCATTGGTGAAGCCTCCTTGTTCGACCCTTCTCCGCGCACGGTGACTCTTCGCGCCACAACTCCGGCGCTCGTTTTCGAACTCAACGAAGATGCGCTCATTGCATTGCGGCAAAACGTGCCGGCTGCAGCACGAGCCTTGGCCACCGTTTCATTGCGTAGTCTTTTACGTCGCATTCGGCTCATCGAGAAGCAACTCGACACGGAAATCGAGCGAATGAGCACGCTTTGGTAGGTTTATGCAATTGAATGAATCGCAGGGGATGAAAACGCTGCTCGCAGGCGAAAGATTTGGTCGCTACGTGATTGTGCGGCAAATCGGAACCGGTGGAATGGCGGCGGTTTACGAAGCTCTGCATACGGATTTGCAAAAACGCGTCGCGCTGAAAATCCTGCACCCCTGGTTTTCATTACGCAGCGACATCGTTCAACGATTCGTGATCGAAGCGCGCGCAGCCTCGCGACTCGCTCATCCCCACGTCGTTGCCGTGCACGACATTGGCGTAGAACAATCCATGCCATTTCTCGCAATGGACTTGCTCGAAGGTCAGGACTTGTCGACGCTGACCAACAACCATATCGCGCTCCCTCTCGAGCGTATTGCCGACATCTTTCTCCCCATTCTTTCCGCCCTCGCAACAGCACACGAAACTGGAATTCTGCATCGGGACATCAAGCCGGAGAATATTTTTATTGCGCGTAAGACCCCGCGAGAACACCCTGTTCTTCTCGATTTTGGAATTTCAAAAATCGATACGGGTGGAGCGCATTCAATCACGACATCCTCGGAAATCATCGGTACACCCGCATTCATCGCTCCGGAAGTCGCTACGGGCGGCATGTCACGTTTTGATGCTCGGAGCGATCAATATGCCATTGGCGTAACGCTGTACCTGGTCGCGACGGGCCATTTGCCATACGAAGGGGCAACAATCAACGTACTGCTTGGCATGATTGCGAGTGGCGGGGCACGACCTCCCTCAATACACCGACCCTCCTTGCCACCTGCATTCGATGCACTCGTCACCAAAGCCATGGCGCTCGTCCCGGAAGAACGATTTGTTTCCATCCGTGCTATGGGAAATGCACTCCTTTCATTTGCGAGCGACATAGGACGATCTTTGTGGACCGGAGACTTCCCCCACTACGGTGCCAATCGCAGCACCATGCAATTCGTACCGTTTCGGGTCGCCGATTTGCGCGTCGTACCCTCGTTCGAAAAACTACCCGATGGCGACATCGAACGCGCTGTTGCTCTCGCCAAATTGACGACGGTTTCTCCCGGGGTATCGATATTCGTGCAAGGCACGCGTGCAGAATCGTGTTTCTTGCTCATTTCAGGCGAAGTCGAAATGAGCAAAACCCAAGGCGCCGACACGTACGAACTGGCCCGACTCGAACCAGGAGCCATCATGGGTCTCGCCGCGCTTTGGGAAGAATCGTTGCGACCCGTTTCCGTCATCACGACCAAAGAATCTACCGTTCTCGAAATTTCGCAAGATGCGTTCAAGACCATCACAACAGTGTGTCCGGCCGTAGCCGATGCTTTGCTCTATGAAGCCCTTGCATTGGCGGGAGAGCGCGTTTCTGTCGTGAATACGAATCGCACGAGTTTCTCTCCTCGAGTCCTCGACGCCGACAACCGACGCGAGCTGTTCATTCGTCAGTCAGCAGCCATTCGCGAATGGAGCATTCCGATCGGGGCAAAGCGGTAAAAGAAACGAACGAACGGCGCCTACCGGTCCACAAAGTCGCTACCGAGATGCAGATGTTCGTTTGCGTTGGCGAGCTGAAGCGACTGGATGGATTTCAATAGCCCACTTGGACCACGATGACCAAAAACGTGTCTGGACGTTCGCCAATCCGTGCACTAAAGAAAGGCCCGGAATGGTACTTGTTAGCTTCCCAAATAGTCTTCTCGTGCCAGCCGCTGCCTTGCTTGCAGCTGGTGCGTCCCTCGTAATCACGTCGAGTGCTCGAGCCGACGGCGCGCGAGCCACCACGGATGCCCAAGCTGCTGAAAAGAAAGAGGAAGCCGGCGTACGCGTGATCGGCACGAGTGGCCTCGAAAAAGCCGACGATCCCGTTCTGCGCCCAGTTACCGCCGAGCGACGAACCGTTTTGGCCATGGGTATCTCGATTGGCGCAACACTCGGCAGTTCCGCGGGTTTCCCCAATGATCCGACAAAAATTGGTTTGATCAGCAACTATACCGATTCTGGTATCGGCTTCGGATACGGAGCGCGCGCTTGGGCTGGATTTGCATTACGTGATTTTCTCGTTTTTGGTGGTTCCATCGGGACATTCGGTCTTAGCGCCGGAAATCACGTCGTCTTTCTCGGAACGTTCGGATTTCACACCGAAGTCTTCCCACTTTTTCCCCTTGGTGGCGCCTTCCGTGAATTGGGTTTGGCACTGGAAACCGGCGTTGGCACGGGGATTTTGACGCCCAAAGAAAACACCAGCAACATTATCGTCGATGGAGGACTTACCTCGTCCGTTGGTTTCAGCGCATTTTATGAAGGCGTGCGTGTTGGGCCCAAATTGAGTATGGGGCCCTATTTGGGCTACGATTACATGTGGAGTTCGTCCATGCGTGGTGGCGCTTTTGTGTTGGGATGGCGAACTGCTTTGTACCCGCTCAACAAGAAGTAATTGTCCTGGTTTTTAGGGCCGATTTTCAGGGCCAAACACCAGAAACGACACGCTCCCGCGCGCCCAAATCTTTTTTGATGACGACATCGGTAAAGCCGCTTTGCTCAAACAATGCAGCCACATCAGGTCCTTGTCCCGTCATCATTTCCACGGCCAACACGCCACCTTTGGCCAAGAACTTCGGCGCTTCGGCAACCACGCGCTGCATGATTGACAAACCATCCCCGCCACCCGCCAGAGCCAAAAGCGGCTCGAATCCGCGAATATCGACATCGAGTGTTGGAATTTCGCCATCGGGTATGTAGGGCGGATTGGCCGTAATCAAATCGAATTTCGGGCGCAACGGAATAAGCGCCGCGAAAAGATCCGATTGGCCAATGGCACAATTCACGGCCCCGAGACGCACCATGTTGTCGCGCGCGACAACGACAGCATCGGACGAAATATCGAGGCCCACGACGCATGTCGTCGGGCGTTCTTTGGCGAGTGAAATGGCGACACATCCGGAACCCGTGCACAAATCGAGCACCCGCGCGGACAAATCCAAATGACGCGTACGTTCGAGGGCGACGTCGACGAGTGTTTCCGTATCTGGGCGCGGAATCAAAACGCGGCGATCGACGCGAAAAGGGCGACCGTAAAATTCACGAACGCCGAGCAAATAGGCCACAGGTTCGCCCATTCGGCGCCGTTGAAACAATTCCCGATAACGATTGAGCTCCGTTTTTTCGAGCGGCCGTTCGGCTTCTAGAATGAGCTTGATACGGTCTTGCCGCAAGACGTGGCACAAGAGCAATTCTGCATCGAGACGCGGCGACGAGTAACCACGCTTTTTTAGATCGTCCACCGCCCACGCGAGCACACGGCGAATGGTCCACGGCGCATTCTGCGCATCGTTACGCTCCGTCGTCACGATCCCCCGCCCTGGGTCGATACGTGCCTTATCGCATTGACGACGACGCCCTCGACTTCCGCGCGTATTTCTTGAAGCCGTTCCGGTGTCGCTGCTTCGAAGCGCAACACGAGCACCGGTTGCGTATTGGAAGCTCGGCAAAGTCCCCACGCGCCCTCGCCGAAACTGACACGACCGCCGTCGATATCGAGTACGTCATGGGTTTGGCGGTAATGAGCCACGAAACGCTTGACAACATCGAATTTGATGTTGTCCGGACAATCGACGCGAATTTCGGGCGTCGCAAATGTCTCGGGAACATCAGCCAACAGTTCGCGCAATGTTCGCCCTTCGGAAGCAATGATTTCGACGAGACGAACCGTGGCATAAATGGCATCGTCGAATCCGAGCCAACGATCCGCGAAAAACATATGCCCGCTCATTTCCCCCGCAAGTTTGGCATTTTCTTCTTTCATCTTGGCTTTGATGAGCGAATGCCCCGTCTTCCAAATGACCGGCCGACCGCCATGTTTCGCGATATCGGCGTAAAGCGTTTCGGAACACTTCACTTCACCAAGTACCGTTGCTCCAGGATGATCACGCAAAACCGCGCGAGCATACAGCAGCAGGAGTTTATCACCCCAAACGATTTCTCCCGTTTCGTCCACCGCCCCAATTCGATCGCCATCGCCGTCCCACGCGACGCCAAGCGTAGCGCCCGTCGCCAATACGCGTTCGCGCAGAGCCTCGAGGTTTTTCGGGACCGTCGGATCGGGATGATGATTGGGGAAACTTCCGTCGATATCGCAATACAGCGCTTCAGGTGTCAAACCGAGCGCATTCAGCGTCGTTATACCCAGAGGCCCCGCCGCACCATTACCACCGTCAACGATGAACTTCACGTTCGTATGCGCCAAACGACTCGAGCGGCGTACCCATTCGATGTAGTCATCTTGCACGTTTTTCTCGACAAGCTCACCACGGACAAGCGCTGGTTCGTTCATCGCCACATCGCTCTCGATGACATCCGCAAGATGTTGGATGTCTGTACCGTAAAACGATGCCTTGCCACGCATCAGCTTGAAACCATTGTCCGGCGCCGGATTGTGGCTCGCCGTGATCATGACCGCACCGTCGGTCTCGAGGTGAAACGCTGCAAAATAAAGCATCGGCGTCGGACCGATCCCGACAGAAACGACGGAGACGCCGCCCGACAGCAAGCCTTCGGTCAGCGCCGCGAAGAGCCGCGCACTCGAAAATCGACCGTCGCGCGCAACCGCAACCTGCAAAGGCTTCTCGCGTTCGTGTGAACTCGAACGAAGTACAAACGCAAACGCGCGTCCCAGGGCGTGAGCAAGTTCATCCGACAAATCTTGTTCGGCAACGCCGCGAATGTCGTACTCGCGAAAGATGTGGCGCGGAATCTTCATGGTTTCGGGTCGTCCTGAAGAAGCGATTTGGCACGACGAGCGACGAAACGAAAGGGCAAACGCCGATTCGTGATCGCTCGTTGCTCGCTCGGACGCCGGCAAGCATGGGTATGCGTGTTGCACGAACGCTTCACGATGAATCGTCTCAGAACGACGCACATGCAAGAAGCCAAGAGGTACGGCGTTGCGTCGACCTCGAGGATGGAACTGTCGGCGGCAGATCAGCGCGAGCGGGCGCTCGCCCACCGCCTCGAGATAGGCAAGGAGCGTCTGGTCGCCGACCTCGGCAAACTGTCGATGTTGCTCGGGACAAGCGCAAGGCAAGCGAGCATGAAGTTTGTCCGAGTGGGCCTCGTCGTGGGCGGCTTGTTGCTGTTGGGCATCGTGGCCGCAGTGGTTCGTAGAAGACGCCGTTTGCGCGTGCGCTTCTTGTGAGAGCTGAGTGAGAGCTGAGTGAGAGCTGAGTGAGAGCTGAGTGAGAGGAGCGATCGATGAATCAACGAAGTATGTCGACAACGGGTGCGCTCAGTGCACCGCCGACACCATCAGAAATGCGTGGAAAGGCGCGCAACGGAAGCTCGACCAGCGAAACGCTCGTGGCCGTCGCCCGAGACACACTCGATGTGGGCGCCGAGCTCGTGCGTGATGGTGTAACGCTCGCGCGCCTTGAAGCCGAGCGGGCGCTGCGTGATGTAACGCCGCGGATCGCGTGGGGTGCCGTGGCGATCGTTTGTGCAGCAACGGCTTCGGTGTGCGGCATCATCGCCATCATGATCGGCCTGGGAACGATCGTGCCTTCGATCGCCTGGAGACTCGTCATCCTCGCAGCGGCTCTTTTCGTGGTCGCGTTTTTCGGATCGATTCGCGCGATTCGGCCGGAAACGCACAGGCGATCGTTGGGCGCGTCCGATGACGAAGAGCCGCTCCACGAGAGTCCGTCAGGTGAAACCCTCGCCTCACGACGCGCACAACGATTGGCGAACACGATTCTGCCTCCGCCGAATGCGTAAGTAGCGCGCTGGTCAAGCATGAGATCGGTTCGTCCGGATGCATTGCGGCCCGGACGAACCTGACGATTGCGTTGCTCACGCCCTCTTCAGCAGCACTGCGGCCCGAGCTTCCAGAACTCGAAATGCAAACGATTCCGTCAAAAACAGTTCGACGGAGTGTTTTTCATGGTACGCGTACCCGATTGACAGGTCTTGGCCTACCGTCAATTCGTAATCGCCGCCCCTTACCGACAAAAGGACGGCTCCTTGAAGCGCCGATGCCCATATCACGGGGCCGTCGATAATTTGCCGCTCGATTCGCTTCAAAATCGGATATCCGTCGTCGGCGCCCGCTGCCAATTCGTCGTATTCTTTTGGACCCGCTGCGAGCCGGTATGGCCCCGTGACACCGGCCGATCGCAAAACCTCTTTGGCCTGTACAACGGCGAGCGGCCAAGCGGCGATGTTCGACACTTGTAATGGATCGTGGGGGCTCTTCTCGACGATGCCAGCCAATCCGCCATCCGGGTATCCGTGGAAAATGGCGGCGTCTTCGGTTTTTGCGATTCGCTCTGCCGCCTCCACGACAGCCGACAAATCCAAATCGTCGGCACCTCGCGCCGCCGCATCGAGGTCATCCAATTCGAGTACAATGGGAGTGCGCAATTCGAGCAAAGGAACGGATATGCGTTGACCCACCGAAACACCAGCAACGGGACCCGTCGAAAAACAACGCAATCGTCCGGTATTTACCGCTGCATAATGCCAACCATAAGGTCCACGAAAATCGACCAATTTACGAGCTGCTAATCGTTGCTCGAGTACCCGACGGGCCTCGCCATCAATGAGCTCGAATACTTCGGGCAAGATAGGCGCCAATTCGCGCCGCTCGAGATTCGTCACCATAATCATCAACTCCCCTTCAAACTGCCAATCCCAAGTCCCAAGACACGTACGTTTGTCTCAGACGATGGTTTGTCGTGGCTGCTTTCTTCAATTTCGACGATCGGAACGTCCGTCAGCAAATACGTGCGGATTGTCGCGTCGAACTTCGGATCGTTTCGTCGAATCCACTCGAGGTTCATGATCGCGTGTTCGATCTCTTCTTCGCGGTTGTGCAAAAGCACGCGGCGCAGCTCTACGTCGCCCGTCACTTCCGCACGTTGCGCGTACCAGTCGATCGCTTCGAGTTCTTCGACGAGTGAAGCAAGCGCGCGATGCATCTCGCGCGCCGACCCAGACAGTTGCTCATATGGTTCGTGATACGTCTCGCCGCTCATGCATCATCGGATGCTCGAGCCGAACGTTTGTCGCGCGATATTCATCTGCTCGCGGCAACCAGGCTGGCGCATGCGCGCGCGCCGGGAAGTAGACTGCGAATACACGGCCGCGAAGAAATTCATGCTAGGAGGGCGCTCGTGTCCCTCGCCGTCGGTCTCTCTGTACTAGCCATCGCCGTCGCACTCGGCGGGCTCGCTGCCGCTTGGCGCGATCACGGTCGACGCGTCGTACCGGGCATTGGGACATTCGCGACCGTCGCTGCCGCAGGCGTTGCACTGCTTCACCTATTGCCGGAAGCAATCGTCGAAGGCGGCGTGTTCACCCTGGTCCCGCTCGTCGTCACGCTGTTTGTCCCGGCTATCCTCGAACGAAGAACGCGCAACGAACACGCTTCCACAAGTGGACCACTCGTCGTTGGGTACATCGCGGTGCTCGTGCATCAAGCGGGCGAAGGAACAGCGATCGCGACCCTGGCCCAGACGAACGAGCTACGTCCAACGATCATCGTGGCGATTGCCGCGCACACGGTCCCGCTCGCCATGATCGTTGCGATTCGTGCGATCTCCATGAGCACGGAAACGCAACGCGGTGCTGTACGCGCAACGTTCGCTCTTGCCGGTTGCGCACTCGCGACTGTCGTGGGCGCATTGTCGCTCGAGGTGATCGACGCATCGCTCATCACGAAGGGCAAACCATGGCTCGTTGCCGCCGTCGCTGGTTTGCTTCTGCACGCGCTTTTGCACAACGTGAAGCGTTCGGAAGAAGTCGACTTGCGTGGACGCATCACCGACATCATCGCGGGTCTCTTAGGTTTGTCCGTAGCGGTGCTGAGCCTCGAGCAAGACGGATGGGTGCGTCACGTTTCGTGGCCGTTGCGTCTTGCGTTGCTCGTCGCGATGGTGGCGGCGGTCATCATCCGAGGGTTTGTTCGCACAAACCATGCCGAAGCGCGTTAGTGCTCGTACTGCGGTCGAGCGAAGTGCGGTAACGATTTCGGCGACGTTCAAGTTGGATGCAGTGTTTCAGGCTTTGGTAACACGAGGACAACCGCCTGCTTCGGCGCGACGATTCGCGCTTCAATGCGCTGTTTTCATGTTTTTGGAAGACACTGGCGAATTATCCGACGCGCCTTTTCGAGATTTCGTTCGACATGCTGCACGCGGCGAACGCGTGGAACCATCGAATCATGGGAGCCATTTCTTTGATTTCTTGTCGCCCATTGAATGCATTGATTTCGACGCGGACGTAGCGTCGTTACTCACGGACGCGGCGAAAGAGCCTTGGTCGTCCATCGATCCCGCGATTTTCGGGGAACTCTTTCAATCGACGATGACTCTGTCCGAACGACATGAGCGCGGGGCGCATTATACGCCAAACAACGCGATTTTCGATTACGTCGTTCGTCCAACGTTGGTCGACCCTTGGCGTGCACGTATTCGCGACGCATCGACGCTAGACGCTCTGCTTGCCGTACGCAATGCATTAACACAGATTCGGATTTTGGACCCTTCCTGTGGAAGCGGAAATTTTCTTTATGTGGCTTACCGCGCATTAACCCGTTTGGAACTCGATGTCGTAGAAAAACTCGTTCAACGATTTCCCGCGACGAATCACTACGAATTATTGCCGCTGTCCTCCATTCAAACGCGCCAATTGTTCGGCATCGACAGCGATCCATTTGCTGTGGAACTGGCCAAAGTGACGCTGGCCATGGGCAAAAAGCTGGCACTCGACGAAACACACCACGCATTGGAGACCCGGCAATTGCCGCTGTCCTTGAACCCCGAAAACGCGCTTCCCGTCGACAATTTGGACGACAACATCTGTTGCGGAGACGCCTTGTTTTGTGATTGGCCCAAAGCCGATTTCATCATTGGCAATCCTCCGTTTCAATCGAAAAACCGCATGCAGCAGGAATTCGGCCCCGAGTATGTGCAGCGCTTGCGCAAACGGTACCCCGATGTACCCGGGCGAGCTGATTATTGTGTGTATTGGTTTCGTCGGGCACACGACGAATTGCCCGCGGGTGGATTCGCCGGGCTCGTTGGTACCAATACGATTCGTCAAAATTATTCGCGACAAGGCGGACTCGACCATATCGTCAAAAATGGTGGAACCATCACGGAAGCCGTTTCGACCATGGTTTGGCCCGGTGAAGCCATTGTGCATGTTTCCGTCGTGAATTGGACGAAGGGACCAGCGAACGGACGGAAGAAATTGTCGTGGCAAGAAGGCGACAAACGCGAAAGCCACTGGCACGAAAAACGACTCGCCAGGATTCCCGCATCGCTTTCGCCCGACGTGGACGTCACCGATGCAAAAACATTACGCACCAATGCTGAATCCGGCGCATGTTTCCAAGGGCAAACTCACGGACATGAAGGTTTCTTGTTGTCGGCAGACGAAGGGTTATCCATGCTCGCGGCGTCCAAGAAAAACCGCGACGTGATCTTTCCCTATCTCATTGGTGACGATTTGCTCTCCAACTTGGATGGCAAACCGTCGCGCTGGGTTATCGACTTTTCACCACGCGAGCAACTCAGCGCGCGCCAGTACGTCCTACCCTTCCAACGAATCAAGAATCGCGT
>JANORL010001066.1:0-3911 GCA_031415295.1 Polyangiaceae bacterium | reverse complement strand
GCTCTACCAACTGAGCTAAGTCGGAATGGGTATGAAACGGACCGCGAGAATAGCCAGCGTGACGCCTTGGTCAAGAACTTTTTTGCTCCACGCCGTCCGCTCTGCAAAGAACGGCCCGTGCAAGACGTCGTGACACCGAAGACCGACTTGGCTGAAGCGCCAACCCCCCCGAAAAAAGCCAGCGATTCGACGGCTCGATCCGCAGGTCGTGGCGGGCTCGCCATCGCTGTCGCCAAAGTTTCGTTCATCATCTTCGGCTTCGCACAACAACTCATCCTCGAGCGACTGCTCGGACAAGCTGGTTACGGACAGATCTCACGCGTGTTGGCCATCGTCGGCGTGCTCAACAACGTCGTCGTCGGAGCGGCCCTTCAAGGTGTTTCGCGCGCTGTTTCCAGCGTGCCGGATGATCAAGCAGCGTCTGCCTTCGCGCGCACTCTGCGTGTGCATGTCGTCATCGCCGTCGTGCTTTCCCTCGGGTTTGCCCTCTCCGCAGGAGCGATCGCATCGGCCGTTGGAGCTCCACACATTGCCACGCCGCTCAGGTTCGTCGCGGCCGTCGTGCTCTTGTACGGCATCTATGCGCCGCTCGTCGGATCGCTCAACGGGCGCCGCAAATTCCTGGATCAAGCAGGCCTCGACATCGGCTACGGCCTCATGCGCACGATCGGCATGGCTGTCGGCGCGGTCGTGCTTCTACGTCTTGGAGGCAGTGGAACGTTTGGCGCGACGATCGGGTTCGTCGCGGCCGCGTTCCTCATCGTCCCCATCGCCCTCACCCGATCGGGCATCGGAAAGTTAGGGTCGTCCGGACCAACCCTACGCGAATATCTCTCTTTTTTCGCGCCTCTCGCCCTCGGACAGGTCTCGCTGAACCTTTTGATTCAAACGGATTTTTTTCTACTCAGTCGGTTCGTCGGTGACGCAGCCACTCGTTTGGGACTTGGAACGACGGCCGCGGACGAACTCACGGGCACCTATCGAGGCGTGCAGCTTTTCTCGTTTTTGCCGTACCAATTGCTCATGTCCGTCAGCTTCGTGTTGTTTCCGATGCTCGCGCGTGCTCGTTCCGAGAAAAACGCTGCCGACATCGCGAACTACACGCGTACCGGTGTCCGCATTGCACTGATCCTCACGGGACTCGTGGCGGGGACGATCTCGTCGCTCGCACCGCACGTGCTTCGTTTTGCGTACAAATCAAATGCGATCTGGGAACAAGGTGGTCCCGTTCTGCGCGTCTTGGCGCTCGGCATGGGTTCGTTTGCGTTGCTCGGCATCAGTTGCACAGCACTCACCAGCCTTGGCCGTGAACGCGAATCGGCTGTGCTCACAGCCGTGGCGGTGGTTCTTGTTGGAACGGGATGTTCGCTCGTTGCTCCAAATGCGACATTTGGCCAAGAGATGTTGCTCCGCACAGCCATTTCCACATCGATGGCCATGGGCATCTGCTCCGTCGTCGGAGCGTTCACGTTGCATCGTGAAGCTGGTGCATTCGTCGCTCCGTCATCGCTTGTGCGAGTGCTCATCGCTGTCGCGATCACTGTCGTCGTTGGCGCGCAGATGCCGTGGTTCAGCAAGCCCGCGGTGCTCGTGCAAGGCATCGTGATGGCTGCGCTTTACGTCGTCGTGTTGGTCATGACGGGCGAACTCGGCAAACAAGATCTCGGCTTTGTCAAAAAAGTCCTTGGCAAAGCGTAAAACAAGGTAAATGGGCAGCCGAAGCGGCACGCGCCAAACGCCGTGGCATACCTCGCCGCGTCACGAACACCTTTGAACTCGTACGGAAGCGAAACATCACTGTGGCTCATCAGTTCATTTTCACGATGCAAGATGTCCGTAAGGTCCACCCCCCGAACAAGGAGGTGCTGAAAGGCCTTTGGCTCTCGTTTTTCCCTGGCGCGAAGATTGGCGTACTCGGGCACAACGGCTCTGGCAAAAGCACGCTGTTGCGCATCATGGCGGGGCTCGACAAGGAATTTCTCGGCGAAGCCAAACCTGCTGACGGCACGCGCGTAGGTTTTTTGCAGCAGGAGCCGAAGCTCGATGCCGGAAAAACGGTGCTCGAAAACGTCGAAGCCGCGGTGAAGGACACGCGCGGGTTGCTCACGCGTTTCGAAGAAATCGGCGTATTGCTCGGCGAATCGCCCGACAACATGGATCAACTTCTCGAAGAGTACGGCGTTCTGCAGGACAAGATCGAAGCGTCTGGCGCTTGGGAACTCGATCGCACGCTCGAACGCGCCATGGACGCTTTGCGTTTGCCTCCGGCGGAAGCGGAAGTGGACAAACTCTCCGGCGGTGAACGACGTCGTGTGGCGCTGTGTCGGCTTCTGCTGGAAAAGCCCGATCTGTTGCTCCTGGACGAACCCACCAACCATCTCGATGCCGAAAGCGTTGCGTGGCTCGAAAGGTTCCTCGCGGAATACGCGGGCACAGTCGTTGCCGTGACGCACGATCGGTACTTCCTCGACAACGTGGCGGGTTGGATCCTCGAGCTCGATCGCGGCAATGGTTACCCGTACGAAGGCAACTACACGGGCTGGCTCGAGCAGAAGAAGAAGCGTCTCGAGCTTGAAAAGAAGGAAGATTCATCGCGTAAGAAGACGCTCGAACGAGAACTCGAATGGGTGCAGATGAACCCGCGGGCGCGGCAAGCGAAGAGCAAGGCGCGTCTTGCTTCGTATGAAACGCTGCTCGCTGCAGATCAGAAAGCGAACGAATACGAGCCGTCCAGGATTCACATTCCGTCGGGCGCGCGTCTTGGAAACAACGTTGTCGAAGCGGATCATTTGTACAAGGCGTTCGGCGACAAACTCTTGATCGACGACCTGACGTTCTCGCTTCCACGCGGTGGCATCGTTGGAGTCATTGGCCCGAACGGCGCGGGCAAGACGACGTTGTTCAAGATGATCATGGGCCTGGAGAATCCCGACAAGGGAGCGATGCGCGTGGGCGAGTCGGTCGAACTTGCGTATGTGGATCAGAGTCGAGATGCTTTGGATCCAAACAAAAATGTTTGGGCTGAGATCTCGGGTGGCGAGCCGACGCTGATGGTGGGCAAGCGCGAGGTGAACTCGCGGGCGTACGTATCGAGCTTCAATTTTGCGGGAGCAGACCAGCAGAAGAAGGTTGGCGATTTGTCCGGCGGTGAACGAAATCGCGTACATCTGGCAAAAGTGCTGCGACGCGGAGGCAACGTGTTGCTACTCGACGAACCGACGAACGATCTCGATGTCGACACGTTGCGGTCGCTCGAAGACGCGCTTCTCGAGTTTGCTGGGTGCGCGGTGATCATCAGCCACGACAGGTGGTTCCTCAATCGCATAGCGACGCACATTTTGGCGTTCGAGGGAGACAGCAAGGTTGTGTGGTTCGAGGGGAACTACGAGGATTACGAAGTGGACTTGAAGCGGCGCAAGGGAGCGGATGCAAACGAGCCGCATCGCATCAAGTATCGGCGTATTACGTGATGTCGAATTGGTCGGACAAACGCAAAAACCCTGGACGATGGTCTGGGGGTTTTGTTTTTATTGGTGTCCATGACTGTTGCATTTTTTTCTGCGCATGCGTAACGTCGCGCGCATGGCTCCGCCTGCAGGTCCGCTTCATCGCTTGTGCCTCGATTCTTGGGAATTGCTGCAAACGTTTCGTGGGTCGACGATTCCACGCGAAGGAGAGACCGTACGACTCGAACGTGACGGAAGCGAGGTGTCGTATCTCGTGACGAAAGTTCGTTACAAGCTGGATGCGTCGGGGGAGATGCTGGCGACGGTATTCGTGAAATCGGCAAGTTAGCGCGATTGCCGGACGGTTAACGTTCCATGCCAAACCTCTGGGCGGGTTAAAGAGACTGTCTCAAAACTCGCGCCACCGTCGATTCACGCACCCCCGCCCCAGGTTAAAACCTGGGG
>JANORL010001065.1:0-2051 GCA_031415295.1 Polyangiaceae bacterium | reverse complement strand
GCACCCCGAACTCGCCCGTCCAAGCCCGGGCTCAAACAACGGGGCCCCGCCGCACAGCGCCGAGAATTCGAGCCGCCCAGGGCCTCACGTTTTGGATAGGGAGCCGGCTTTGAGAAGGGTGGCCTTTGAGAAAGGTGCCAGCCACTTTCGTGTAGGCACCCCCTTCGCGCCGCGTATTCTCGCTCATTGGGAGGCCCTTCCATGCGCAGAACGATTCGACGGTCGTGGCAAACGCTGGTCCCATTCGCTCTGTTTGTCACGTGCATCCTGACGAACGGTTGTTCATGCGATCCGCCCGCAAAAGCGCTGGTCAGCGCGACCAGTCCGTGCATTGTTCAAGATGAAACGGTGTCCGCCGTAAAGGCAACAGGCGTCACGACAATCGTTCCGGGTGCATTGCCTGCGTCCTTGTTGTTCCCGGAATCAGGCAGCGCAGCGCTCGACATGCTGAATGTCGGCGAAGGTGCCGCGGCAATCGCGTTTTTGTACGCCGGCAAAAACCTCCGGGATGATGGGAGGGGCGCTGGTATTTCTTGGAAGGGTATCGACGACAGTACACTGACCGCAACCGTCGTCATTCCCCGATACGAATGCACGGAGGAGCACGGGTGCCCGTACAAGACGAAATGCTTCAATAGCGGTCCATGGGACGGCGGAAAGCCGTACGAGTGCGCCGTGACCGACTGCGGTAGTTCAAAGTGCAGCGCTTGTCCCTCCTGGCTCCCTGAAACGATGAAGTCACTCGTATTTAAGTCTTGGTGCTCGTATGTGTGCGCGGTGCGCTTACCTCCCCGCGATGTCGTTGCGTTAGGGGCGGTCGGGATCAAGAAAAACGGCAAGCCCTAGCCCGCCACGGGCGCGTGGTGCATTAAACCATAAGGTAGTGCAATGATCGGCAAAGACCTTGACGGCATCCCTATTGACACATTGGCGATTCTCCATGCTGAAAACTGGCTCATCGTGCTGGCCGCGCCGCACATCTACCGTTCCTTGACGCGTCAGGTGCAACCGGCGTTTCTGCTCCGCCTGCTCGACATCTTTATCGCTTATGCCGATCGCGGCGATCACTACCTCTTCGACCGTGACCCCGATCCGGACCGGTCCGTGCTCGCGCGGCGGCTTCGCGATCTAATCGCCGCGTGGACCCCTCCGGAGCTGCCCGCGGAGATGACGGAGGCTGCGCGCGCATTGCTCCGCGCCGAGGGGTACGAAACACCGCCTCGCGGAGCCGTGACGTGGGAGGATTTCCACTTCCTGCCCGATTCCGAGCCTCTTGAAAACAGCCTGTCATGGTCGGAGACCGAGATCATTCGGAAAGAGGCCACCGACGCCGAGAGGGAGGCGGCAAACGAGGAAAGGAGTCTTGCTCGTCGCAATTGGTTGAAGGATATGGGAATCTCGCATTAGGCCGGACCCAATGCGATCGGTGGCCACCTGGTTGGCCTCCCGTCGACAAGGAGGGGCGCTTGACAAAGTGAGCGCAGTGGTCGCGGGAGAATGCCGATGCGAGAACGGCATTGTTCCTATACGACGTATACGGCAATCGTAACAACCACGTGGTCTTGTTGCCAAAAGCCGATGGGACGTTCGAAGAACACGATACGGGTTTGGCGCGACCGTTTCCCTTGGGAACGGCGCCCAAAGGCTTGCGCAGTCCATTCGCATCCGTGCACCTCGCGGCAGTTACGCCGGATGGCGTGCCTTCATTGATTCAATGCGACGACCATGGCCTCGTGCCGGGGCTATCAACGTGGACGTTGCATTTGTGGAAATCCGATGGATTCGAGAGTAACGGCACAACCATTGACGTGCTCGAAGGTTACCCATGCGGCAAGACGGTGCACACCGTCGATTGGGACAAAAACGGTACCGTGGATCTGGTGATGGGAGGCATGATAAAACAAGGCGGCGTGCCGACGGAACCAGCGAAGACGTATTACGTATTTTCGCGCAACAGTGACGGGACATGGGAAACTCGAGATACGAAATTGGATGTTTGGTATAATTCAGGCCGCATTCTGTTCGGCGATTTTAATGGTGATGGGTTGTCG
>JANORL010001064.1:0-8234 GCA_031415295.1 Polyangiaceae bacterium | reverse complement strand
AAAATCCACCCCTCCACATAGCGAAGTCATCTCGCAAGGCGAGATGACTTCGAAGGGTGGTTCAGATTTGAAAAAACCCATTCGCGACGCGCGCTTTGGTTCACGTCGTGAATGGCGCAGTCAGATTTGTCCCACGATCGCCAGTCCGCGCGGGACGCGCGGACTTCGCCATGTAGAGCGGCGGGTTTTAACCCGCCGCGGGAGTTCGGATTGGAGATTGGGCCGGTGGGTGATGTGCGAAAGCGAGAATCAGTTCGTCGTGCCAACCGAGCCGGCATTCACCGACCACTCGAAAGCGTCGAGCAGCACGGTCGAATCCCAAAATCGATCACCCGTGTCCCAAACCATGAACTCGATGGTCATGGTTTCACCGGGAACAACAGGAGACGTCGTCGTCAACCACACGGTGCCGCCACCATCGGTGACCGAAGTGGGGGCAGCCGCGCTACCGCCCATGCCGGTGCCAATCAGCTCGTTCGTACCCGCCGAGCAACCCTGGCACACGTCAAAGAATCCATTGTTGACGCTGACGGGATTGTTCAAGCTGTCGAACGAGATGTTGCGATCCGGCGGGAGTTGGCCTGGACCCATACCAATGGGAAGGGCGGTCTGTGTGAGCAACGCAAGGTAGAAGTCGTTGTACGCCGTGCATACCCACTCGGGGTATTCCGACGAATAAAACTTGAACTTGTACGTGAACGACAAAGCGTTTGTCGGAACGCGAATCTGCACCTTGAGGTTGGCGGAATCATTGGCACCCGTACCGTTGGGACAGCCTGGCGCAGTCTGGAGCACGCCGCCATGCGCCGCGAGGTACACGGCCGGAGGATTGCCATTGCCGCTTGCCGCAAAACCAGTCGGCTGCGGCCACTGGAAGCCGGCATCCGTCTGGTCGCGTGCCGTACCCGACGAAAGTGCAGCCATTGTCGTGCCTTTGCGAGGCGTCACGTTTATGCTGGTCCCGTAATTGTTGAGTACGCCGCCCTGGAGATCAACCGGCGGCAAAGAAACGCCATCGGCCGCAACGAGCACATTCGAAATCACGCCCCATTTCCTCGTTGGCAAAGGCGCGGCAGCGGTTGTGGTTTGACAGAGGTCCATCGCCTGCACGAGCTTCGTCGCCGTGGTAGGCAACGACAATGCAACTGTCGAACAAGCGGCGGGTTGAGTAATGTCGCTGCTGGCCGCGTCGCAATCGTCGTTCATTCCATTGCCGACGACTTCGAAGGCACCAGGATTGACCAATGCGGGCTGACTGCATTGACTGGAATTGTCACAACAATCGCCATTACATACGCCCCAGCCATCGCCATCGGCGTCGAGGTTTTCGTCGACCGTGCCATTGCAGTTGTCATCGAGGCTGTTTGCGCAAATTTCCGTTGGACCCGGTGACAGGTTTTGCACGCACGTGAGCGCGCTATTTACACAGGTAACGGTACCCGCGCTGCAAATGCCGGGATTACCCGTGGCGCAAGCGCCGCCGCCGCCCGGATTACCCTCGTCGATTGCGCCGTCGCAATCGTTGTCCTTGCCGTCGCAAATCTCCGCCGATGGAGCGCCTGCGACGCAGTTGAGATTGCCGCCCGTGCACGACGTCGTTCCTTTGGCACATTCCCCGAATGCACCAGCCGGAATACAGAATTGACCGCCGCCAGGATTGCCTTCGTCGGTGGTGCCGTTGCAATTGTTGTCCTTGCCATCGCAAGTTTCGGCTGACGATGGCCCCGGCACGCACGTAATGGCACCTGCCGTGCAAGTCGTCGTGCCCTGAGCGCACACGCCAAGCTGACCACCCGCGGTGCATGCTTGCGCGCTTCCCGGGTTGTTCTCGTCCGCCGTTCCATTGCAATTGTCATCGAGACCATTACAAAGTTCGACCGTGGGCGCTTGATTCGAATTGCACTTGATCGCGCCATTGGAACACGCCGTCGTCCCTGCCGCACAAATGCCCGGAAGTGCCGTCGTGCAAGACATACCGGCACCGGGATTGCCGTCATCAACCGTCCCGTTGCAGTTGTTATCCTTGCCGTCACAAAGTTCAGCGACCGGCGCGCCTGGCGTGCACGTAATGCTCCCGGCGGTACACGCCGTCTTTCCTTTGGAGCATTCCCCGGCTTGCCCGGCAGCCGTGCAATTCACGTTGCCACCAGGATTGCCGTTGTCGACAGCGCCGTTGCAATCATTGTCCTTGTTGTCGCAAACCTCGGCCGATGGCATCACCGTTTGCGTACAAACAAGCGCTCCAGCCGTACACGTGAATGCGCCCGCCGCACAAACACCTTGCTGGCCGCCAACCGAACATTGCCCGCCGCCGCCGGGATTACCTTCGTCCGCGGTACCATTGCAGTTGTTGTCGATATTGTCGCAACTTTCTACCGACGGAAAAACGGTTTGCGTGCAGATGATTGCACCACCGTTGCAAATCGTCGATCCCGCACTGCAAACCCCAGGTACACCCGTCGTACACCCTTGTCCCCCACCAGGATTGCCTTCGTCGGTCACGCCGTTGCAGTTGTCGTCGAGGTTATTGCACTGTTCGTTGGACGGTTGGACCGTCGCCGCGCATTGAAACGTTCCGAATGAACATACCTGCATGCCTACCGAGCACACACCAGGAAGGACCGTCGTGCAAACGCCGCCGCCGCCGGGATTCCCATCGTCGACCATACCGTCGCAATCGTTATCGGCGTCGTCGCACACTTCCATCGTCGGCATACCCGGAACACACGTCCCCGCCATACCACCCGCACACGCCGCAACCGTCACGCGACAAGAGCCGACACCACAAGAAAGGCTGCCGAGCCCATCATCGACCGCACCATTGCAGTTGTCGTCCACGCCATTGCACGCTTCGAGCATCGATGTGCCGGGGATACACTGCTGAGCAAAACCATTGACACAATTTTCGACCGTCTTCGCGCACAGACCCGTGCCACAAGACGTTTGTCCCAAACCCTCATCCTTCGCGCCATCGCAATCGTCGTCAACACCATTGCATGTTTCTGCCGAAGGCAAAACCTCGCCCGCGCACGTCCCCCACGTACCGCCGACGCACGTTTGGACGCCTTTTTTGCAAACACCAATACCATCGGTGCCCATTGCGCCCGAATAACAAGGCTGCGTTTTGCCTTCCGTGCACGAGCACCCCTCGGCAGCTTCGTCTATCTGACCGTTGCAATTCTCGTCGAATCCGTCACACTTCGGAGGCACCGCCATACCGGGCGTACACGTCTGCGGGACACCCGCCACACACGCGGTCACCGTTACTTGACAAACACCCAGTCCGCAGCTGACTTGCCCCAGCCCGTCATCGATTTGGCCATTGCAATCTTCATCCTTGCCGTCGCAAACGTCAGCTTTTCCACTCGGAAGAACCTCGCCATTACACGTCGTATCCCATTGACCATTTACGCACGCGTATGTCCCACCCTGGCATTGACCCACGCCAATGGTCGTCGGGTCGCCCGTGTAACACGCCATGGTTTCCCCAGGATTGCAAACGACATTACCGCCGCCTTGTCCTCCTGCTCCACCTTGACCCGCCGCGCCACCTTGACCCGCCGCGCCACCTGATGCGGCGCCGCCCTGACCCGCGCCTCCAGAGGAAGTCCCCTCTCCTCCTTTGCCACCCGTGCCAGATCCAGCGCTGGCCCCCGATCCGCCAGCTCCGTTCGATGCACTCGAACCGCCGTCACTACAACCAATCGCTGCGTTTCCCGCAGCAATCACACACATTCCCAAGATCCACGTAACGCGCATCGAACTTCGCATAGGCGCCTCCTCGAACAAGAATCACATCGTCGCACGTTCATAACGGTTTTGTAAATAGGTAGATCGTCGTGAAAGTCGATCTTCTCGTGGCTCGATGAAGGCTCAACGATCCTACCCCGCATGTGTTCTCGCCGTCGACGTCTGCATGCAGAACGTGGTCAAGGGACGGCTGGTCGCCACTTCGGTCGCACCCTTACATTTCGGTCATCGAGTTTTGAATCAATCAGGTTCCCTGTGTCGACGTGCTCGAATACCTAATTACGTATTGTCCGAACGCTCGAGCACAACGCCCGCCAAATGCACCAGCAGCACACCCGGTCATTTCGGGTGGTAATGCATAGGCTGCCGGCAAATACCCCGAAACTTTGCGCGCCGTGTGCGTATCGTGAACGATATCGTGCCCGAGCACCGATGCGCTGCCCGCGGAGGGGCCTTCCCGAATCGCATCACACCCACTGGCGAATCGTCACCGTCGGGAGCACGTGTTCGGTCAGCCAAACCGCCGTGTCGCTCATCCGCCGCCTCAAGCACGATGGACAGAATCCGCGCCGTTTGCAGCTCAATCCAATGAGTCATTCGAAGCCACACGCCTGCACTTCACTCGGACATACCCATGCTCGAGCATCTCGCAACGCAGGTACTCCTCCACTTCGCGCACGACAAACTTTGGCAAACTCCCTAATGCCTCGCACGCTCCCGAAACGATGGCCAGTAGTCCGTCACCACGCGGTGCCTTTGTACTCGCCGAGGATCTTTTCGGCAATTTCTGCCGAGTTGCGTCGTCGCCGGTCCTGGTCCGCATGGCTTGCTCGAATCGGCATCACGGCGCGCCGTTTTGGCTGTCACCGCGGTGAAAACAGCCTCGCCACGTCGTGTTGTAAAGAAGTTGCCAACGTGTCGGCGAACATGGTAGCGTGTCCGTACGCCATACTATGGCAGGAGCGCAGGAGATCATGTCGAAAGCAGCAAATGTATTGCAACGGTTGCGGACCGATCCAACGGCGGCGTGCGACTCGTATGGTTTTGCCGTCGAGCGAGATGTAAAAGCTTTTCCACATTATATTGGGGGGCGCTGCAAAATCGAGATCTCGAATTTGAACGACAACGTCTATCAGCTCAAGGCCGGCACGGGTACGGGCGACTTCTTTTTTCCCTATACCCACATTGGAGGGTACGCGGGTCGATGCCAAGTTCCGGACAATCAGCCCGACGGCACCATGGTCATTACGGGCGGAATGAATGGTTGCGCCTTGCAAGTGAATCAAGAGAATGGCTACAAGATGTTTTATCACGATGCCAATGGCGTCCAATTAAGCACGGAAACGCTGACTGGCAACATGGTTTGTCGCGTCGGCTTCAGTAGCCAAGACCCGCTCAACTTGCTGTCGATAGTGTCGTCCCGGCAGAACCCGTACGGTTTCCAAACATTGATTACGGTCAAGAAAAACGGACGGTGGCTCGTCGTGCACACGGGCATTCTGCGCAGTGTGTCGAACAAATACTCGACCTTCCGTTCGACCGTTACGCCGCTCCTGTCCAGCTTCGATGAATGATGACAACGCGTAGGCAGCTCCTGCCCACATAAGTCGTCATCGATTTTGATGAACAGCCTGATCAAATTCACAAGCGTGCGAAAACTGGGACACACGTGCCTCTCGCACGCGACATCGTCACGCAGCTCGTCCCGTTTGTCCAAGTTCACGGCAACCTCGAACCCAGCGTCCAATTTGTTCGGATTTGGGAGAGCGTTGACACTTCAGGTTCGGTCATGCCAATTATTGGCGCAACTCGGCAAATCAGCGAGGGAAAAGCGTTGAGCCTCCAAACGCCCTCGAGAAATTCGAGTGCAGGCGTCAGTGGAAGACGGTCGCCCTTTTTTCTTGCTTCACGATGCTCGTCCCTTCGCTCGCAATTCGACGCGCCTCACGAGGAGCAATTCGACTTCCCGCTGAGGCGAAATATGAAACCAAGTATCGCGACGAAAAGTGTCCTATCGAATCAATGCACGCGGAGAGCTCCAATCGCCCCGTGTACGAATGCGCCCACGCTTTCGACGCTCCACATGGTTTGTCCGGATGCTAAAAGTCCCGTCGATTTTGATGCCAGTTCACCGCGCTCGTCAATCAACACCCGATGCCCCTTATCGAAAGCTTCGCCTTTGACTCGGGCCACCGCTATTTCCGCAGGGAATGACCCATCGAGAAACTTCATCACCTCGGCAACGAGAGCGTTCATATCGGGCAAGCTGGCAACAAGGGCGTGCTCTTTTCCCACGACGATCTCGGTAATTGCATCCTTGGCCATGTAAAACACGATCGACTTTTGTTTCGCGCGAGAATTGGCAAGGACTGCAATATCGGGAGCAATGGCCACTGCGAGCGTTTGCATCAGGTCTTCATTAAAGTGCCACGTATTCGGTCGTTCGGCCGGATGAATCCAGCCGTGCTCGTGAAGCCTTTTCTTAATCGCAGGCATTCCGTCACGCGGAAACGAACGAAACAATGCCTCGGAAAGACCAACGAGGCTCTTGGCGTGCAAGAGTCCGCAAAGCGCCGCAAGGTCGTCGATTGTCAGAGTGAACGTTTTCATATTGGGCGCCTTTCCATCAATCCCAGAGACTGTTCCACTGATCCGACGCCCAATCTGTGGCTGTATCGTAGGCATTCCCTACGGTTTCCGTGGTTGCGTCGTACGCGTTACCCACCGTCTCTGTAACCGTATTGTATGCGTTGCCGACGGTTTCCTTGACCGTATCGTACGCATTGCCAACCGTTTCCACCACCGAAGCGCCCGCATCGTAGATCGGCACTCCCACCTCTGCGAGCCCGTCAGCCACGGCGTCCGTCGCGCTCCAGCCGATGCCCCGATCCGGCAACTGCTCACGCCAATACGAAATGCCACTTTGCTGACCCGTCAGGAAATGTCCTGTATCCCGGTCCTCCTGGCCCAGGTAGTTGTAACCAGGTCCCTGGTCGTGATAATTGTAAAGGTATCCGCCCGCATCGTGCACTGCACCGTGATAACCAAGCGCCGAATCGTTACCATCGATTGCGTTATTACCGCCACCCACCATCCCGCCCGTGGGGCTGAGCAACGCACCAAAGACGGGATCCATACCCATGGCGTCTCCGGTCAACTGACCAAATCGAAGCTGTTCTTGCGTTCCCATGAAATCGGCATTGTCGGCGCTTAGGCCTTCGACCGCTTCAAGGCCTTTCGCCGCAGCAATTCGTTCCTGCTCGGCAAGCGCAGCTTGATACGTCTGCCAATCCTTTTGAACTTGTTCAAGTGGCAACCCACGCGCCTCCGCAACAGCCTTCAAAGCATCAGCGACCGCGGGATTGTTCGGGTCGTGTCGATACTCCCACAGCGTGTGCATTGCGTCGCGGAGCTGTTCCGAGCCCGAGCCTTGCCAATCCTTGCCAATCAACGTCTGGAGGTATTCATCCGTAAAAAGCGCCGACACCGCATCCCCTGGCAACGCGCCGATCCAAACCGTAGGAAAGCCCGACGTTACTTTACCTCCGTGTCGTGTCAAATCTCCAAGACGCGCTGCGGGTAGACCTCCGATGAGAACCGTAGGTGCTCCCGTACGGATCATGTCCGTCGGACCTTCGCACTTGCACATGTCGCCAATACGAGCGGCCGACTTGCCGCCAATCACGACCGTGGGGCACCCTTCGGGAAGAATCGACCCTCCAACGTGGGCAGGACAAGAATGCGCGTCGTCAACACGTGCTGCAGGATAGGTCATCGCTCGTGGCGCGAGTCTACCAGAGTCACGCGAAAGCATGCATCATAAAAAATCTCTTTTTTGCGATAAGGTCGATGCGTTCCACTCGCGACGAAATGAAGTGCACTCGGCCCGAGAAGTACGTTCGCGCGTCACACGCGAGGCGCGATCGGGCGACGGGTGACGTTCCCGCGTCGTCCCGTAAACGTTCTTTGCTGCATCACGAGATCTGGCCATTGATCACATCTCCATTTGAGCAGACATAGCCCTGGGAGTAGGCCATTTCTCGGCGTTCGCGGGGGGACCCCGCTGTTTGAGCCCGCCTTGGGCGGGCGAGTTCGGGGTCCCGCGGGCGCCGAGAAATGGCATGCTCCCGGGCAACCCACGCAAAAGACTGCGGTTTTCAAGAAGAAGATGTGACCAATGATCAGATCACGAGATGCGGCAAGCGTTTACCACGACAATATCAGGCTCACGTTCCTTCAGACAACTCGACGAATTCAACGGGAAGACTCACACCGAGGTACGTCAGCGCTTCCGCCACGTCCGTAAAAACCCCCACCGGCAATTCGTCCAGGCGCATATGCCGTGCCACTTGAAGTACTCCAACGGCCGTTTGCACGACGGTAGCGACTTTTTGCAAGTCCCGCAAAAAATGTTTGCGAATACGCGCGAATTCGACCTCGAATGCTTTGTCGTTACGAGCCGGCGATCGACGTGAATCAATCAA
>JANORL010001063.1:0-2068 GCA_031415295.1 Polyangiaceae bacterium | reverse complement strand
CTCTCCACGCAGCATCACATAGTGATGCGAAGTTGGAGAGGGGGTTAGGGGGTGAGGCGCCAACAACGATTGGCGCGCCGATACATAGGTTCGGCCAACTCGCAAGAACTTCCGAGACACTTTTCGTAACCTCGGCATAATCGGCCGATTCGCATCAGATCGGCCATGGTGGAAACAACGCACTTGGCCCGACCCGCAGCGCTTCGTACCATCCAAGCCAGGCTCGCTGGCGATGAACAAAAAAGAACTCAGTGAACAGGACATCATTACCAAGTTTGTCCTGCCCGCTCTCACGCGACCCGCTGTCGGCTGGGAAATCCTTCAGCAAGTTCGTCAAGAATACGCCCTCACCGCAGACCGCATCACCACCAAGGGTCGCAACGGTGAAAAGCGCATTCCCAAAACCGCCAAACGCGCCGACATCGTTCTTTTTTACAAACCCAACGTTCCTCTCGCCGTCATCGAAGCCAAAGACAACAACCACGGCGTCGGTGACGGCACGCAACAAGCCGTCTCGTACGCCACCATGCTCGACGTTCCATTCGCCTACAGCACCAACGGCGATGGCTTCCTCGAGAACGACCGGTCCGATCCGACAAACACCGTCGAACGCTACATTCACATCGATCGTTTTCCAACACCCGCAGAACTGTGGGCTCGGTATTGCCGCGCCCGAAACATAACCCCCGAACAACAACCCATCGTCGCTCAAGATTGGTTCTACGGCGCCGAAGACAAACAACCGCGTTATTATCAACTCACCGCCGTCAATCGCACCGTCGAGGCCATTGCAAAAGGCAAATCGCGCATTCTTTTGGTCATGGCTACGGGAACCGGCAAAACCTACACCGCGTTTCAGATCATTTGGCGCTTGTGGAAATCCAAAACAAAAAAACGCGTTCTGTTTCTCGCCGATCGAAACATCCTCATCGACCAGGCCCGTAACAACGACTTTCAACCTTTCGGCCAGGCACTCACGAAAATTCAGCATCGACAGGCCGACAAGTCCTTCGAAATCTACATGGCGCTTTATCAAGCCGTGTCCGGCTCCGAGGAAGAACAAAACATCTACAAACAGTTCTCGCCCGGTTTTTTCGATTTGATCATCGTCGACGAGTGTCATCGCGGCAGCGCTGCGGACGACTCGGCCTGGCGGAATATCCTCGATTATTTCTCTGCGGCCACGCAAATTGGTCTCACGGCCACCCCGAAAGAAACGACAACCGTTTCCAATATCGATTATTTTGGCGAAAGCATTTTTACGTACTCGCTTCGCGAAGGTATCGAAGACGGCTATTTGGCGCCCTACAAAGTCATCCGCGTGGAGCTCGACAAAGACGTCGACGGATATGAACCCGGCCAAGGAAAACTCGACAAGTTCGGCCATCTCGTCCAAGACCGCACCTACACGCGTCGCGATTTCGATCGCACCTTGGTTCTCGAAAAACGCACCGAGCTCGTCGCCCGCCGCGTCACCGAATACTTGAAGCAAACCGACCGTTTTGCCAAAACGATCGTCTTTTGCCAAGACACCGAACATGCCGAGCGTATGCGTTCGGCCCTCGCCCGGGAAAATGGGGATCTCGTCGCCCAAAACGAACGGTACATCCGGCGGATCACTGCCGACGACTCCGTGGGCAAACACGAAGTCTACGATTTCATTTTGCCTCAATCTCCGTACCCCGTCATTGCCACGACCGCGCAACTGCTCACGACCGGCGTCGACGTCCAAACATGCAAACTCATCGTCATCGATCGGGAAATCGGTTCGACGGGCGAATTTAAACAAATCATCGGTCGCGGCACACGCGTGCGCGAAGATTACGACAAGTTTTGGTTCACCATCATGGACTTCCGCGAAGCGACCCGGCACTTCGAAGACGAATCGTTTAATGGTCCGGCCGAGCAAATCCTCGTCGTGAAACCCGACGAACCGATCCTTCCACCTGAATCGCCCGACGACCCGCCAGCTCCAGATTCTCCGTCGCACTCGCGTCGAAATAACGAACGTCGAACCAAATACATCATTTCTGACCAAGAGGTTCTCACGGTCGCCGAGACATCGTGC
>JANORL010001062.1:0-8358 GCA_031415295.1 Polyangiaceae bacterium | reverse complement strand
AAGCTGCGCCAGGATCGTTGGGATCAGGCTCGTCGTCGAAGTCGGATTCGGAGGTGATTCCGCCTTCGTCGCCGCCGGGTGGTGGTGGATGCGCGGGATGTCGAGTCGGGGATGCGCGTGAAACATCGTTACCTTTAGGCGCGGGCATTGCAGCAACGATTGCAATGATGATGGCGCGGGTGACGCGACGGAAAAACCGTCGAAGTAACGATAGCTGAGGTATTGATCAATCCGAACCCTCGTCGAATATAACGAGCGCGAGCAAGCGTTCGCGTGCTGCAATGAGATCCGTGCGCTTGCTCTCGAATTGATCCGCGTTGGGATTCTCTATAGGCACGGGGCTTTGTGAATGTCCCATGCTTGTCGAGCCATCATTTGCCTGGCGCAACGATGCTAAAACTGGCACGTGCCGTACGATCCGATGCAAGTCCAATATGTGCCGCTCGGCCAGGAGCAAAGCCGCTCGTAAACCCAATGGTTGCGTAAATGGCAAGAATCGCTCCGCTCGCCGCGCCGACGTCGCCAAGTCTTTCGGCAAGCGTGCCCAAAACGGTAGATTCAGCATCGAAATGGTCGCGCAATCGATGCCGCACCATTTGCCACGCCTTGTTCCGATGCCGCTCCATGGTTTGATCCACGAGAACCCACGGTGCCCCCGGCGGCTCGTTTCTTAATTGCAACGTGTTTCGCGCGGCACGAGCTGATTTACGTGACAGATCGGTCCATACCTCGCCCAGCACGTCGTCATCGGAAGGCTCGTTGCCCACGTCCACGAAAGCGAGTTGCGACAATGCGGGCAAACCATTCGATCGCCCGCCCAACGTCAAAAATGCAGCCGCTTCTCCCGGAATGAATCCATTGGGCGAACGTTCGGAAAGAATGCGATGATCACCATCGAGCGCGCGGTACGTCCGCACATCGTGATATGAATCGACTGCGCCCACAACGACGAGCGTATCGCGGTTTGCTTCGATATACTCTTTTGCAGCAAGAAGCGCTGTCGCGAATGCCTCGCGATCGCCCGTTATTTTGGTGATCAAACGTGTATCGCCATCGAGTTCCGCGTCGGCCAATTCATCAATGAAACGCGTCTGATCGTCCGCGGTAAGCCCATCGCGAACGTCGGGGAGCGCCAAGAAAATACGGGCAACGCGGGACCGACCGCCAAGAGGCCGCAGCGCCTCGCGCAGTGGCGGAAGCGCCAGCGAGACAAGACGCTCCCACCCTTCGACTTCCTCATGAATCGCGGGCACGAGCACGGCACCGAGCTGCTCGCCGTGTTTGTCCGCATGACCGATGGTGCGCGGACAAAAAACGCCCGCACGTATACCAAACGCCGTTTGCTCAGCAGAAAGCCCCACGGCGGTGAATGCGCCCACTGAAAGGATCCACGGCATCATTGCGGAATTCCTTCCTCTTCCAAATCGAATCCGAGCCGCGCGAGATCAGCTTCGTGCGCACGTGCGGCTTCATCGCGATACGTGGGCAATAACCGCTCGTATTCTGCGGCCAGTCGCGCATCTTCCTCCATGACATCACTCATCGATTCCTCAATGGCCACGAATTCGCCGACGGAAAGTTTTGCCTCGTCGAGAACACGTGCAGGATCCCGCACTTCGATATGCGCCGATAGCCGAGCGTAATCGGCAATGTCGAGGTTTTTCTTCAGGACGACCCGGGACCGAGCCGGTTTGACCTCGATGTTCGCCTCTCCGTCGTCGTCTCCGATATCGTCTGGCAGTGCAGCACTCTCATTGGCGACGCGTTCGCCTTGCGCCCATTGCTCGCGAGACCACGCGATTTCATCGAATTCGTGCGCCGCGAGGATCTTGGCCTTCGAGTCCGACGATGTTTCTAATGCCAATACCGACGATATCTGCGCAAACTCGTCTGCGCTCAGTAATGGCGCTCCGGGGCCGTTTTCCCAGCTCGAAAGCCGCGCCATGGTGATTTCCTCGTCGCGTAATGGCGGCGGGGCGACGTGTTTTTCGATGTCATCGCTTATCGCTGCAAACGTGAAAATCGCGCGTGATAGGCCTTCTTCGAGCAGCGCAGTCTGCGCGTGTTCGTCGAGGCCTGTTGGCAAAACGCCAAGGATGATTCGTTCGACGTCGTCGCCCCACGTGGGATCCATGTAGATACCGCGCCAAACCAGTTCCATTTCGCGACGATTCACGTCGATATACACGGAGTCGCAAAACATCTCGACAAGGATCGGATCGTTTTCCTTGAAATGCACGAGCGTGCCCACTGCAAAATCGATGGAACCCGTCGGCCCTTGGATTCCATCGATGTCCCAACCAATGGTCGCACCCGCTCCGAATAACTCGGCCCTGCATCGTGGCGGCGCCGTTTGAAAACCATCGAGGTCACGTGCGAGTTTCACGGACACGCGATCGCGCACGAAGGAGCGTTCATTCCATTCGGGATCCGGCGCGAAAACGTCTGCAATTCGCGTCGATTCAACACGCAGGAGCAAGGTTCGTCCTCGCAAGCCTGGATACGGCTCGACGAAAACATCGGCGCGATCTTTGATGGGAATTCCGTCGTCCACGGTGGGTACGCGGGCTTCAATGCGACGCGCGAATTCGGAGGGATTCCCAGGCAACCAAGCATTTTGATCGAGGGTCACGCGCGTGCGTACGGCAATCGTGGTCGTGGGGTTTTTATCAATGCGCCAATGTGTCACGCATCCGCCGGTCAACCCGGACCAAAACGTGCCGCGAATGGGGACCCAAGCGAGAAGGAGGCGATTCATGTGCCTCCTCCGAAAATAACGATATCGTCTCCCGGAATCTCGAAAGGCCAGCGATGAATCTCGAATTCCTCGCTGACTTCCCACCCGCAGATATCGATGGACGCCTTTACCTTCACGAGGATGATGAACTCACCCTCTTGACGGTGAATGACAGCTTGTTCCTTGTCGTTCTTTTGCAATGCGAACTGCGGATTCCATCCGCCAGAGGCGGAGAGCTCGATAGTTCCAAAACTCCCAAAACGACCTACAAGCGCTAACTTGAGCACAGCCTTGAGTTGCGCCTCGGCGCTGAACGTCCACTCGTTGTATTCGTTTACGCCTACTTTGCCCGAAACACCGATTGCTAGATTGACATCGGCGACGAAGAAGACACCTGCGTTGACGCCGAGAACTTGAAGGATATCGATGAATACGCTGGCGGCGCCAGCGCACCGTTTGAGGTCGATTTCAAGCGAAATCGTGAGCCCCAGAAGCCGTTCGAGTCCGACGGTCAACTCCCACGCGCGATGGACTTGCCACGCTTTTCGTGGTGTTGCTCCGGTCGTATCACGCTCGAGCTCTCGCCAGCCCACCATGAGGTTTAGGACCGGCTCACAATCGTCGAGGCCTTTCAGACCACGAAAGAAGTAGATATCGCCGCCGATTGCGCCTTTTTTACCCGTACTGCCGGGTTCACCCATGAGGACGAATCCGTCAATCTTTTTGAAGAATGTGGCAATGGTGGTCACCAGGTACTTGATCTCGGCCACCGTGCTCATGAACCCGAAGTCTTTGAGCTGGGTGAGGTCCACCTCGAATTCGTCCGACGGGTAAGCCTTGATCACGGCATTCGCGCCTGGCGAACACCCATGTGCCTCGACCTGGATTTGCAGCGGTTGGAAGGCGAAAAACGCCATGACCATTTTGAACGAGCTGAGGAGAAAATCTACCTTGTCAACAGCGTCGGCAGTCCTTTCTCTGTTCTTTTGTTCAGTCTCGAACGCTTTGGCTTCCGCATTCGCGGCTTTACGGGCTCGTTTGGTCTTTTTGACGCGTTTGCCCCTGCCTGCTCCCGTGCTTGCCTTCGCGTTGGCAACACGCGCATTGGCAGCGGTGACCTTTCCCTGAACTTTGCTGCGTTCAGCCGCGGTGACCAGATCCTTGCCATCGGCGTCGACTCCTTCTTCTTCCTCCTCGGGCGCCTCGAGAAGCCAATCCTCGCGAAGTTCGAGCACCGAGATCTTGACTTTCTTCTCGGATCCTTCAACCGCTTCCTCGCCGCTTACCCCGACGAGGGTCTTATTCTTGATTTCCTCCCAGAAGAGGTCAGGCCACACGAATCGACCATTACGTGTGAGGACAAAGGCGGCGTGTTTCGTCTCTTCGGCAGGTGGCTTTTTCTTTGCCTTCATCTTCGTGATATAACAAACGACGTCCTTGCGCTTGTCTGGATCGGTTTCACTCGCATTCACGCGATATGCCGTGACCGTGACGACGTCACCGATGTATACGTGTAGCTCACCCTCCGTCGTCGACCTGCCGTCGGCGCATTCGAGTTTTATTTTTTCGACCGCGCATTGCTGAAACAGAAGCTCGTCCTCGTCGAGGATTTCCGTGCTCCCAGGGGCCGGAGAAAACTTGCCCGGACCATTACCAGCATCTTGCGTGGTCTTGTCGAACGTGCGGACAACCCATTTACCCTCCACCATGGTATCAGGCGATTTCTCCGTGGATACAGCATAAAACTCATATGCTGGAGCGGAATTTTTGGCAACGCTATGCGACTTGTCATACGTCGACTTGCCAGAACCCGCCGGCCTACCAATTTTGGATTCGTGGTGAATGACGGCGTGCCCCGCGATGAATGTGCGTTGAGCTGCTTGCCCGACGGAACATTTCGAGGTTTCGATGTGGTTGTCATCCATCACCAAACCCGAGAGCATTTTCTCGAAGTAGGGCAACGACACGCCGCTGCTCTCCGCGATATGGCCCGAGCCTCGCGTCACGATTCCTTTTTTCTGATTCGTCGTCATAGAAACGCCCTATAGATGGAAGAATGCCGCATCAGAAAAGAAGCTGATACCCGTCGCGTACCAGGACCAAGAATGGATTTATCTTGTACGCCGGTGCTTTTGCCGTCGCTGGATATCCGTAAATGACGGGTTTGCCGTCGAGCCGCTGGACGCGATAGACTTTGCCGTCGGCACATGGCTCGAAGATTGTCAGATCCCGCTCGAGAGGTAACATCCAGTAGGGTTCCTTGACCCTCTCGGCGACCAAACCCCGGACAGTTTCCGGCGCGCTTTCCTGAACGCCGTGGAATCGATGATGCTCCTCGGTCTTTAATCGAATCGCTTCATAAACGCTGCTCGAGTCCCCGGTTCGAAATGCGCGGACCATTGCTTCGATCGGCGCCCAGGCCAATTCATTTCCCTCGGGAGGAATGACGGTGCGGGGCGCGTCCATAAATACGGGACGCTCGTGCATTTCGTCGACATCGAATGAAGCGACACGCGTACCGAGCGGCGCTGGATCCGTAGGCGTTGCAAAGTCAGCGGGCCACTGAATCGTCGCGATCTTCGTATTCGTGCGCATGTCGCGGACGAATACCGCAATGGCCGTCGTGGGACCGACCTTTCCACGTTTCATGGTGAGCGAAACGGTGTTTTGTCCGGGAACGAGCCATTGATCCGGAGCGCTCGATGTGCTGAGTGCCTCGTTTTCCACGGCGCGATCATACAGCGGGATGCCATTGAGACAAACCATCATCGCCGTATTGTGCGTATGGTCGACCTGAAGGCAATACGTCGTTTTCATTTCGAGCTCCCTCGCCCCCGATCATTTTGCGCTGTTTGGTCCGCCGAGAAATCGTTTTTCCCGTCCGCCTTCGCCGTGATATGGCTCAAAGCATCGATCACCGACCGTTCTCCCTCGAGAATCAACGTCGTGTTCTGCACTTTGAGCGTCACTTTCTCTTTGGCTGAAAGAACGAGTTCGCCCACGGTCATCTTCAGCGACTCGAGCCCAGAGACCAGGATATCAGTCGCAGCATTCGCCAGATAATTTCCGCCAATCGTCGTCGTGCGCGTTTTCGAGGCGCGCTGGCCAATTCGTTCCTTCGCTTGCTCGAAAAGAAGAGCCCCGACAATCTCCACGCGGTTTTTCTCGACCGTTTGCGCAATCCCTTGCTTCGCGATTTCGATCATCGCACCTCCAACGAGCCGCGCCTCGGCAATCCGCGTCGAAACCTCGTTGTTTTGCGGGCACATCTCGAGGTCCAGCGCGCCTATCCGCTCGGTCGAGTTCTTTTGGACACGCTGTTCATCCATTGTATCGAAACGACGCATGTGTTTCGTCGCAATCGTCAGTTTCCGATTCTCGCTGACGTTTTCCGTAAACGCGCCCTTTACCTTCACCGTACGATTTCCCCCTATCGTCACCGATTGATCCCCGCCAACGTCCGATGTCCGCGTCTTGGCCACCGAAATCTTCCGCGTCCGACCTACCTTGATTGCCTCGTTTCCATCAACGATACGCGCGTCCGTCGTTAGCGTCGTTTCGGTCTTGTCGTTTACCGTCTCCACTTCTTGATCACGCTCGGCATGAAAATAAATATGCTCGAGCCCCGCCACATCCTGCAATTGAATCAGGTTTTCCCCCGTGGCGCCCTCCTCGGACCTGGGCGAAGTCAACGATCGCAGGGTCGTCCACATGCGATTCTCCGGCAATTTGGCATAAAACGTGTCAGCCGCATTATACGTTCGGCCCAAAATGATTGGACGATCCACGTCACCTTCGAGGTGTTGCACGATCACCTCCCATCCCACGCGGGGAATGCCCATTGAACTGCCCGTATTGTCCTGGAGCGTCGGAATCCAATCCGAGCAGGTGTCATTTTTTGGCTGAAGGCGATCCCAAGGGAAATGTACCTTCGTGCGACCCCAATCGTCGCAATGAATATCCGCTCCCGCAGGCCCCGTGATTTTCCCGAGCATTCCCCCAGCAAGCGATGGACGCGGCGTTTGCGGCATGGGCCGAAATACCCGATCCGCCTCGATCGCCTCGAAGGATATCGCAAAACTGGTCCGATAAAGCTCCCATTCGTGCTGCAGTTCAACAACTGCGAATTCGCCGTCCTGCATTCCAGCAGGAAGCCCTTCGGTTCGAATCACCAAATTCGGCGCAAGGCTCAGTTCGGTAGCGCGGCCCGAGAATCGACTTTGCGCCGCCCCGAAAGCTTCTGCTGCTCGCGCGGCCTTGAGACTCGCGCCAGAAGGATCGGTCCGGCCCGCGGGGTATTCGTACCATTCACCGCCACCCGCGGACGCACGAGCGGCAACCTTTGCAGTGCCGACGATATCGAGTTTTGGCCTTTGGAAATCGAAATCGCGCATGGTCACCTTGGAAGGTGCGGCGCAACCTGAAAACCCTGCATCGGTCAACGCCGATTCGGTCGTGTAAAACCCCGAAGTTGGGACAAATCCAAGCTTCGTGCCAGAATGCTCGTACGATGAAGGCGCATCGCCAAGCACGAGTGTATCGTTTCCTGCGTCGGCATAATAAATCCCCTCGTCTTCGAGCAATCTGTTCACGAATGCGAAATCCGATTCGTTGTACTGAACCGTATAGGGCCGTACCTGATATGAACCCGCGAGGCGTTTGTCCACGCCGATTCCCGCTTTCGATAACACGTCAGTGACGATGCTGGGCACGTCCATATCCCGAAATACCCGTGAATCGACACGATATTCAAGCAGTGCGATACGGCTGGCTATTTCGAGTTCCAGCACGGTTTGCACGACGTCGGGAGACATTGCCGCAGCCGAGCGTTCGGCCCGCATGACGACAAGATCGAGCGTTCGCACGGACATACCATTTCGCTCGATGTGCAGTTGCACAGCACCGCCGGCGAGTTCGTCCGGATCGAGATTGTCTTCAATGGGCAGGTTAGCGGTCACCAGCAAACGACTCGGCTCCGACAACGCTTCCCGACCCCGAACAGTCCGCGCCTCGAGTCGGCGACCCAACAATGTGACGATGTATCGAATTTCATGGTGCGCCACAGATAACCTCAATTATGCTCGATGATCGCGGTGACGAGTTCCAACTCTTTGCCTTCGAGCTCGATTTGCGGAGACGACAACGTGAAACCATCGGGCTCGATGCACAATACGCTTTTGCCGCAACGAATCTCGATTTTATCGTGGGCTTCGATCAAGGCTTCTTTCGCATCGCCGCTGAACTTTCCGATGACCGTCCAAGTGCCTTTTTCGCTCGCATCTTCATTGATTGTCGTTCCCGCGTCCAGCAAAACCGAACCTCCAATGAATTCGGTCGTGTTTTTCGTCGAGCTATCGGTGATTGTATTTCCGGCCTTCACGTATTTCATTCCCCCGACCGTCTCGACCCAAAGCGGTCCCACGCGGCGGCTAATGGATTGCCCCGCAAGGCGTAGCAAAACGCCTCCAACGAGCGTCAAAGCATTCTTGGCTTCGCGGTTGATCTGCCCGAGCGAGATATCGATGAGCGCCGCGCCCACCTTAAGCTTGCGGTTGAGCCCAATCGTCGTCGAATGACCGAGTTTTCCTCGAATGGTTCGCCCGCCGCCGATCGTGATCGTC
>JANORL010001061.1:0-7924 GCA_031415295.1 Polyangiaceae bacterium | reverse complement strand
ACGTGCACGGCCGGCGCCTGCGTACAGAATTCTGGCGCCGGTGGTGGCGGAGGCATGGGAGGGAGTGGCAGCACCTCCAGCTCGAGCAGCTCCAATGGAACGGCGGGCAGCTCGAGCGGCATTGGCGGACAAACGAGTTCCTCCGGCACCGGCGGTCATGGTGGCAAAGAGCCATCGAGTTCGTCAGGAGACGGCGGCGGTAGCGCGGGCAGCGGCGGTTCCATTCCGAGCGATCCGGACGGGTGCAGCTGCCGAATGACGGGTACGACCCCAGTAACTGCTCCATTCGCGACATTTGGAGCGGCCTTATGGTTACTTACACGTCGTCGTCGAAACCAACGCGGGAGCGCGCGCGTTTCATAGTCTGCACATCGAGCGCGCCCTCGCGATGCTCCGCATGGGCCCCCGCGCATGCTTTGGCAACGAGATGAACACCAGCACGGCTCGGCGGCACGACGAGTTCCCGCCTCGTCGGCCAGTCGCCGGCCTCTACGCTTAGCGTGCCTTGTTTTCCGTTTTCCGAGACGCCTCCCATTCGGAAACATCCGTCGTTCACAAATCGTACGGGTATTTAGGCCGCTCCCTCTTCAACAGTTCTGGGTTCTCTCGACAGACATGATCATCCAGACGAAATGCACGCGCCAAGAGCCGTTGGGTCATGAAGCGGGGCCAGCCTGGCAACGTCGATAAGTCATCCTCGAGATACCCACCATCCGGAGCGCCCGCATCGAGCACTTCCGCGTAGGTCAACTCCACGATCGGCGCTGGAATTTTCGACACTTCTTCGAGCGACACTTCGCCATCGGCATTCGTATCCGCGGCTGCCAAGGGGTCAAAACGTATTTTGGCATCATTTTTGTCGTCGTCGCGGAATAGTTCGTCGGGGTGAAACGTGACAATCGGCCGCAGGTCCTCGCCGCTCTTCAACTGCAAACTCGTGTTCACTGTCCCGTCTATCGGGTTTTCGCATTCGGTGAACGAATACCTCCCACGGAATCTCCAGGCAAAATGCTTCGTGACCGATCCTTGGATGGCATTTCCACGAACGTGGATAGAAGGTGCCCGGTAGCCATTGGCCATGAAGTCTTTTTGATCCACCATAAACGCCTGGTCCGCAACGGTCACGCCATTGCCCAAGTACGCGAATAAAGCGGACGTCACGTAAAATTGTAGGTTGCACGCATTCAAGCCGTACAAGTCGCCCAGCTTTTGCTTTCCTGGCACGGTAAAATTGAAGAGTTGCGTATACTGAGCTTCACCGTAAATTTCGCAATCGTCGCCGCCCAGCACGGTGGATCCCATCCCCACGAGCAGCTTCTCGAAGTGAATGGTCCAGCCATCGTCCGTGACAAACCCATTCAGTGCGGCGTCACTCCCTTCGACGCTGACATACACGTGCCCCGGCTCGGGGCGCAGATCACCAGGCAAACAAGCCGCGATGACGACTACCCCGACGAATGAAATCGCCCCGAATGCGTTTTTCATGTCAAAAACCTCCTTCAAGGCCCAAACTCGGAATGGAAATCGGACCGATTTTTATGCTGTTGATGACTTCCTTCGAAAGCGTTGAATTGATCATTTCCGCAGTAATCGAGAGCCATCTTTGGTTGCGCAGTTCGAAGCGCTTTTCCAGTCGCAAATCCAAGCGAAAGAACGATGGGTCGCGGGGAGGGTCCCGACCATTCCAGGGATCCGCCGCATTGAACACACTGCCATCTGGTATACCCGTATAAAACGTGACGCGTGCACCGGCGCGAATCTTCTTGGGAAATTCATAACCCAAGGCAACATTCAGCACATGACGACGATCAAACGTACTGGGAAAGGTCCGCTTGTAGGAACTTCGCATGGATTTCGACAGTGTATACGACACGAACCCCCCTAATTTCGCCGTGAACCGACGCCTCACGTACACTTCCAAACCACGCCCGTACCCCCGGGTACGCCAATCCGCCTCCAGCGCATTCTGTGGACGCTGTATGTTCAACGTATCGCTCATGTTGGAAAACACGTTCTCGAAAGCGGTGACGGTTGTGGTAATGCCCCACGGAAGCTCGACTTCCACTCCAGCGCTTGCTTGCACCGTTTTTTGCAAACCATTGCGCAAATTTCCAATCGCCATACCTGGAATCGGAAGGACGAATCCCGGTGGCTGCGTCGCCACACCAACCGCATGCAAAATTCGAATACGCGGATGCACTTGCGCGACCATCGACAGACGCGGAGAAAAACTGGTCGCCGTGGCGCTCCCGGAGCGAAATGCATCAAAACGAAGACCCGGGGTGAGTTTTACACGACGATCGATTTGCCACTCGTAATCCGCATAGACGGCAAGCGCGGTATCATCACGCGGTGGAAATAGATTATTATACTTAATCGCTTCGGAATCCCGGGGATCAGCCCAACGTCGTTTGTCCGCCGTGTAATGATCGAATTGCACGTCGAGTCCCGCGCGTAAGGTGAGCTTCGGATGCAGAGGTTGGACCAAGGATAAGCGCGTCGCAAAAAGTCTATCTTGGGCATTACGTTGTGGGCCCAAACGCGATTGCTCATATCCAAACGTCGTTCCCATTTTTAAGATGCCGCCACTCGACAAGGATCGCTCGTACCGAAGATCGAAGCGGTAAAATTCGGCGCCAAAAGCAATACGTTCGATACCATCCGTTTTATCAGTCAAGAGGTCGTAGGCGCCAAAAGCGACAAGTCCAATACGATCACGCGGCGAAAGGTCATACGTCACGCGGGCTTGGTAATCGCGGTAATCCAAACCTGCGGTGGGTGTAAAGAGTGACAAGAGCGCAGCGGTGTAGGAATATCGTCCTCCGAGCATGACTGTGCCTCGACCGCCGGCAAAGCCGGTTTCGGCCATGGCACCCACATCGAAAAGACGTAGCGTGGCTTCGCCGTGAAAATCGACGCGCGGCGATGTCGTATCAGCGGTGACGATAGCTCCCGCGAATCGGCCGAATTCCGCAGGATACCCGCCGGAATGCAAATGGACACTTTCCACCATGGCGGGATTGACCACGGATGGCCCCACCCCAACGTGAAACAAATAAGGCACACGAACGCCGTCGAGATAATAACCAACATTTCCCGGAGGCGCCCCGCGCACATAAAAATAAGGCAATCCCGAAACAATGGGCACGACACCGGGCAATGTTTCGAGCGCTCGAAAAGGATCCCCCAGCGTTCCAGGGATTTGCCGAACTTCGGCTCGTGACAAGGTCAATACCGATGGCGGGGGTTTTTCCCCGCGAACGTCAACATTGATTGATTGGAGCTTGGGCTTTGTTTGCGCTGGTTCTTCGGGAGGTGCGTCGCTCATCGCCGCCGCCGTTTTCGGCTCTTCGGATGCAGGCTGTTCCACATTCGTTTGGCGAAATGTAACCGCAAATCGAATACGTGCCGCCACCTTCACACCGTCGCGATTCGCGGGCTCGAATAGAAAACTCGGGGCCGCTCGTTGCGCCGCAGAAGCAAATGGTTCTTTGCCGTGCGCAACCTCGACATGACTCACGTGACCGTCTTTTTGTACCGTGAGCACGAGAATGACTTCGGCGTCACCTTGACCACCTTCTGGGTACGAAACGTCGGCCGTGCCCAAGATGTGTGGCGGGACCAAAACAGGTGAATGTGCGGACGTATACGGTTTATCTCGGCCTTGTGCGAATGATGGCACCAAGAGCAGCGAAAGCGTGAGAATCGAGCGAATAAAGCCTGGGGAAGCTCGGCGCGAGTCATGACACATCATCGAGTACACGAAAAAGGGTAGTCGATATCTGTGCGAGACGCAACGACAAAGACAGGGGCCAATGTACGCATGTGGCGACGTTCTGAAGGACGAAGTTCGGAGCAACCTACTCTTTTGCGAGAAGAGATGCTGGTGGCCAACGGCGTCACGCCCAAGGACATCGGCGCCTCCATTTTATATTTTACCGCGGCGGTGCCAGCCCTGCGCGTGCTTGGCGTGCTTCATTTTCCAGTTGCACGCACAACCGGGGCAATACACCACGACATCCCCCAAAATGCCTCTTGACAACGGGAGTTCAAGCGTGTCTACTCCCGCGTCGTGCTCCAACCTATTGCACGATCGACCCTGGTTATGACCCTGCTTTTCGCAGGGTGTTCGAACGCGGCGCCGTCTTTCAAGCTCGGGGAAAACCTTGAAGCGGAAGGCAAGTTCGAAGAAGCCGCGCAAAAATTCGGACTTGTTTGTGCCGAATCGCCTGCGGGGCCTGAATGCCCGAAAGCTGCCGCGCGTGTCACCAATGCGTTGACGACGGCTGCGACCAAAGCAATGGAGAAAAATGAATTCGGAAAAGCCGAACGGTTGCTCCTGCGCGCGTTGCTCGATGCCGATGAAGCGGCAGCGAAAGGCATCGAAGAGCGGCTCGGTAAAGAAGACTTGACCGACGGTATTCGTTATGAATACGCCGCTGCGGACGCCGACAAACAACGTGCGTCGATAACGATAAAAGCGCTTGCGGAAAGCGCTTCGCCGGTGGCGAAACTCGCGAGTGCTTGGATGGACAAAGAGCGCCCTGGGCTGCTCGTAGGACAAGTCAAAGCGGCATGCGGACCGGATGATAAAGGGTCGTGTACGGCGACGTTCGAGCTGCTTGAAGCATTGCCGCAAAAGCCTGCCGGATACGACGAAGCGAAAACTGCCTACGATACCGAACAAAAACGCACGGAAAAAGGTCGCGCGGAACTCGAACGGTTTCTCACGGTGTTTGCGCAACGTGGAAAAAGGCAACTCGAATACGACGCGTGTTTGGCGAAAAAATCGTCGGACCTGCCCGATTTTCAAAAGGCGCGCGATTGTAATGACGAAACGTACCCCGAAAACACAGCTCCGTTAAAACGTTTCGATACGCAACAGACGGAAGAAAATCTGTTTCGCCGACGTCTCGCCACATTGAGTGATGCGGCGCTATCGGCGTCGTATGAAGAACGTCGCGTGCAAGCATTGGCGTCCGGCGAGTTTCCGAAAGTTGCAAAAAAAGCTTCTGGAGGTGCGAAATGAAAACCCGACACTGCGGAATCGCCTTGGCAAGCTTATTGGTGCTCGCGGGATGCGATGGCGCCAAAGAACCCATGGCCAAAGCGCGTGAAGCGGAAACTGCTAACAAAATGTCCGAAGCGAAAACGTTGTATGCCGACGTGTGCAAAGCCAAGGAAGATTCGCCGTTTTGCCCCGTGGCCAAACAACATATCGACGCCATCGCTGCCAATGAAGTGATGGCCTTGGTCGCCGAAGGAAATTATGCCAAGGTCAAAGAGCAATCGGCAGCGATCACCGGTGGCCCGGCCAAACGTGTCCTTGACGCATTGACGAAAACGAAAGCAATGAGTGTCTGGGCGGCCTTCGAAGAAGCGAATACGACGGCGGACAATGCGACGGCACGAGCGAAAATGGATGAACTAGCGGCAGCGAGTTCTCCGGTCGCCGACAAAGCCAAAGAATGGCTCGCCAAAAACGGACCCACTCTGTTGCTCGGTGAAATCAAAGCCGCTTGCAAAGCGGACGGTTCGGGTTCGTGCTCGGATTTGGGCAAGAAAATATCTAAAATGTATCCGTCGGCCGCCGAAACTGCTGACGCACAATCCCTGGTCGATGCCGAATACAAACGACTTTATCCGGTGCTCAAACAAGCCGAAGGGCTACTCGTCCAGCGCCTAGAAGTGTACAATTGGCAAGCCAAACGCGACCTTTGCGTCAAATTTGTCGACCCGAATTCGGAAACCGAGGCGCAACTTTGTAACGAAGCGGTCGGCATTCCCGCGGATCGCGGCGACCCTTTTAATACTGATTTCTTGGAAAAAGCCTGGAAGAAAAAACTCGATGAAGTCCATGATCCTGGTTTCGTGAAATCGCTCGAAAGCCGATGGAGCACGGTCGCATCGGCAGGAACGTACGATCCTGCAAGTTTGCCGAAGCCTGGTGATAAAGTCGCACCGAAAAAGTAATGGTTCCCGAAGACCTCGTGGTTTTGCCCCAAGCACTCCAGCATATGCGTCGTTATGCGCTCGATGGCGCTCTTTTGTGTTTCGATCGTCTTACGGGACTTTCCGCGCTGTGTGAAGGACCCGAGACGGCGACTTTACGCATGCGTGCGCCTCGCGTCGTGCAATTCGCAATTACCAATGCCTGCAACCTTGCGTGTACGTTTTGCTCGCGAGACGAAGACGCGCGGAGTGCTTGGACGGCAAACGATGCATTCGAAATATTGCGCGATCTCGATGCTGCAGGTACATTGGAAGTTGCGTTTGGCGGCGGTGAACCATTGGTGTTCAAAGGGTTTGTTCAGCTCGTTGAACGTCTCTATCGCGAAACACGATTGGCCGTTAGTTTGACCACGAACGGTACGCGCCTCGATGATTCCGCCGTGAAAGCGCTCGGGCCTGTCGTTGGGCAAATTCGTCTTTCGGTGTACGACGATGTCGACCATCGGCCAATTCTCGAACGTCTCGTTCGTCATCGCGTACGATTCGGCGTGAATTGGCTTGTGACGCCGGCGCGATTACAAAACGTGTCTGGGTTTGTCCTCGAACTGGTTGCGGCAGGTTGTCGCGACATTTTGCTGTTGTCGTACAATGGCCCTGATGGAACCATGCACCTCGATGCGGCGCAGTCGCGCGCACTAGCGCGGCAAATCCGGCTATTGCACCAAACGCTCGGGAAACGCGTCACGATCAAGTTGGACGTATGTTGGGGCGAACGAATGGACGCGGTCCCGAGGCTTTTTGGGAATCGTTCTTGTCCGGCGGGGCGCGAATTCATCGTGATCACGAGCGACAAACGCGTAGCCCCATGCAGCTTTCACCATACGAGTTTTCCCATCCAAACAGTGGACGATGTTCTTCAGGTTTGGCAAGACGAAGCCATCACGTTGGCCACACCGGCAAACGATCCCGGTTGTGCGCGAAGTCCGAATTGTGGTCTCGATGAAGTGGTTCGGCGTTTGCCCTTGGTTGACCATTCGATGGAGTAGCGTTCATGCGCATTTCTCTTTTTCAGGCATTTGCAAGCAACAACAGCGGAAGTTACACGATTGTCGGCACATTTCGCGACGACGCCACGGCCCAAAGCGTGGTGGATATTTTGGCGAAAGTGACGGCCGAACACGACGCGTGGCACAAGAATCACGAATGGGAAGAAGACGGCGTTTCACCGCTCGATGAATTCGTCAAGCAATTCGGACTTCATGATGCGAAGCCTGGGCGAGGTGACGAGTGGCCTCATCGTGAAGATAGCGCGACGGTGCTCGCTGCAGGCAGTCAAGTGCTCGTGCATGTGCCGTACACGGTGAGCATGCCGCGCGTGTATGGTGAATTCTTTTATGCAAACGGTGGGCGGGTCCAAGTGGAACTGGATCACGCGCACGATGATCTAGCGGTCGAATTTACGTTTTGGGTTCATTACAATGACCCAGCGAAAGCGGAAAAACTCGATGCGTTCGAAGCGCGGCTCAAACCGGAACTCGGAGCGCTCACGGTACGTAGGGAATATGATCGACGCGCGCCGATTGAGCCGGCGTGGTATCGAGGGGCTTGGAGCTTGCGGCATCTGGCCGTGGTATTTCTGGATCTCGTTGACGGAGTGGCTCATGTCGGGCGCGTGGCCAAAGAAATGGGTATTGATTCGCGCCTCAATGTACGTGAATGCCCGAATGAAGTGGCGGACCCATTTGCAATCTTACGCGGAGGGGCGATTCCGGGAGGCATTGCGGGAGTCATCTTATGGCAAATCGGAGATCGTGTCGCCGCAATGAAAGCCGTGCGTGAAGTGCTTGGATGCGGGCTCGATGAAGCGAAAAAAGCCATAACGGAGCTACCCAGCGAAGTGCTCGGCAAAGTGGACATCGCGTTTGCGAAAAAAGCGGTCGAAACGCTAAAGGCCGCCGGCTGTGATGCGGAA
>JANORL010001060.1:0-1521 GCA_031415295.1 Polyangiaceae bacterium | reverse complement strand
CGACAAGGAGCGTGCGCAGCAGTGTTTCGAGGAAGCCCTCGCGCGGTCGCGGGCTGATCGGGACCAACAAGGCGAAGTCCTTGCTCTCTCCCATCTTGGCGGTTTATTGTTCGTTTCGGGGTCGCTTGTGCAAGCTTTGGCTGCTTTGGAGTCGAGTCTAAATCTCGCTCGCGAAATGGGCAGTCGTCAATTGGAGGAATACATCAGTGGTACCTTGTGGAAAGTCCGCTTCTTTTGTGGAAAAGTAAAAGAGTCCCTAGAACTGCTAAGCCAGCACGAAAAATGGGCTTTTGAGCAAAAAGATCCCAGGAATATTGCAACGCTATATCTTGATGTTGCGCGTACGCTGCTGCATCTTGGCCCTCCTCTGCTTGGCGAACCAAGTGTCAGCGACGTCCATTCAGCGATCAATTGTCTTGCAAAAGCGATATCGATTTCACGCGCTATCGGTGACAGCGCGCTGGTGGCATCGGCAATATGGTGCGCTGGTGTTGCCCATGTATTCCTAGGAAAACCTGAAGGATGTGAAGCGTGGATGGTTGCGTATATTGACTACGCGAAACAAAATGACCCTGCTGCTGTTGAGCGATTGTCAAAAGAAATGGAGGAATGGTTGCGTATGGCTCACGCTCGGTCACGAAGGGCAACCAAAACTGTTACGGGTAAGCAAGCGCAGCGGTCAAGGGGTAGCGCGAAGCCACCATTGAAGTCTGGCCGAAAGCGCAAATAGCTTTGAGCGGACGTGGATTGTGCACAAAAGCCGTATTTGGGGCCGAGTGGCGAGCTGATCTTGATCTCGCCTTGACCACCCTATTGCCATCTTCTACCTCTCCCCGCATGCCCCGCCCACTCACCGGCAACGTCTACTTCCGCCACGGTTCCTGGTACGCGCGCGTTATACCCTCGCACGCGGCGCTCGTCCTTCGATGCAGCTCCCCACCTACACCGACGAACCCGCTGCCGAAGATCGCGCCCGTCTCCTGACCGCCCTCGTTGAACGCCTCCGAGCCGTCGGCCGTGCGGACCTCGCGCCCGACCTCATCCGCCGAGCGGCCCGAGCAGACGCGGACGAACTCGTCCACGTTCTGCATGCCATTGACATGCTCACCGGCGCCGTCGAGCCTGCACGGACAAACGTCGTGCCGACCATTCGTGAAATTGGCGAGCGATGGACGGGGGGCGACCTTGCACGCGACTACCCCGACCACGTCCGCGTAAAAGCATCGGTCGGTCACGATATTGGCCGCCTCGAAAAGTACATCTATCCCGTTGTAGGCGATATTCGCATTGATGCATTTACGCTCGACCACGCGCGCATCGTTATGCGCGGCATGACCACCGAGAACGCAGTGGCCACTCGCCGGCACGTTGCTCAATTGATGAATCGCATTTGCAAGATGGCGGTTTTTCCGTTGCAACTCATCGCGACATACCCATTGCCGTTCGGTGTTCTCGCAAAAAATCGGACCCGGCAAGGCAAAAGGATCGCGCGTCCGTGAAGCGGTACGTTGCGTTGGAATG
>JANORL010001059.1:0-2432 GCA_031415295.1 Polyangiaceae bacterium | reverse complement strand
CCAGCACCGGGATCTGCGCGCGAAAAGCTGAATTCGCAAATCCCGAAGTAGAATGCGACGACCTTCGGGCAGGACGTTTGGCTGCTGGTGGAAAAACTCCAACCATTCCACCACCGCCAAAGACTGAAGCATACGAACCGGAGAATGCGCCGGTCAACGATGAAACGTCGCCATCTCCCGGTCGATTTTGGTCGGGCTTGGCGCTTGGCGGCGACGAAGCCGGGGCGATGTTATGGGATTCGCGCACGCGCTTGTTCACTGTGATGGGCGAAAAGAACCGCGGCAAAACGTGTTTTCTGACGGCACTCTACATTCAACTCGCCAATGGTTTCACATCGGGTTTTCCCTGGCGCTTTTGTGGTAGCCGATCGCTTCAGGGGTTTCAGCGACTTTCGAATGAAGCACTCCGATGGCGCGGTGGTGAAGAGCGAATCTTGCCGCGCACGACGAATGATTCTTATCGTCAAGCAAGTTTTTTGCATTTGGCACTGAAAGAACAAATCCACCGCAACCCCAAAACGGTTCATACTCTGCTCACGGATATGCCTGGTGAATGGTTCGAGGGATGGATTGAGCATGGCACCGATGGCTTGCCCCAAACGCTCGAATTTTTGCCGCGAAGCGATGGATTCATGGTGCTCATCGATGCCGAGAAACTATTGCGCGATCGTGAATACACGAAAAACACGACGTATCTACTCGAACGCCTTGGCGCATTCTTGACCGCATCGCCTGCACTCGTGCGCCCTGTCGCTTTGATACTCACGAAAATCGACAAAATCGCTCGTGCGGTATTCAAGGGAATTCCGATCCCAGACAAAGCTTGTCGCCGCGACGCCAAAGCATGGGGAGACCTTGCAACGCGTCTCGAACCCGTGCTCGAGCAAATGCACGATTTGGCGCCGTCAGGCTCATGGGACATTTTCCCAGCAGCCTCGTTTTCGCGACCATCGGCGCAACCTGTCGGTGTTCTCGCGCCCCTGGCGTTTCTTCTCGAAAACACCGTCCGGGAAAAACCGATGGATTGCATCGTTTCTAAACCGGACTATCGGGGCAGCTTTTTTGACGTGTTTCGTGAGGACGTGCCGCGATGAGCACCGAAGAACGATCGCTCGCGATTCTGGGCATGCGCGATGCCGGAAAAACCACATATATCGCTCGATTGTGGTTGGGCGTTCATGAAAAAATCGGACGCCTTCACGCTGTCGGTTTGCCGCAAGCATTCAAGCCGCTTCGCGATCTGTCAGGATATCTTCTGCGAAGCAAGTATCCAGATCACACCGTAATGGGCGACCAGACGTCATTCGCGGTGCCCTTAAAATGGGCCGGACGGAAGCACGATGTGCCCTTCACGCTTTCCTTCACCGATTATAGCGGTGAGGAGTTGGAAGGAATCTTCAAGCATCGCGACGCTGGATGGTCGGATGTGTGGAAGGCGCGTTCGACCAAGTCGTTGGGGCTTCTGCTCTTCCTCCGCCCAAATAAGATCATCCTGCCCATGAGTAACCGCCTCGCGGCACCATCAGCCGATTTCGACGCTGTCGGGTTTCGCCATTTACAGGGTGAATCCGCACCAGAACTTGCGCCACAACCGCTCGCCGCCGAGGATCCGGCATTGCTTCTCGGTACCGAATATCAGCCTGAAGAAGCCGAAGAAGCCCACCGGCATCCCCATCCGGACGAACGCGTGCACCCGCCGACGGTGGTTGCCCTGGTCGAAACATTGCAATTCCTTCGGCATGAACGTGGATTGCTCATGGGTGAAGCCCCGGATCCCGAGCGATTTCGTATCGCTGTTGTGGTGAGTTGTTGGGATCAGGTTCCGAACGACGTACGAAACGCCGGCCCCGAGCAATTCGTGAAACTGCATTTCCCCATGTTGTATGACTTCCTCGGTGCCAATTTCGATGCAACAGGCGTACGAACTTTCGGCGTATCATCGACAGGTGGCGATTTGACGAGAAAAGTCTACCGAGATGAATACGATGCTTTGGAGCCTGCGAGAGTGGGCGAAGTCGTTTATCATCCGACGCGTGGGGGCAGCGTTAAAAAAGACTCCGATATCACGCTGCCCATTGGGTGGTTGCTCGAAGGCGAAAGCGCCCTTCCGGACGCTGACACGGCTTGAGCCTCATGCGCATCGAGCAAGCTCTCCACGGGTACGACGAGGGGCATAGGCAACTAGCCACCTCCGTCAAGCTCACCCTGGAAGAAGAGCGCACGCTCGATCTCTTGTCGGATTTGTCCGGATACCTCCCGCCAGGAACGCGATTCGATTCTTATGAAACTGGTTATCCCTGCGGACGGTTTTACGTGTACGCTCGAACGTGGCCCGATTGGACCGGACAACGAAGCGGTACGGTCCTCACACATAGCCTGCTGATCCCGCGTGATGCTTGCCACGAAATTGAATTCTTGGCCGCGATGGAGTC
>JANORL010001058.1:0-4712 GCA_031415295.1 Polyangiaceae bacterium | reverse complement strand
GTGCTTGACGACCCAGAATCGGAAGCAACTTTGCGGCTCTGTCCTTGAGATCCTCGATTTGCTGCTGAGTGGGCGTAGCGTTTGACACGAGTGACGTTAAAACACTCCCCCGAACGCTTGTCCAGCACAATCCGTCACGCCCATCGTGCTCCTGGTACACGAGTGCAGACCTCGATACGATGCCGTGTGTTACCGTTCAAGCTGGTTGATAGCCATCAAGTCACTCTCGACGATGCCCATCGAGAGCGATTTCGGGGGCGTCACCACGTTGATGCCCATCGTCTAAAGAGTGTGCCAGCGTGCTCGTTGCGGGCAACGTCGCGTTCTCGCCATGCTCGCGCGGCTGCGCGTGGCTCCGAGCGCTCGGTTGCCCTGCACTCCGCGCGCTGGCCACGTCGTTGCGTGGGCGATGGGCAGACGGATGCCTCCGGCGGGGGCTTCGATCACCGGATGATGGACATCAAGTATCGTGAGCGAAAAAGGTCTGATATAGGCCCATTTATCTTGACCGATAACACCGTGGTTCGACAGGTGTGTCCATCTCAGTCTTATTTCGTCAAACGGATCCTCTCCCTCACCATCCTGTGGACCTCCGGATCCTGCCGCATCTTCTCCACGATGTACGCAACGTCGTCGATCTCCGTATCGTGGTTCAGCAGTTCGAACGGCTCCACGTGCAACGCACGCGCGATCCTGCGCAACGTGTCGACACGAATCGCCGTTTGTCCCGTTTCGATCGCATGCAGGCTCGACGCGGAGCTAACCGCCCGTTCTCCCAGCGTTTTCAGCGTCCAACCCAATTCGAGCCGCAAGCAACGAATACGCGCGCCAACCTGCGCCACGAGTTTGCACGGCGTTTGTCGTTTCGACATGGTGCCCTCTCCCAAATTGAGCCAAGAATCCATTTCACGCGCACGAGCGAACGTCCCGGTATCATGCCCCCGCAACCTGTGCCGCGACGCTGAACCTGACTGCACGATCGCGGTTTTACCGCGACGCTCGTTCCTACACGTGAACATGTACGCGTGCGTCAACGTCGTTCGTCAAACCGAACAGACCACACACGCACGTTCGTTTTACGAAACCTTCACGGCTTGCCGGGTGCTCGCGAGTCGTGAAGCTTCTTCACAATCTCGGCGTCCTCCGTGCTCAAGACGGGCTGAGCACGCCGATCCTGTCGAACCGTTTTACCCGGTAATGGATCGGCAATGTGTGGTTTGTCCTCAGTACGATGCAGCGGTGCGTCTGTCCGAACCTCGACCGCGGGCAACGCCATCTCGCCCATTTTCGCCGCGTACAGAGGCTCTAAGCGCCCACCTTGACCGGGCACCAAAAACAGCGCCGCAGCAAGAACGCCCACCGGCACGCATTGCCACGGCCACGAGTTTGTCTTGACCTTCGGTCGCACGCTCGACGCAGGGGACGTATCCAGGCCAAACTCGTCCTCGACGTCCAGGATCGCTCGAATTGTAGCCCGATCAAAGGGATCGAACACGATAACAAAACCTGCCGACGGAGACAAACCTTTTCGATCGTCCTCTTTGCCGACAAGCTTTTCGATTTCGTATCGCAATTTCTTCTCAGCAACGCCGATACGCTTTCGGACCGCCTCTTCACTTATGCCCAGATCCGCGCCGATTTGCTTCTGCGTGCGTTCGTCGATATGGTACGCAAGCAGCAAATCACGCGTGCGTTCGTCCAAACGGAACAATGCTTCGAGCCACAACACGCGCGTCGCAATGTCCGCCTCGACATCGCGAGAATCCCGCACTTCCAGCGCATCGACGCATATCATTCGCGCCGCTCGGCGTCGATATCGCTGCGCCACGCGCGACGCGACACGAACCATTTCATGGCGCGCTCGGTCTTGGGCCGCAGGAAACTTCGATATCACCCACCTCAAATAAGGTGCCAACCACTTGCATCGTGCCTTGACGCCGTCATCCATGCCCCGATAACCTGTCCTCATGTCAATACGCCTACGTCAAACCATGCTCGTGGGGCTAAGCCTGCTGTTGGGTACGTCGAGTTGTCAATTGACCATGCCCGAGCTGAAAGCGCTGAATCCAGCGGCTGAAACGCTCGAGGTGCATTGTCATCCGAGTCTGATTCCCGAGCATGTGAAACGGTTTGCGCTGCAACGGGGTACTCACCATATCGTGACGGACGAGGACCAGGACGAACTACGCAGTTATGCTCCATTGGCCGGGGTATTCATCGAGGTGAACCCGGCAGCGCCCATCGAGAATGCGGCCATGATGGCCTCGACCTACGGTTTATTCTGTCCGAACATGCCCAGCGCTCCGACCTCGTCGCCCGAACCGCTTCGGAACGAAGAACCGTGTTCGACAGACGCGACGTCAAGCAACCGGCCTACCCATTCAAACTTAGTGGCCAACGTCGGCCAACGTCCGTGTGATTCGTCGGGACAATCCAAGGATGCCAAAAAAGTCCCGGTACGCATCAAGGTTTGCGTGCGTCCGTCTTGGGTTCCCAAGCCTTATAAAGACGCCAAGGGCAAATGGGTGACCGTGAATGAGTGGGCGATCTTTTTGGGCGAAAATAAGGTCGAGTGGACCCGCGACCCTGGACGCTACGCTGAACAAATCGCCAAGAACGCCGACGTCATTTTTACGCTCGACGAATCTGCCCCTCTAGAATCTGCGTATTATTTCACGAAAGATACGAAGAAGCTCAGTTGTGCCGGCGGACCGCCCAAGAAATCCTACGACGAGGTCGCAGGTTCGGGGACCATGCCGATGTTGTCCGAGGTGACTGCGGCCAGCGAGGCGAAGGAAAAGGCGGCGGCTAAGGCGAAGCAAGGCAACGGAAAAACAACGTCGACATCAAGTCCCGATGGCAGCGGCCCGCCCTTGGACCCGTTTGAAACGCTCGCTCGAGAATTGATGTTCATGGGCAAATTGGTCACGACCGACACGTCGGCTCCCGCGACGACTGCCGACGGATCGCGGCACGGAATGTCCGGCGGAAAGAATGTCGGAGGCTTCAGCTTTCCGGCCCTCCAGGCAGGCGTGGGCCTGGTGTCCATCGTGATTGGCGTCGGCATGAAGCCGCAAGATTTCATCAAGAAAGTTATCGAGAAAACCAGCCTCGGCAAGCCGGTGATTGTCAAGGAACTCAATGCCGACGCGCTCAAGCTCGCCGACGAGTTCATCAAGGATTACGGCCAGTACGTCATGGCCGAGTCGCTACGGAAGCAGCAGGTCATCCTACCTTATGGCATGGCGTCGAAGTTCACCGCAAAACTCGAGGCGAAGTTTCAAGCGCACAAGATCTTCGAGAGGCGAGCAATCGAGGAGGTCATGAAGAAGCAGAATCCGGCCCTCAGCAAAGCGGCGCTCAAGAAGGCCGTCGACGAGGTGGCCAAGACGTACCCGTCCATCATCCTCACGGACGCCAAGCACACGGAAATCAGCAAAGCGCTCAACGCGGCATGGGCGGCGAACAAGAAAATAAACAAGGAAATGACCAAGGAAAAGTTGCGCGAGATCTACAAGGATGTGTACAAGAAGGAGCCGCACTGGTTGGAGGCCATCGAATCCTACTTGCGCTAGCGTTGCAACTCCGAGCCAACGAAGAATCATGAAAACGAATATCGAAATAAGGTTTCATGCAACCGACATACCCGGCGGTGCGGACGCGATCCTTGGCCCCTCCGGATGTGGGCCTGATATTGTCAAGCTAAAAGCGTACACATGGGAAGAAATCGGAGGGATCGAGCATCCCGGTCTCAAGGTGGACATCACACTGGATGAGAAGGATCCACGTGTTTCCAAGGTGTTCGCCCTGCTCGACAAATATGGTGAGGAACGTTGGGTGGATCGCGAGGACATCTACACGGAGGACGAGCTGCAAGCCGCGCCGTTGCTCGTCATGTTCTCCACGCAAGCTGATTCTGCCATGGGGTGGACGACGTACGACGAGTCGAAAGCTTGTCCGAAGTGCGGAACGGGGGTCCGACAAACCTCACCGCTGCACATCGTTTTTCCCGAGGCTGTAAAGCGGATGGAAAAATTACGCGTCGCTTTTACCATTGAGAACGATGTTCTCGTGCAGGATGTCCATGTGGAACGGCTCCTTGCTGCGGGCATAACGGGCGCGCTGTTCTGGCCCGTCCATGCCGACAACAAAGCCGGCGTCCTCGAAGAACTTCGTCACCAACAACTGTTCATCGACCACGTCATGCCGCCGATGTCCCCCAAGTCTTTTCTGAACCGAAAGCAGGTTTGTTCCGATTGCGGGCGCGGCTGGTACACGCAAGTCATGGATTACCCGAGCCGTTTTGTGTATCGTCGGGAAGACTTGGCCAACATCCAAGACGTCAACCTGACGTGGGAATGGTTTGGCGAACCTGAGTGGTATTCGGAAGGGGCAGGCACGATGATGCAGGGACCACGGCACCCGTGGGTGCTCGTGACGCCCAAAGTCATGAATCTGCTGCGCGGCAAGACAAAGAAAGAACAGAAACACCAAGGTTGCGGATTCACGCCCATTTGGGTTGAGGACGAAAAGCACGAACCCCGGAGCAACCGTTAAAAGGAACCAACCGTTAAAAGGTGCCAGCCACTTTGCCAACTCGCACGCCAGGCCCCAGGACGCGCCACGTGGACATCTCGAATCGGACCACCCTACCCCCACATGCTCCCTGTCGACATCTCGATTCGTTGCGGGGCGGCCGGGGGGGCGGCGGG
>JANORL010001057.1:0-4780 GCA_031415295.1 Polyangiaceae bacterium | reverse complement strand
GAGCGTTGCGAATCGTCGGTCGGGCTTGCTCAGCGTACGATGTACGCTTCCGCCGCCCTCCCTAGCTTCACAACGCTCGCGACGCCTGATCAACACCCTCTGCGGTGGCAAAATCAGCAGCGAATCTCCAAGTCCATTACGTGATTTTATTACGAAATCCCAAACCGCGCCTTGACCTCCCGCTCCACCTTTTGCGAAGCTTTCGTCGTACAGACGAGCCCCACGAAACAGGAAGCGGGCACGCGTCGTACCAGAATCACGCCATTCTGCGCCTCGTAGATGTTCTCGCCCGCTTCTCGCAATCGTTCGCACGATACCTCCAGCACAACCGGCGTCGCTGAACGTTTACCAACTTTGCTCTCGAGGCTCGGTGCAAGGTGCACGTGTAGAAGTTCGAGCAGATGGTCAGAGAGATTGAGTAGCGATTTTGATCCGTACTGGCATTTTCACAAAACGAAACAAGAGGCACACCGGCCGCATTTAATCCAAAGCCAACGCGGAATTCGGTCAACGAATGTCGTTTGTCTTGATGAATCGCTGCAAGGCACGAGTTCGTAGCGCTCAACGCGCGGCGTCAAACAATCCGCATCGAAACACCGTTACCCCTTGACGAACCTCCAGTTGGTCGTGGTATGATTCCCAGGCAAACTCATGCAGGAGCCAGAAACCACCCATAGCGCTCCCGCCTCCTCCGCTGGCACCATTGGCACCATTTGCACCGCCGCCTCCCGCATAACCATTGGCACCAGGATGTATTGGCACCAGGATGTGATGGATTTGTCGTGGCGGCGATACCTAGTGTACCGGCATTGCCCTGCGACGAACCGCCCGTTCCAGCAGTGCCAGGAATCAAGACATTGCCGCTCGAGGAGATGGTGCTGTTGGAGCGGTAGATCGCGCGCGCTTTTTTCCTGGGCCGTGCTAACGTCGCGCCGCCCAGGAAGAAAGACTGCGCTCCATGACGTCAGTCTCTCCCAAGGATCCGTTCGGCACTCCCCTTTACTTGCGACGATTCGTCCTCTTTGTACTTCGCCGCAAACGCCTTCGCATTGGGATCGCGCTCGCCCACGACCTCGAGCGCTCGCCATCGCAGGTCTTCCGGATTCGTTTTTGTTTCTACCAATTGTCGTGCGAGCGCCACGGCTTGCTTCTTTTGCCCCACCGTCGCGCGGCCTTGTTCAGCAATTCGTCCAAGCGCGCCGGCCATTGCCTGATGCATCTTCACACCCTTCTTCGATTGGTTCTCGATTTCCTCCATAACTGACTGAAAATCCTTGGGACATCCAGCCGTCCCCGATGCCCCCGCTGCCTGATACCCAGCTTGTCCCGCTACCTCTGCATCGGCATCTTTCATCAAATCGAGCAACATCTTGCAATCTTTGTCATCGAGGCCCCGAGCCGCAATGGCACGCACCGCTTCGCTACGAACTTTGGTTGGTCCAGCAGCACGCACAACAGCTTCGACAACACTACGCACGCCAGGTTGATCTCCATTCCACACGAGAAGGTCGTCAAACATCCCCAACCGCACCGAATCCCGACCGTTTCGTACCAAATCGAGCACGGGTTCGGACAATTGCGTCTTCGATAATAAAATTCGACCCACGAGTATGCCGAGAACACGCCCTACGGTTGGATCCGTCTCCTCGCGCGCTTGTTGCAAAACGACTTTCGACGTTGTCGCGTTTTTTCGATAGGTCGTTTTTAGCACCGTGAGGTGCACGAGTCCCGTGGCCGCAATCCAGCGCACGTTTCGATCGGCGTCGGATATCAATTCGATCATGTCGGCTTCGGCTTCGCCCTCGACGGCATCGAGATTTACCTCCCATGCCGCATAAGTAGGGCACTTCGTATCGAGCGTCGCGCCGCTCGTATCGGACAGCCATGGACATTTGGCGGCTTCGCGAATGGCTAGCGCAATGGCTGAAGCATGTTTTTGCGCAGCGCTGACCACAGGCTGCGGAACGGCACTCGCAATAGCTCGCGATGAATCATTCTGAATCGAATTGTTTTGACACGAGAGAAAGAAAGCACTTATGAGCCCAATGATTACTGATTGTCGCATGCGCGTCATGTTTTAACAAACCGCCTGCAAAAATCAACCAATTTCATCATTTAGAGGAACGGCTTTGCGACCATCCTGCTGAATACCTACTCTCCGCCTGCCAACCACCTGCTCCGTAACGACGTTCATCCCCCCGTCACACATCAATCGACCTCCCTAAACCGGCTTGAACCTCTCAGTCCAGGTCGAATCACCTGGGCTCAAGCGGTTTGAACTTCATTGGCAAGGTCGATGAACCCGCCAAAGCAGCATAAAAGTCGCTTGCCAAGGTCGATTCACCTCCAAAATCTTGATCGGGAGTCATGGTCCGAGACGGTACAGCAAGGTCAAGGCAACGGGCAGATATCTTGTGACGAAGGCGAGCAAGTACGTACGATGAGCGGCGACGCGAGTGTCGATGCACAAGATTGTCCGTAACTCAAGAGCTATGTGACTTTGAGGGTCGTGGCCTTCAGGGCGGAGGTTCGAGGCGTGTCGTGGGGTGTGTTCTGACCAATCGAAACGTTTGTTGGAGTAGACGTCGTAAAACGTACACCAGGTATCGCCGCCACGACAAACTGATTCCTCGCGCGCCTTTTTTCCTGGGCCGTATTAGCTCGAAATCCCAAACCGCGCCTTGACTACGTGCTCCATTATTTGCGAAGCTTTCGTCGTACACACGAGCCCCGTAAAACACGAAGCGGGCACGCGCCGCACCAGTATCACGCCATTTTGCGCCTCGTAAATCCTCTCGCCTGAATCCCGCAATCGTTCGCACGATACTTCCAGCACAACCGGCGTTGCCGAACGTTTACCCACTTTGCTTTCGAGACTCGGCGCAAGGTGCACGTGCGTGCGTTTTTGCGGCACAAGGCCTTCTGTCGAAATGGGTAAAGTCGCATCCACGGTCGTCCCGTGATAGAGCGATCCGCCTTCTTCATAAAGACGCCACGAAGCTTCCAATGCTTCCACTGTCACGGGCATGTTTTCCGTCGAATGACCTTGGCACGCGCGTATTCGTTCGCCAACGACTTCCAAGCGGTTCTTGTTGTTGGTCCGGACAACCTCATCGAGTGTCTCGCGGCTCATGTGCAGATATTTGAGGACTTGCCCGACGGGCACCCAACCAGCGGCATCCATTGACACGCCGGCTTCTCGAGCGCCGTGGCGCAGTAACCACGAAAGGGTCTTGCTTTTTTCTACGATGTTCATGTTGGACGACAGCATAAACCCTCTTGCCATCACGCGGAACTCGTAAGATATGATGAGGTATCATTCCTGGTGATAGTTGGTGCCTTCATGTTCGAAACGTCGTGGTTACGTGCTTTTGCTTCGTTTGCCGAACATTTGAACCTCACGCGCGCTGCGCGGGTGTTGCATCTGTCGCAACCGGCGCTTTTCGCGCAGGTGCAAAAGCTTTCTGATGCCGCGGGTGCGCCTCTTTACAAGCGTGCAGGACGCGCCCTCGTGCTCACCGAAGCTGGAGAACGAATGGCTGCGTTTGCGCGCAAGAGCCTTTCCGATCAAGCGGCGCTCGTAGAGGAATTACGCACGGGCAGCGCACGTGCGCGCGTCGTCTTGTGTGCGGGCGAAGGTGTCTATTTGTATCTCATTGGCGAAGCTGTGCAGCGTTCGTCTCGGGATGCGAAAACGCCGCTCGAATTGCTCGTCCGCGATGCGGCGGACACACTGGGTGCTTTACGCACGGGAGCGGCGCATATTGGCGTTTTGCCGCTCGCGACCATTCCCCCGCGGTTGGTCACCGAGCCGTTGGCGCATGTGGGACAAATGCTGGTTTTGCCCGAGTCTCATCCATTGGCGCAAAAATCTCGATTGACGCTTGCAGATCTTTCGGGTGTAGCGCTCATCGTCCCGCCGCCTGGATCTTCCCAACGCAGGGCGCTCGACGAAGCATTGGCGAGTGCGGGAGTTTCGTGGGAAATCGCGGTCGAAGCGCGGGGCTGGCCGCTTGTGTTGCATCTCGTGAAGCTAGGAACGGGTTTGGCGATTGTGAACGATTTTTGTCGTTTGCCGGCGGGGCTCGTGGGAAAACCATTGACAAGTTTGCCGAGCCATACGTATTACGCAGTTCGTATGGACGACACACAGCTCGAAGGGGCCGTCGAACGCGTTTGGAAACGACTTGTCGCGGCGGCGAAACGGTGAGGGGCATGGGTGGCCGGACAGCATCACCGCGGTCTCGACCCCACAGGTAATCGAGTCCGCGATGACATCCTTGACAAACGCGGAAAAGACTTCCGGGTCCGAGAAAGCCTTTTTGATCTTGACGCGCCAACAAAATGGAACGTTACTAGCCCCATCAACATGCTCGCTCATACTCTGGCCGAAAAAGGAATCCGCGATCCGGAAGTGATCATTGCTGTGCGCTTCGTGCCTGTGACTGGCGAACATGGCGCGATTTGTGGGTAGTTTGCCTGCTCGCGGGCTCGTGGGAAACCATTGACATGTTTGCCAAGTAATATGTATTACGTTGTACGTATGGAGGACACGCTGCTCGAAGGCGCTGTCGAACGCGTTTGGGCGTGGCTGTTGCGACATGTATTCGCGATAGACGTGAGCGTTTGTCCGAAATGCGCAGGGTCAATTTCGTTGGGCATTGTCGGCAGCCGGACGATAAGGTTGATGCCGTGTCACTCGAGCAACGCCTCAAGTTCCTCGGCAAGCCGATCGTTGTCTGCGAAAGACGTAACACCAGTGGGCACCGTTGTAATCACG
>JANORL010001056.1:0-3913 GCA_031415295.1 Polyangiaceae bacterium | reverse complement strand
GCTTGGGGATCGGGCGGAACGAGTCGCGATGTGGTATCGTGAATTGCTCGAAGAAGCTGGAGCTACGACCGAAGACGTAGGCTGAAGGTTGTCTCGGTACGCTCAGCGTGGTGTTTCGCTCGAGGGAATCCAGAACCCATTGGTATCACTAGGTAAAACGTATACCTTCGTGGGCAAAATGTTGGTCCAACCGGCGAGGGTTTCGAGGACGTAGAATTCGGCGCCGGCCTCGATGGTTCCAATGGGGACCTCAGTCTCCGAACGTCGGAAGCGAATAGGAATATCCTTTGGAGCGCGCGCGATTCGCGGCGGCGATTCCATGACGAGTTGCGTGCCGGCAACGGACGTTTCGGGAGGAATGTATTGGTCCATCATTTCTCCCTTGGGTAATGGATTCAGGTCTGTCTTACGCATCCAACCATCAATGGCGACATCGGCGCGTAGTTTGCCATGCACAAACCCGCCGCTGGTTTCCGTGCTCCAAAAGAGTTTGGCGTCGGCAGCATTCATGCGGAGGGTAAAAACGGCATTACCACCGGGTCCATCGAAAATGTCGATGTCTTGGGCGCGCGGTAGAAATCCTCGGCCGTCTCCGGGAACGGGTAATGGTGAAGGCGTTCCACGTTGCAAGGCGAGTCCATCGCAACCCGTGCGGGTCCGAGCAACCTGGCCGTTTGTTCCCAAAATGGGCATTTCGACACTCAACATTCCAGGGCTCGCGCCGGTAATTTTGACTTTTTGCGCACTCGCAATCCACACGGAATCTGTCACGATGGCGATATCCCGGCTGCTCCATACGGAAACGGCCGTGGTATCGACATAGCCGTCGATACGTACCGTAGGCTCGGTGGCGCGTGTTGATAACTTGGACCGTTGAATGGCCGGATCCGGCGGGATATCGCTCATCGACATGGGGACAAACCCGCCCGTAAATGTGGCAATCAGGCGACCACCGGTCGGAGCATCGTAAATGGGCGTCCCTTTTGCCATTGGCGATGTTCCGCGAATGACGCATCCTGGACCTGAAACGCCAATCGAAGCCACGACAGGGGCGGGAGGAGGTGGTGGAGGCGGCGGAGGTGGCGGAGGTGGACGCGGGGGCGTTGTCGCTGCAATCGTGGGTCGTGGAGGCGCCGTAATCACTGGGGTGGGAGATGGCGTCGGCGTCGGTTGTACGATTTGCGTGGGCGATGGCGCGGCTGCTGCATTCGTGGGGCAGCTATTCACATAGCGGATTTCGGTCACTGTTCGAGGTGCGGTTTGTTCGGGAGCGCAAGCGACGAGGAATGGGAGCGCTCCGGCACTCGATAAAAAACAGGCGGTGATGGTGTAAGAGAGCGTCGAACGTCCGCGTGCGGTTTGCATGGTACGAGGCAGTATACTCAATTTTTTCTGCGTATCGACCCGAAGTGCAATTTTTTATTAGGTTTTGCGAATGACACCGTTGCTGGTGCGCAACAGTTCGCGGGTCAGAATCTTGCGCCGAACGAGACGCCGGCAAACCCGGGCGTGGCGACGGGAACGACCATCATATCGCGCAGACCAGGTGTTGGGTCTTTCTTGGGCGCGGTACCGTCGTCCTTTTTGGGTTTTGGCGACGAAAGCTTGGGGTCGTCGAAATAATACAGCAAGAATCCGAGTGCTGCGCTAGCTGCGGCGAGGTTGAAGGAAACGGTCGCGCTGACACTGAAGGCTGATTGTTCTGTTTTTGCAGTATTATAATCGTCGAGTTGACATTTGGTGAGTGATCCAATTTGTACGCCCGTGTCTTCGTGTTTTTTGCTCCACTCGTTGTAGAGTACAGCGCCTCGCGCATTCGCCCCCCCGGCCGCAAGTGCCGATAGTACACCAACTCCGCTAAAAGCAACACCGGTACCGAACATGATGAATGATGCAATGCGCTGACGTGTGCGGGACAGGTCAGCCTTTATTTTCGTTTCATTACCGCGGCCAAGAGCATAATCACGCGAGAAAGTGACGAATCCCGCCTGGCTTACGGCGATGTTTCGTTCTCCAGCTTCGATTTCGAGCGGACCTAGCAACGGCAGTGTGCCTCGGGGCGAACCGTCGACGGTTACCGTAGATCCAATGCGGCCATGAATGGTTACTTTCGCGGGCATAGCGCGTAATGGTACGTCGACGGCGGTCATTTGCCGTTCCGAGGCAAACAATTCGCGCTCTTCTGGGAAATACCCGGTTGCTTGAATGACGACCTTGTGTTTGCCAGGTTTTACTTCGACTGGCTCGAGCGTACGCGGAGGGCTGCCATCAATGGAAACCGTCGCTTCGTCGACCTGGGTCGTCACGGATATTTGCGTCGGTTGTGGCAGCTCTGCAGGAAGCACAGCAGCTCCCTGTTGATCGGCGGGCAAGCGACCAATGATCGCTTCGATTTCCATAATCGCCGACGATGCATCTCCACGCCGTTTGCCACTTTTGTCTTCCGTGAGGAAACGTCGATAATAGTCGAGTGCTTTGCGTAGGTTTGTCGGGTTCGAATCGAGCGTGTATTGGCGCTTATAGGATTGGGCGATCGAAAAGATGAGGCCGGGGCGTTTCGTTAATGCGTAGGCTTGGTCGAAAGCCCGAATCGCGTTTTGGTAGTCGCCTTTTTCATAAGCTTTCGCGCCCGTCTCGAAATAGGCGCGCGACTGCGCGTCGTCGTCTGCTAGGACAGGTGTTGCGGCGAAGACCAGCGCTGAAGAAAAGAGCAGAATGCGAAAGGATTTCATTGCAGGCGCTCCGTGCCGAAGTGGAGCAAAAGTTTGCCCAAATCGGCGACGATGAGATCGTCAATACCGTCGCTATTGGCATCAATGGCGAGAAGAGCTTGGCCATCACGGATGTCAGTGAACGCTTTGTCCTTAAAAAGGAGATGCAAAGGGCGACCAGCTTTGAGTTCGAGGGGCGTGTTTTTTGCTACTTGTTCTTCGGTGAGGATCGTTTGACTCAGTTTAGCGATATAGACGTGTTTTCGGGTCAAGATCGCCAATTCCTTGAAATGGTCCTCGTCGAAGTTGATGCCGACGATGTCTACGATCTCGGAATTATCAATCGGCGCAATTCTGTCACTTCTGGTCGGATTGTCGCTCGGCGTGAATGGGAAGGCCGTCACGGCGTCGGTGCCACTCGCGCTTATGCTACCCGACGTGTTCTCAGTATCGCCGTTCCAAAAAATGACGATCGTGCGCTGAGTACCCGCTTTTCCGGTGACGATCACGTCGCGTAGACCATTGTCGTCAAGGTCAGCAAAAGCAAACGGAACGTCGAGTTTGTTGGATTTCGGTAACTGAATGTCGACTTTGACGTCAACGTCGGCACCAATGTCGACACGGATATCGACTTTCGGCAGCGGATCGTCCAATTTGGTGAATCCACCCGGCTCACTGTATTCGATGGTATCGAGTCCGTGACCACTCATGCCCTCCTCGACGGACATGAAGAATGCAAGCGCGCCGGTCGTCGGTGTAGTGGTTGTGATTGAACCCATGGTCGTCATTTGGGTACGGTCAACGGGCGCAAAGAAGAACGAATTCTTTTCGCCGAATTTGAGTGGGGGTTGAGCTGGCGTGGATGAGCCATTGAGATTGCATCCTGCAAGCCAGATTTGGCCGGTGCTACCTAATGTGACGATATTCTCCGGCGTGCTCGTGGGAAGCCCCTCGGGACTCCGCGCATCGTTGAATCTCTTGCACGAACCAAATTCCGTAATAAAGATTCCGAACACATCGTCCGTCGACGTCACCGTCTTTCCGAGACTTTCGCCATCTTGCATGAACAGCGGCGCGGTGAGGTTCCGTGTAACGTTGCCTTGAAAAAGCGTAATTGGCATGGGGGCCAGCGGGGCCATTGGGTCCTCTGGGGCCATTGAATCGGGAGCAGCCGACAGCACCACGAGATCTGAAAGACGATC
>JANORL010001055.1:0-9341 GCA_031415295.1 Polyangiaceae bacterium | reverse complement strand
GGTCGGACTTGCTCAGCGTGCGATGCACGCTTCCGCCGTACTCCCTAACTTCGCAACGCTCGCAACGCCTGTTGCACACCCTCTTACAGATGACGATCAGAAATCGAGGGCAGAGAGCGCCTTTGCGAAGCGCCCAGCGTGCGACTTCTCGGCCTTCGCGAGCGTCTCGAACCACTCGGCGATGTCCTCGAAACCTTCCTCACGCGCCTGCTTGGCCATGCCCGGGTACATCGTTTCGTACTCGTGCGTTTCACCAGCCACGGAGGCTTTGAGGTTTTTCTCGGTGTTGCCAATGGGCAAACCCGTCGCGGGATCACCTACGGACTTCAAATAGTCGAGGTGTCCGTGCGCATGGCCCGTCTCACCGTCGGCCGTGTCCTTGAACAAGCCGGCTACCTCGGGGCGACCTTCCACATCCGCAACTTTAGCGAAGTAGAGGTAGCGACGGTTTGCCTGCGACTCGCCGGCAAACGCGTCTTTGAGGTTCTGATGGGTCTTGGTTCCTGCAAGCTGCGGCATGAGTGACTGTTCTCCTTGCACTGTTTCTATTGACGAACTTCCACCGAATCGACCGGATGCGCACCATGTCGCAACCGACAGAAAAGATCTTTGAAAAACGTCAGGGTTTGTCCGAATGTCCCGAGGCCTTTTCCTCTGCACAAGTTGCGCAGATTCCGCGGTAAATTCGTTCAACCGTCCGTAATGAAAAGCCTACGACCACGCCAATCGACGTGTCGACATCACGCGCATTGGGCTCGAGTGCGCCGGTACAAGGAACGTCACGCACGAGGCCACAGCGGTCACATACGGCGTGATTGTGCGGGCGCATGTTGGCGTCGAACCGAGCGGCTCCCGGAGACAAACTCAAGGCTACACACAGGCCAGCGGACGAGAGCGCGTCGAGCGTGTTGTACACCGTCGCAAAACTCATCGTCGGCATCAGCACGCGAAGCCGTTCGAACAATTCCTGCGCCGTGGGATGCGTCGGATCGAGCGCAATTTCACGGACGATCGCCATGCGTTGCGGCGTCAACTTGAGACCCGATGCACGAACGCGAGTGAACATCTCCATCACTCGACTATCGACATCCATGTTCATCGTTGCCGCCACGTTTCCAACCTTCGCCTACGCGTCAGGACCAACGCCCCATCGCAGTAATTAGAAACTTTCTCAGTTGCAATACTTATGAAGGAAAGAATCATTTATGTTATTTGCGCTACACATTTGAGCAGGCAAATCGATTTGGCCCTTGGATCCGAGGCGAAAAAACATGTTCGACGTGCCTTGCCTTGTGAAATGCCCCCTGACATACTCCGCCCCCCGCAAGGTTACCCAAGCGAGCGCGAAGTCGTGTTCGGCATGGTGAAACCTAGGACGCTGGCGCCGCCAGTGTGTGGCTCGACGGATGAGCCGCACCCGACAGACTTCGCAACACAGACACCGAAAGAACCGAGAGGACGCGTTCAGAAATGCCGACCGACGCCATACAGTGCAAACCGCTCGAGGTCGCCGTGGGCGACAAAGGAATCGAGCGTGCCATCAAGCACCTCAAGCGGAAAATGGCCGCTGAGGGAATTCTCCGTGAGCTCAAGAGGCGCCGGCACTACATGAAGCCCTCGGTCAAACGTCGTAAGAAGGCGTCCGAGGCTGCGCGTCGTCGTCGGAAGCGGTCGAAGATGGACGTTGTGGCCTCCTCCGGCTCCTCCTAGGCTCCTCCTAGGTCGAGGCATTCCTTCTAAGAACCGAAACGCTGCTCGTGCAAACGAAGCAGCGTTTTTCGTTTTGTCATCGTGCAACGAGTTCAAGCTCGACCAGGCCGCGACGAGTACGTTGCGCGGGCGTTGAGAGTGCTTCTCGTCACGACGTCGTATCCCGCGAACGATGAGGATCCTTCGGGACACTTCGTGCGCACCGAAGCGCGTCGATTCGCCTGCGCAGGGCACGATGTACATGTCATCGCGCCTGCGCCGAATTCCATCACACGCGATTCGACGACTCCCGCGCTCACCGTGCATCACGCCGGTGGTTCGTCGCTCTTTGGTTGGCCGGGAGCTGCCGCGCGCGTCAAGACAAACCCGCTACGTTTGCTGCACGCGTTGCCGTTTGCCGCATCCGTGCGCAAGCAGATCGACATGGTAGGGCGCGTCGATCGCGTCATCGGACACTGGCTGATTCCGTGTGGATTTCCTCTGCTTTTGGATCATTCCGCGCCGCTCGAAGTGGTGGCGCACGGAGCAGACGTGCGGCTGTTGTGTGCTTTGCCGCGACCGGTGCGTCACGCGATCGTGACAACGCTTCTCGACCGTGCGACGCGGCTTCGTTTCGTCGCAAGTTCGCTACGCCAAACTCTAGGGAGAATGCTTCCCACAGCTCTCGATGAGCGACTCGTGCGCGCTTCGTACATCGAACCTGCGGCGATCGAACTGCCCGACGTCACGACGAGAGCCCACGAAATTCGCTCGTCAAAACAAGAGGAAACGGGTGGGTTTGTCATAGCGGTAGGACGATTCATCAAGCTCAAACGATTCGATTTGGCCCTTGCGGCGGCGGCATCTGCGAACGTGCCCATCGTTGTCGTGGGCGATGGTCCGTTGCGCGGGCACCTCGAACGTGTCGCTCGCGAGATGCGCGTGCATGCGACGTTTACGGGGTTGTTATCGCGTTTCGATACACTCGCGTGGATCGCGGCATCGCGGGCACTCGTGCACACGTCGCGTGCCGAAGCGGCGCCCACGGTGGTACGTGAAGCGCGAGCGCTTGGCATACCGGTCATCGCGACGGAGTCAGGCGATGTTGCTGCGTGGACTCGAACGGACCGGGGCATCGTGCTGGTGGAAGCCGAACGTAAGGCGATTGCTGCCGCGATTGTGGCGTTGGTCCAAAACGGCACGACGACCGGCCAAAAACCCTCGCATCATGACTTTCGGTAAGTGCTTGCATTCCGTCGCGATTCGGCTAGCGTGCCCGTCGTTCAGCGCGGCTTGTCCGCACGGAGCGGCCCGGGGCGTAGCGCAGCCTGGTTAGCGCACTTGACTGGGGGTCAAGGGGTCGGTGGTTCAAATCCACTCGCCCCGACAAGGTCCGAAGGATGCAAATCCTTCGGACCTTTCGGTTTTTTGTCGTCCGACATTTCGTGCTGCGGACACGACAAACGCATGCGAGCTGCAAGCTGGCAACGACTGGACACGCGGCGCGTAGGGGTTGTGAAGGGGAAAGTCTCCGACGTGCCGAACAGCGCACGTCGGAGTTGACGCTCGTTCAGCGGAACGAGATGGCGACGTTGGTCGGACCGCAATCCGGTCCGTTGGGCATAGCCACGACAAACTCGTGAGTTCCCGGCGTAGCGTTCACGGTCACGCTGCCCATCGCTTTGCGAGTGTTCTGGCTGCCGACGTTGAAGGGAATATCCATCGCAGCACCTGGACCTTTCCAGGTCAAACGCAGTGGCGTCGAAGGCTGCTGATCAGCAGGGCTCAGGTTATTTCCGTCGTATGCGATGACGAGATTTTCGACGGGAAGCGCGACGGAGCGGAAAGTCGCTTGCGCGCCGCAACTGAAGCGAAACTTGTGCAAGCTGCCTCTTTTGATGTCGATAGGCGCCGCGCTCGGTGGTTGAAAGGGATCATTACGTGCTGGCGGTGCCACCTTGATGATGATGCAGCCAGACATCGTCAGAGCGATGAGAGCGAATTTTCCAGCACGTTTGGCATACGAGACGATGGAGCGATCTGCTGCGTGCTCCGTCGTTGCAATCTGAATTGACATGATAAGCGCCTCCGTAACGAGCCTTTGAGTCTCTTCACCTTCGACGAAGGTGCGGTCACTTTTCCCATTGACGCACAGAAACGAGTCGTCTGTCGAGATCTGCTCTTTTCAAACGGGGCTCCGTTACGCAAACTGACGCAAGCGCGAGGCAAAAAAAAACATGGCCGAATCCACACCTGACGTGCGTAACCTTGCAAAGCCCATCGCATATGACGAATTGGGCAGCGTTTTCCGCGCAATCATGGAGGGGATCACCGATCCCATTGCCGCGATGGCGACTGTAAGCACGCTGCTTCATCATGGCTTCGGCCATTTGTGGACTGGTTTTTATCGCGTTGTCGAAAAGGACATTTTACGCGTCGGCCCTTATCAAGGTACACTTGGTTGCTTGGAAATCCGCTTTGGCAAAGGCGTGTGCGGCACGGCCGCTCGAGAACGACGAAGTGTCGTCGTTCAAGATGTGTTTACGTTTCCGGGGCACATTACCTGCGACGCACGGTCCCGTTCCGAGATTGTCGTCCCCGTTTTTGACCAAGCCGGCACGCTCATTGCAGTGCTGGACATCGATTCGGAGCACCCGAATACATTCGACGACGAAGATCGCAAACACCTCGAACAGCTCATGACCTGGTTTGCACAGATTCCTTTGCCGCAATCATAGACGAGGACCCATGTTACGACCCACATTACGTCTGCCGTGTGGATATCCCGAGGCTGGTCCGCATTTACGTGATGAAGTGCGGCAATTGCAACATCAGCTGCGGCGATGGGGTTACAGCATTCCGACCGATGGCCAATTCGGTTCGCGTACGGATGCAATCGTGCGCGATTTTCAACGAAAACGGGGCCTTGGTGATGACGGGATCGTGGGGTCCAAAACTTGGAACGCCTTACTCGTTGCGGATGCGAAAAACCTTGGAGGGATGTTTGTCGATCGGCATGTCGATATTCGGCCTATCGAAGACATTTCGTCGGAATCGAATTCAAATCCTGCCCCTGACGCTGGTCCCGCGTGGATGAAGATTGCCCACAAAGAAAAAGGAACGAACGAAGTTCGTGGCAGAGCGGCCAATCCTCGCATTGTCGTGTACCACGCGACAACAGGTTTACGGGCGCGTTCGGACGAGACGGCGTGGTGTTCGTCTTTCGTGAATTGGTGTTTGAAACAATGTGGGATTCGCGGAACGAATTCCGCTGGTGCGGCGAGCTGGAAGGGCTGGGCAAGTGCTTCAGCTGCTCGCCATGGCGCCATTGCAGTGATCTTTAATCCGGCGATGGCGCGTTCGAGCCTCACAGCGACGGGGAACCATGTTGCATTTCTCGTCGAAGAGACGAAAACGCATTGGGTTTTACTTGGAGGTAATCAGGGCAATTCGGTCAAGGTATCGAGCTATCCGAAAGCCAAGTGGAAGCTGCTCGCACTACGTTGGCCCTCGAACTGAAGCGCGTTTCGCTTCAATTGAAGCCGCCGCTCAGACCTTCGTGAGCAGACGCCTTCTCGATGCAACTATCGATGGCGTCGGATTCGGTTTGGCACTTGTTTTCACCTGCGTCGTTTTGCGTCGAGAATCTTGAATCCTTGACATCGCACGTGCCACGTTCTTGGACACAAACCGTATACGCTTCCCACTTGTCGCTGCAATCGTACGCGTCGGCAACGTCTTCGACCGTGCCGAGTTGATTGCAAGATTCGATCATTTCTTGATCGTTACAGTGTTCGCATTCGCAGATGAGTTCGCAAATCACCGTGGCGCGCGAACAGCCCATGGTCAAAAACGAAAACCCAAACAAAACAAGGGCGCTGGCTAGAATGGTTCGGTTCATGGTCGGCCTCCTCAATCACACCGAGAATACGCGTTTAATTCGACTTCACACGCATCGGCATTCGTATTGTCCAAACCGTAACGTTTGCATTCGCCTTTTACACAAGCGCTACCATTGCATTCGTCGCTCGTCGAACAAGCTCCTCCGACGGCCATGCAATCGTATTGTGGCGTGAAACATTCGACGACCAAATCATACTCTTCGCCGCATCCGATGTCGTACGCATTGTCGCGGGAGCCATCGTACGCCACGACGCACGCATCGACGTCCGCGTCATTGCCACCGAGACACGTTTCTTGCGACTCGCACAGCCCCCGGACGTCAGGCCCGCATCCTGGCGCGAATGCCAAGAACGCAAGCAACCCAAAGAAAGACCATTGTCTATTCATGATGAGATTCCTTCGTCACAGAATACTGCGATTTGCGAAACGAACGCAAGGAATAACATTTGATTGTTCCGATCAGTCGCAGTAACTTGCCCCTGCACCTGTCATGAATGCTCGAAACTCGGTCACTCCAGGCATCGTTGTAACAGAGACGGTGCTCGTTCCAGAGTCGGCATTAACGATGACCGCCGTGCGAGCATCGGGGCCTGGAGGTCAGAACGTCAACAAAGTCGCGTCGAAAGTAGACGTACGCGTCGACGTCTTCGCGATCACGGGACTCGACGACGGTGCACGTAACCGTTTGATGCTAAAAATCGCTACGCGGTTGGATGCTGAAGGGAAATTGCGGGTAACGAGCCAAAAAACGCGAGATCAAGCAAAAAACATCGCCGATGCGCACGAAAAAATCCGCGCACTCGTTGCTGCTGCACTGGTCGCTCCCACCCCTCGAAAACCCACGCGTCCGACAAGAGGCGCGGTTGAAAGACGCCTTGGTGGAAAGAAGCATGCGGCTCAACGGAAAAAGCAACGCACCGGTCGTACAGACGACTAAGCTCTTTTATTGCGCTTCGCGGTGACGTAGGATGCGGGTCGCGCATGTCGGAGACGCACAGTGACCCATTTGCCTGGGTGGGACAAACCATCGATGGCAAGTTCCGTATCGAAGAGGTCGTTGGCGAGGGTGGGTTTGGCGTCGTGTATCGGGCGCAGCACCTGGGCCTGGGCGAACCGGTCGCGGTCAAGTGTCTGAAGATTCCTGGTTCATTGCCACCTGCCGAACGTGAACGATTTCATCAAAGTTTTCTTGAAGAAGGACGCATTTTACGCCGTTTGTCACGGTCGTCCGTGGCTGTCGTACAAGCGCTCGACGTAGGAGCTGCGGTTGCGCCGAACGGTGCATGGACGCCTTATCTGGTATTGGAATGGTTGCGAGGTGAATCGCTCGAGGATCATCTGGCCAAACTCCGCAAAAATAACAACGAAAAGATGTCTTTCGTCGACGCCGTCGAATTGCTCGAACCGGCAGCGTTGGCCGTCGCAGCGGCGCATGACCAAGGTATTGCCCATCGCGACATCAAGCCTGCGAATTTCTTCACGACGGATGTCGACGGCATATCCACAATGAAAGTGCTGGATTTCGGCATTGCGAAAGTCATTGCCGACAATGCATCCATCACCCGAGCATTTGAACAAACCGGGAAAACCCCTTCGATGTTCACGCCGTTTTATGGAGCACCGGAACAATTCAATCGACGTTTCGGGGCGACGGGGCCATGGACCGACGTGTATGCCCTCGCGCTCGTATTGGTCGAAATGGTCACCGGCCACAGTGCGCTCGACGGTGACGATGCGACGCAACTTTATATTGCATCCACTGATATTTCCTTGCGCCCAACACCACGTGGACGCGGGCTCGCCACGAGTCACGCGATCGAGACTGTCTTTCAAAAGGCGCTCGCTGTCGAACCACGGTCGCGCTACACGTCGGTCCGTTCGTTTTGGAAAGACTTGCGTGCTGCACTTTCCGAATCCGTCGAGGAAGGTTCAATCGGTTTGGACGCACCATTGCCACCGACGATCATCCCGTCCGAGCAAACCAATCAGACGACCACCCCGCACGTCAACAACCAGCGGACATCTTCCGGTGCGTCATCGTCCCGCCGATCGATGATCGCCATAGCTGGATCCGTGGCCATCATCGGTGCGTTTGTCGGAGCGTCACTTTTTATTCGCAACCGTGGCCTGTCCCCACCGGTAAATACGGCCAATCGGATTGGAATCGAATCGATTCCTATGATGAATGTTCCAAAGCCGCCGGATGAGATGGTCCCCGTGCCCGCCGGAAGTTTCATCATGGGTCATGTCAATGCCGGCGAAACGGAAAAACCACCCCACAAGGTCATCATCACGCGGGCGTTTTATATCGACCGCACCGAAGTGACAGCCGGCAATTACAACAAATGCGTCAATGCACACCAATGCACACCAAGTGGCGTGCATGGTCCGAACGTCGACGATGCAGTCATCGCCAAGTATGCGCCGTCTTGTACCGGCAGCGATCCGAGTAACGAACGAAAACCCATCAATTGTATCGATTTCGCGCAAGCTGAAGCTTATTGCGCATTTGTCGGAAAACGGCTGCCCACGGAGGCGGAATGGGAATATGCCGCTCGAGGTACGGACGAACGGATCTATCCTTGGGGCAACACCAATCCGACATGTACGATGGGCAATTTCGGGCGAAATGCTGGAGAATGCGGGAACAGGCCACGAGGCACCACCGAGGTTGGCGCATTCCCACAATATGCCAGCCCATTCGGCGCATTGGACATGGCCGGTAATGTGTGGGAATGGGTGGCTGATGTTTTCGATCCGAAAGCATATACGCAAGATCCGCGACAAGATCCATTCGTGAACAACCCCGGTGACAAAGGCATCTTGCGTGGTGGTTCTTGGGATTTCTCATTGACTGTCGCGAAAACAACATTTCGTTTGAAATTCGATCGCCACACGGGGCAAGTCAGCAGCGGCGTCCGCTGCGCCAAACACACGAATTGACCGCTCGCTCGGTCGTCGTCAGGGACGTTTCATCCTTCACCTTGACATCTTTCGTCGTCCGTCCTGAGTGCCAACCTGTTGGAGAGTTGCCGATAGGTTGACAAGGGGCTTGCAACCCGTCGGTTTCACGGTTATTGAGCGACATCAACCGCGCCGACATCCGCGGAGAGGAGACGACCATGGTTTGGACCCCTGCCAAATACGCTGCAAAAGATTATTCTTCGCTCAAAGACCTTCAAGGTATCACGAACGATCAAATTGCCGTTCACCTCACGCTTCTCAACGGCTACGTTACACGCTCGAACAAACTCAACGAAACGCTTACCGCGATGGTTGCCGACGGCAAAGCGAGCACGTTCGAGTACAACGAGCTGAAGCGTCGTGCTGGTTGGGAAATCAACGGCGTTTTGCTTCACGAGTATTATTTCGATAATCTCACGCCCGGCGGCACGGACAGCAAAGAGAGCAAGTTTGCCGACGCCATTGCGAAACAATTCGGCAGCTTCGACGACTGGAAAAAAGATATGCTCGGCGTGGCAAAAATGCCCGGCGTTGGCTGGGCCGTCACGTATTTCGATGCCGCTCGCAACCAATTCGACAATTACTGGATCGATCGTCATGACGTCGGACATCCCGCAGGACACAAGCCCGTCGTCGTGCTCGACCTCTGGGAGCATGCTTGGTGCGCTTATTTGAAGCCGACCGAGCGTGCGAAGTACCTCGACGACTTCTTTGCCAACGTGAGTTGGAAAGCCGTCGACGGTCGGCTATAAACGTTTTCTCGAGCTGGTTTGTCGACCGGTTGA
>JANORL010001054.1:0-5034 GCA_031415295.1 Polyangiaceae bacterium | reverse complement strand
GTCAAGGTTGCGCACCGCGTATTTGCATCTTGAATAAGCAATGCATATTCAAAAGCTTCACGTAGCAATGGATCGCCCTGATCAACAGGCATTTCGACTGCGATTTGTTTGAGCACATATGACCGCTGTTCCGCGCGGTCGAGCTGCCGTGCCAACGCAACCGCTTCCGCCATGACGACAGATCGCTGGTCCGGCCAATACTTAGCGAGATCCTTAAGTTTTATCGCTTTGACTCCTGGTGATTCAATTCGGTTCAGCGCAATTCGCACCTTCATTGGACTCGTAATGGCGAGCCGTTGCAGAATATGTTGAAATATGTTGTTCTCAAGGCGATCCATCAGGTTGTTTTCGAGGTCGCATGCCATTTCGAGGAGCGATGGCAGCAATGCATCCGGTAGGCGTTGTGCAAGCACCTTTAGAAGCTGGCTACGGTGGCTCTCGTGATGGGGTCCGAGGGGCGCGGCTCTGACATACGCAAACGCCTGCTCAGGCGACCAAATTCCCTCGTCGAGAAGCAGTTTCAATAGCTCCGGCGTTATCTGCGCAAGCGTACTCCCAATGCTTCCCCGTACGAGCGCGCATTGCGCTTCTTCGGCGAAATGTCCTCCATCGACTGCAATGGTTTTCCACGCCGTATTCACATCGTCGAGAAAGCCGCTCGGACCCGTCTCATGCACTTGCCACACGTCGTACCATTGACGTGTGGCGAGCGACATCCAACGCTCCTTTGACTCACCTTGCTGCTTCAAGTGCATGACGCGATGTTGCACCGCGTATCTTGGAACCTCATTTGCAGACAAGCGTTCGGTGAAGAAATCGTCGGTGACTTGCTCAATCCAATTCGCAATTCGTTTTTGCCACTTTTGGCACGCCTGTTTTCCCATTTGCTCGCGCCAGTATTGTCCAAATCCGGGATGCGCAAGCACGTAGCCATTCGTCTTGCCATCGCCTTCAATGAGCCGCGACAAATCCTGCAACGTATCGTTGAGTGAAACGCCATTGGGGATTTCCTCGTGCAACAGCGCGAGTACGTCGTCACGTATGAGGCGCCCCTCGGCCACGGCGAGCAACTCGAGCAACGCATAAGCAGACTTTTCGCGATGTAGCGCGTCTCCTTTCCACTGCGTGCGTTGGTGTTTCCACCAATCCTCGAAATAGCCTGCGAGACCCGGAGGTCGTGCCCGTAATTCGGAGACATCCAGATTCAGCGCACGCTCTCCAAGCGCGAGAATATCGATGACCATCAGCCACAACGTCAACGGATCTCCCACGCACAGCCGGTGAATCTCGCTCACGATTTCGTGCCGTAATGACAAACTGTCGAGCGGAGACGGCAGGCGCTTTAATGCCGTTTCCACGTCGCGAATTTCGAGCGGATGCAGCAGCAATCGATCCGCGATCCTAGGACCTACCCATCCAAGATCGCGAATCCATAAATCGCCTTTGGGATCATCTGGTCGATGTCGTGCCGACACGATGATTCGAATGGATTCCGAATGACTGGGAGGCAAAAAGCTCGACTGAATATGAAACCCTACAGCTTCATCCAATCCGTCAAGCATGATGATGAGCTTGCGTCCCTGGGTATGCGGCGTTTCAAGCTCATCGTGTAGCATTTTCTCGAGAATCTCGGCATTCGCATGTTTGAGATCTGGGGGATTGCGCTGTCGCAAGCGCGCAATGCGTGCAATGAGTGAGCCCAGAAAAACATCGGGACGGTTCGTGTCGTATCGAGCGCTCCACGGAATAAATGCAACATCCACATCGTCGTGGGTGCCCAAGCGCATCGCCAACCGCACGAGCAACGCGGATTTGCCTCGTCCCGCTGGCGCAGTTACCAGGAGGTTTGGCGGAACGTCCTGTCGATCAAGCCATGCGACCAACTGCTCGACATCCTCGTCCCGACCACAGAACACGTTCGGACGCTCGATGGTTCCCGTGTACGCGTCAATAAAACTCCGAATTCGACCGGCCCAGGCTTGAGGCAAAACGTCAATCCCTTCGACCAGTCGGTCCCGTGGCGACAGATTTATTCCCGTCGGTTTTGGTTCGTCCGGTAAACCTTGATCGCGAGCATTCAGCTCGCCAAGGACATCGGGCTTCGACAAGATATGTAAGGCCAGCGAAACGGCCATAGATGCCGCGAATGATTGCTTATCTTTGGTCTTCGCTTTCTTGCCGTCGGCAAAATCGCTGATTGCCTTCACGAGAAGAATTTCGCAGCTCTTGCGATTTGCGGCAGCGTATGCGCCCGCCGCCTCCATTTCGCCGCCAATGGCTCGGGGATGTTTCGCAAACAGGTCGTCCCGCTCGGTGATATTATCAATGAGTTTTTCGCCCGAGAGCATAGGTCCGCAAAAAACCTTGACTCTCCGGCGACCGCGGCGCTCAGTCCAGTCTCCGTGGCGAGTGCGAAATCGTTCTTGAAGAAGAGTACCTGCGAGGATTGAACGTCCCCGTGATTCTACAGTTATGCCTACTCGAGCAGGCTCGTAGGGAATAACTTCCTCGGCGACAATAACATCGCCGAAACTCTGTGTTTGTCGGTTGCGTCCGAAGGCAATCCCTATAATGAGAATGGCTTTGGGTTTGATGACGTCAATCGCATCCGCAAGCGTCAATGCCGACGCATCTCGCCCCACCGAGCCCATCGAGCACTCGACGTGTGCCGCGTAGTATCGACCGAAGTGACCGAGCCGCATCGTGATGGGCCCGATGCTCCCTTCGAGCACGGCCTTTTCCCCGGGGAGCTGGTCTAGCCGCGCGAGGACCGCGTCTCGCTCGACAGGCGTTGTCGTGACGAGCAAGATGTCGATGTCGCCAATAAGGGACTGAAGCTTCGTTGCCGAAACGCTCTCGGGCGACGGTTTATGCGCGTTTGATATGTGGTCGGCACCCATGCGAGCGGCCGCATCCTACCGGACAACGCGACGGAAGGCTAGGCTTTGCGAATTCGCGCGTCAGGAAACCAGCCGCGCGTCACGAGATGACTCCCACCGTGTAGCGCAGCGCATGTGTGCTCGACTTCGCTCGCCCAATGAAGATCCCGACTCACCAATGCCGTCGACTAAAAGGCGAGAAACGATGTGCCCCCGCTGCCAACAGTGGTCCGCGCACGAAGATTGGTACGAGCGGTGATTACCGCTGGGCCTTCGCCACCCTCATCGACTGCGCCCGCAAAAATTCTCGCCGCTCCGCATTCTTCGAATTCGGAAACCTGCGTTCGTGTTCGGCCAACAACTCGAGCGCCGATTTCGCATCCCGCCGATTGAGCGCTGCCTTCGCACGCATGAGCAGCCTGTCGTCCTCGTCGCTCGTGAACTCTTCTCGAGGCGCAACGGCATTCTTTTTCGGCGTTGCGAGACGCACACTCGGTGTTTGCGTCGACGTCGGTTCAGCCTGCCCGGCATTCGTTCCTGGGAAAACTTCCACGGTCAGCGGCGCTGATTCTGCCGTAATGCTCGCGATCGGTTCCGCAGCGATTGCCATATCCAACGGTTGGTCCTTTGCGCACGGGCTGCCTGAAGTGAGCCCCAGCACGCAAGCGACCGCGGCAAGGTTTGCCCCGAATTGCAGGGGTTGGCGGACTACTTGCTGCAATGCGCGTCGTATTCTTTGCGTCCAAGGTTCGACATTTTCCACATCGTTCGGCGCCAAACACCGCAGAAACAAGAACGGGAACAGCGCCCGCAAACGGCTTCGGCACAATCCAATGAGCGTCGCCCGCATTTGGTCATGTGCACGCCGCAATCGCGTCCGCAGCGTATTTTCGCTGATCCCCGAGGTCCGCGATAACTGCGCCAAGCTCACTTCTTCAATGTCGCATTCGATAACGAGATTCCGCTGCTCCTCGCTCAATTCGTTTAGCGCGAGCTGCAACCATTGACGATTTTCAATCGTCGTTTCCCAGTCTGGCGCCTCGGCAACGGCCAATGCATCGACGTAGTCGTCATCCAACGGCGTTTCGATACTCTGGTTTAGCCTGGTTCGCCAAACCCCGAACGCACGGAATCTCAGCAATGTCCATAGCCACGCTTTGACGCGGTTTTCGTCTTCTGCCGGTGGGGGAGGTTTTGTCGGCGTTTGCGCATCGAGTAACGCCATAGCGACAAGATCCTTGGCCTCATTCACCGAAACGAGGCGCCGCGCGCAATCGGTCATCCACGGCAAATACTTGGCCAGATCATCGAATTCTTTGTTTTTCCTCCCGCTCACGGTAAACCCTTTCTCGCCATCCTGCTTCGTCGCTCTGCACCGCCGTCTGCCAACGTCGCACTCCCGTGAGGAACCGGTTTCGACCGTTTCCGTTCAGAAAATCGACATGCCCCGAAAATTTCTTTTCTCGTGAGGGAGTTTAGCGATGAGAGTCACCGAATGGCGCCGAGCTTGCCGTGGCTGCGTCTCGCTCGGCATCGTGTGTGCCGTTTTGACGATGCCCAACATCACGCGTGCCGAGTTGCCACGGTATCGCGTCGAGCTTCATGCGCCCAAGTTTTTGCCGAACTGCGCCAACCTCGAGGATTTTGTTGTGGAGCTCGACCTGGTCCTGAATCGTTCGCTGCTTGGATCCCCGGCAACACGCGTGCTCGATGTGCGTATCGATCGGCCATCGGGCGGTTCTTACGCGGTGGACATCGCGATCAAGCATGTAGACGGGCAGGTCCTGACCGAGCAATCGCAGACGTATGCGGGGTCGATGGAGTGTTTCAAGGTGCTGCACAAGGTGGCGTTCCTTGCGGCGATGGAGATGGAGAAAGACGTCCCGGAAGAACCCCAAAAACACCCGGAACCTTGTCCTTCGCGACCCACACCAAAGCCGGCTTGTCCGCCTTGTCCCGCCACGTCGTCGCGGTGTCCTGAGTTAGTCACTTCCAAGCCTGCCGAGCCGAAGTTGGCGCATCGTAAACGTGGCTTCGTCGGCCTAGGTGTAGGTGCGTATTGGAACGTCGCGCCCGAGGCGTTTTTCGCGCCTCATGTGCGCCTGGGTTGGTACGTGCGGCCACGCGTGGCGCTCGAGCTGGATGTTGCGGGGCA
>JANORL010001053.1:0-3321 GCA_031415295.1 Polyangiaceae bacterium | reverse complement strand
GTGGTGCGTTTCGCGCCCACTCGTTGATTTGACGAGTTGGCGCCCATTTGACGATTGGACGTTATGGGGCGTGTTCGTGTCCTGCTCGATCATGATGGGTATTGGTAATCTTCTGCCGTTCTATTCATCGAGATATGGTACGTCGTCGGACGGCCTGACCATCGTTCGTTGCCTCCTGAATATGCGCTTCCTTGATCACGCGCACTCGATTACGTCGTACGAATGGGTGTTCACCTTCTTCAAATCCTTGGATGCGCGCGAAGGGGTAGCCTATTATGGTCGAGCGCTCGCTCTGGAATGCGCGTCCATGGGCGATTTTCAAACCGCCAAAGAAGTGCTCGAAGATCCCGCGCTACCGGCAGCCGAGCCCAATTCATTGGCATATCAAGTCGATTTTCTGGCGCGCGTTACCGTTGCAGTCGGGAAAAAAGCACCCAATGCAGAAGCGCTCATTACCGAAGCAACCCATGTGTGCACCGATGACGACGCGTCGTTGGGCCTAAAATTGCTGCTCGCCGAACACCGTATGAATGCCGGGGAAAACCCGCGCCTACTGGTCGAAGAGGTGCTGGGCATTGCCCGCAACACCAAACGACATGCGCTGGCGACCGAAGCCGAAGCGTTGCTCCTGTTGATGGGTCCTTTGGAAGATTCATTGAGTGAATACGGAAGGCTGCTGGACCGATCCGGCGCGCATCGATTACAATCGACGACTACACTTCGGTTGCTTGTTTCCCTTGCCAATTACGCTTTTATCAACGGATCGGTGGAATACGCGAAAAAAATGACCGAGCGCGGACATCTACTTTTGACCACATCGGCCCAGAACATTACGAATGCCTCGATTCGTGTACGCGTGATTGCTGCTGGATGTGCGAAGCTTCGCACCGCCGTAACCATTGATGAATAAACGAGCGTGCTCGAGAGGACCATCGAGTGCCCTGTCGAAAAGAAACGCGGAAACCAGCTTTTTCCAGTGGCATTCTTGGTGCTCATCTGCGTATTCATTTTCGTTGGGAGTCGCTTTTATCTCGAGAATTGGTAATCGCTTTTCGTAGTATCTCATCGACATCCGATTGCACGAGCCTGATGTGCGCATTGGCGCGGTCGAGCCTTCGAAGCTTTTTGACTGTATCCCGACGAGCGTTTTCACGTTTTCGAGCCTGTAGTCGAGCCTGTAGTCGCACGAGCAGCAAAACAGGCAATCGCCAAGCTGTGGACCCATCGAGCGGCGGGATGGGCATCAAGTTGAGAACAATGAGGAAAACGTTTTGTTCAATGAATGCGACTCGAAGGTCCATCATTGTCGGAGTCGATGGCGATCCGAAGACCGCGATTGCGACCATCGCGAGCACGTACAGGACCAATTGGCCAGCCACTCCGCCCCAGGCAATGGCCGCAGCACCCAGGGGAGTCACGGAGCCTCGCCAACTGCAAAGTCCCCCAAGGCCATGAATGTCGAGCGATATTGGCATTGCACCGCATCGAGCACGACAACGGCGTGCCCCATTTCATGAATGGCAATGATGAAGAAAAACCCAAACCAAAGCGCGGGTGCCCATTGAAATCGCCCAAAAAATAACGCTCCAATAACAGCCGTCCAATGGAACCGCATTGGAATTCCAGACCATTTGCCGACGGTGAAGTACCCGTTGTCAAAAAGGCGATACGCTATCTTATGAAACCATGAGCGCATGACAGGATCTCTTTGGATGTTTGATGATCTGCGGTCGCCTTCTTACAAGGATCAGAAGGCAACGTCGAGCCAGGACAAATAGCAGATACCAACAAGTTGCCAATAAATCTTGTGAAGCCCTCGTCCCACGTGGTGATCCGACCCCTCCAAACGTTTCCTTCGTTCATCTCACCACGTGTAAAGCCAGTCCCAAACGTTTCCCTCGCTCGTCCCATGGGGTGATGACGCAGTTCGAAACGTTTCCCAACGTCGTTACACCTTTTTGCAACGTGTCGCGGCATCGGTGGAGCACGAAAAATGCGGGCCAATATCTTATGGTGACCTGGGCGGATGCTGTAGCATTGCATTCTTCACGACCTATGGAGGTGAAATGTCTACAACGTCAAGAGAGTTTTCTCGCACGGAAAAGCACGAAGTGGCTGTTGCTGTTGTGGCAAACTTGCAAGTTCGGGCGACAAAAGGGCCGCCCGAACCGGCGCTGGATGCGTATATCGTCGAAATAAGCGATGTCGCCGAATCACTCGGTACCCATGTAACGGCAGTTACGCTTGCGGATGCAAACCCCTCGGCACGCGTTGCCCGAGTGGAAGTGGCCGACGACGTTGTTGATACATGGTATCGGCATATCGAGAGTTATGTGCTCGTCGAAGCGAATCGCAAGACGGGGTTGTTCCTCAGCGCTGGAGCATTGCATCATGCAGCATTTTTGGATGGCCTTGGGCACATCAATGACCCAATACGAGACGAAAACCGTAGTTGTCGCGATGCATTGATTGTTTTGCGGTCGCCCGATCATGGAGCGACCGTGCAAGGAATCGAATTGCCGACGGTTTGGCTGACCAAATGGGAAGCGGCGCTCGATGAAAGCGACGCCGCTTATAACGCATTGGTTGCAGCTCGCACAGACAAACATTCGAGTGTGAATGCAGGTCGAGATGCCGAAGGCGAATGGGTAGAGATATTCGTGCGATTGCGACGATATGTCTCGAGTCGTGCGAAACGTAATGACACGGTGCGCATTCAAGAGGGCAAAACGTTGCTGGCGCCATTGCTGGACGTGCTCGCTAGAATGAAAGCACAAGCCGCAGCGCGAGAGACCCGTCGAAAGAATGGTGCGTCGGAGCCGGCAGGGCCAAACGAACCGAATAACTCGACGACGCCGTGAGGACTTGCCTGCAATAGGTGCGATCTGTCGCGAGTGTCTGCATGTGGTCGAATGGCTACGCGCCGAGGAAGTGTGGAAGTACCCGGAGCCGGACGACCTGGACGCGATGATGCGCGGGCTCAAGCGCTGGGAGGACGAAGAATGCACGCCCTTGCACCCTGACCGCAAGGAGCTCAGCGTCGCACCGCAGTGAGCGGCGAGCTGAAGAGCGCAACCCAAGCGGTCGGATAGGAACCAGCCAATCAGCCTCGGGCCGGCGACGACTGCGGGTCAAGTGGTCGGTCAGACATGAAACGTCTCGACGCCGGCTTACTCGCCCTTCCGCCGTGGCGTGCTCACCGTTCGCGCATGACGACGATGAGGTTCAGCCTCGAAGCACGAGCGCCGCGGCATCGTTTGCTTGGCGCACACAATCTGGAATGCCCACGCCGTCGAACGCGGCGCCGGCGAACCACAATCC
>JANORL010001052.1:0-4001 GCA_031415295.1 Polyangiaceae bacterium | reverse complement strand
TGGGCTGTGAATGAGGACGAAGTGTTGGTGCGACTTCGACGCATGAAGGCACTTGATTTCGTCGAAGAACGCGAACCTTTGCATTTCTCCCTTACTGGGAAGGGGTACCGCTCACTCCTCCCGCCCTGGTAGTAAAGGGCGAGGGTTTGGAAAGTAAACCTAGGTAGCGCAGTCATTTGATATCTGCGACGTCCGATTAAACGCCACTTCGTTGCTATCTCCAGATCTGAAACAACGGTCCCACCGTCCCGTCGTTACTGGCTCCACCGGAAGGCGAAGGATGGGACAATGTTGATGCCTCCATTGCTCCCGCCGACCATGAAACCCACATTCGTTCGCACTCGCTTCGCATAAAGAAGGTAAATCCGCGTACCGCCGAAATATGCAATCGACAGAGGAACTTCCTCGGATTGCGGTAGGAAGGCCGCCGTCGCCGCGCCCGTGAGCTGGATCAACGGCAACGGCGTCTCCCAGATATTGAGGTGTCCGGCCATTGCAGGCGCGCCGGTGACGAGACCGCTCGTCGCCTCATTTGGCCGCAGCGAGCCCTGCCCGTGGGCGACATAGAACCGCATGAGCGGCGCGATTTTCGCGACGGCTATAGGGTTCACCGCGATCCTTCGCAACTTTCGTAGTCCGCATTGTGCCCACTATTGCACACGTAATCTTGGTCCATGCAACATCGCGTGCATGCCGGACTCGCATCCCGCTTGACACAATTCATGTGGCACCGATTCCCAGGTTCGTCGCACTTGGTGCGCCAGACGGTTCCGCCATCCGTATGATCCCATCGTCGTTTAGGTTTTTCCTGCTCACGGCAGTCGCTGCCGACCATCACGAGGATTGACGCCATAATGGGCATGCAGAATGTACGCACTAGATTACTCCTCGTCGGGACAACCGTAGAACCCGTAGCTTTCATCGCGGTCGCACGAGTCGGCATTACGCCGACAGCACGTTGCACAGGCGGCGCCACGATCTAAGCAGCTTTTCAGACAAGCTCGCGCCTTCAATGAGCAGTGCTCCCGTTCCGGAGCCGCATTGGCCGTCCCACCGTCAGCCTTGTCTTTGTCGGAGCCAAACGGCGACCACGTGCAGCCACCTACCAGGAAAACAGCACCGAGATCGCTAGAAGCGTTTTGGCGCGTGAGACAAAACTTGAGGTGCTCGGGGTGGGCATGCTAAGTAGCATGCCGCACGTGGTGGCAGGAGGCAAGCGATAACCACGATCCCAAAGTGGGCGGTGCCTGCTTCGGTTCATCCCCAAACATGCAGCCCGAAAGAGCCGCAATCGCCACGATCATGAAGGCCGCTCGGGTGATGCAGGCTGCCCTCCAATGCAGTGGTTTTACTGTGTAGCCAGATGTGTCGACATCCGCAAATCCCGTGTACATGCAGCGCATCGTATCGTTGCAAACGTTGCCCCGTCAACGCCACGTAATGCCCGCTCGACCTCCCCAACGACCATTCCCCATCCCGTCGTTGCTATCTCCATATCCGCAACAACGGTCCCCCCGTCCCGTCGTTGCTGAATCGAACTCCGCAACGACGCTCCACCCGCCCCTTCGCTCTTGACTCGACATCCGAACCGACGGTCCACCCGCCGTTTGGGACAAAGTCCTTCATGCAACTTGACCCCTTTGTGGCAATTAGAGTAATGTCGCCATCGTACTTGCGGGCGTTCGATATCTGGAGGAGCAAATGGGCGACAAAGACAACAAGAAAAAGAGCAAAGCGGAAAAAAAGAAGCCGAAATCGGACTTTACGGCTGCTGAAATCATAACGGCAGCAAAAGAAGCCGCATTCAAAGAAGAAATCCCGGCGACGGCATTTGCCCACTTTCGGCCCCTGGCAGAAGCTGTGCCCACCGCCGATCTCGTCGTGTTTACCGGTCAACCCCTGCTCATGCGGGCCAACATTCGCGCCGCGTTGCAAGCGCTCGAACCTCATTGGGAAAAGGCCGTGAATGCGCTGCGCACGCCATCCTTGCAGGCCATATTTGAATTGCCGTCCCTGGTCATGGGGCTCGAATTCGCCGTGGGCCGCGTGCCGGTTGCGAAATTGAGCACAGGCGAAATCGAGCGCATGTTATCGGAGGGTGCACCATGGCGCGAATTGATGCTGAGCTATTTGGAAATAGCGTCGCATCCATTGATTGGGTTATTGCCCCAAGAGCGAGTGGTTGCGGTACGAGCCGGCCGAGGCAAACTGGATCAAGCACAAGACTTCGTTGCGCTTCCGGGGTTGTTTGCCGAATTCGCCCAATCGATTGCCGGAAAACATCCATTCCCTGCCGATAAACTGGATTTAATAGCGACGTTGGGCGGAACGTTGGTGCAAAACGTAAAACCGGGTAATACGCCGACGACGATTGCGAAACGATCGAGTGAATCGATTCTTCGCGATCAATTTGCGTATTTGGTTGTGGAACGATACGACCAGCTTTTGGTCATGGCGGCGCTTGCATTGGGAAAGCGTAAAGCGGACGAGTTATTGCCGGCATTGCGAGCATCGGTGCCTAGGCATGATTCTGCAGCACCGCCCGAGGAAACCGCAGCGCCGAAGGGGTGAGCGTGCGAGGGTTCGTGAGCCCAGACGCACATTTACGCGCAGAAACCGTAACTAGACGCACCCGAAACAAAATCGACATCCCCTCAATTTTTCCTTTCGGAAAATCCTCTCCTGAGCGCCCTATAGCCCATGCAAGCCGAGCGAGTCTCATCCCCGGCGACGCCCGACATCTTCCGGGTGTACGCGTCGTTGCTACCTCGGTGGCTTTACCGTTTCGGGTTGACCCCCCAACGACGGCCCGGAAGTCATGCAGGAAGTTTGGCTCGCGGTCTCTGAAGGAACCGTGCAGCTTCCGAGCGACGTCGAAAAGGCGAAGCTGGAGCTGTTCAAGGTGACCAGGCGAATCGCGCAACGTATACGCCGGCACCGACAGAGCGACGCGCAGCGGTACGTGCCCGAGCCCGAAAACTACGCGGACGACGTCGACGAGCAGGAACGGGCCACCCGTATGCTCGTTGTTCTTGATGCCTTCGAGCGCCTTTCCCCTGAACACCTCCATCTCGCCCGCGAATACTACGTGTTCGGGTACACCCTCAAACAGATGGCCCAACGCGCTAAAATCCCGGAACGCCGGATGGAGAAACGGGTTTGGCGCGTGTCGGCCGAACTCCAACGACTCTGCCAAACAGACGAACGATTGCACCACCGCAAGACGAAGCGCCAAAAAAGTGGAATGCTCATCGTGCCGTTTGCATTGGACCTCGATGCGGAAACTCGTGCGGCGTTTTGCACGATCTGGGACGCCGAGGGACGTCCGCCCGCGTTTGGTGGTGCGCCTCCACCGTCCGGTACGCCATTCATTCCGCAAGTTTTCCCCATTGCCCCAATTCTGTCGTGGTTAACCGGATCCGCCGTCGCAGCCGTGGGCCTTATGGTGCTCGTGCTCGGGCTCGTGGGAATCGTCGCGCTCCAATATCTTTGGAAACCCGCGCATTTGGAAACTGCTCAAACGGGTCTTCGAGTTCCGCCTCTTCCTGGCATGGGCGCAATCGAGGACGTGGTGCCTATCTATCCGACCCATCTGCCGGCGGTCCCGCATGCTCCGGCTGCGGCAAAACCCGCTCGGGTCGTACCGATGCCTTTGAACGATGACGCGGACGAACCATCGAGTGGTCCGCCGCTCGAGCGACTGACGGGCGATTAAACCGGCCTTTTTCATGCTCGGTCCCGACCGCGGTGGGGTTGATTGCTTGGGCATTTGCAGCGGTCGCACCGCGGTCGGGCTCGGGGCTGAAACTACACGTTTGCTTGGAAATGCCCATTTCACGCACGAACAAAATCGAATCATTGGATGGAGCATTTTTCACGCGCCGAGGATAATGTCGCTGCTCGTGGTGCTTCGTCTTCTCGCGTTTACGTTTGCGCTGAGTGCGCTCGTTTTTCCTGGTGTCGCCCTTGCGGACGATGCCGAAAAAGACCGAGCCTATGCG
>JANORL010001051.1:0-3806 GCA_031415295.1 Polyangiaceae bacterium | reverse complement strand
CACATTCCGACTGCTTGATAATTGGTATTCGCTGGTGCCTAACGATGCGACGCGTTATGTGACGATTCGTCACCAGCAGGAGCGAGCTGCTAAATTGGCCGAACAGCTCGCACCGACTAAAAACCCGAAAACTACCTATTGGGTCATTGGAGCAGGTGCGGCCGGTCTGACATTCGGCGCAACGATGTGCCGGTACGGAAAAGGAAAGAATGTGGCGATCCTCGAACGGCTCGAAACGCCACTGTGGAATCTGCGAGGTAGTTTCACCCGTTGGCTCGATCCTTATGTTTATACATGGCCTGATGATAACTGGAAGAAGCGTCTGACCTCCCTTGCAGCCTTCAATTGGACTGGCTCTTATGCCCATCATGTCAATTCGCAGTTCGCTTGGGGCACCCCGGTTGACTTGACAATCCATCTCGACGTTGACGTCGATATGCGGAATCCCTCGTCATCCATGAAGCTGACACGTTCCGTCATCCATGACGGCAAACCGGTGACTTACGTAACGCCTAGCAAGGAGAACGTGGTCATTCTTGCTTCTGGACCAGGGCTCGAGAGACGTGACAAGTTTGCCCACAACACCTCGTATTGGCTCGACGATGACGTTGAGCGGCAGGATCCTTACGAGCTGAAGAGGCGGCGACATTTTATCATTTTAGGCAACGGCGACGGTGCCATTACGGATTTGGTTCGCGCACGGATCGGCATCACCCACCGCGAGATTCTGAACAATGTCGCGAACAATTCGAGCCTGACAAAAGAGCTGAAAACAGTTTGCGACGAGTCCAAAATAGATCTTAAGGCCGCGAAGGACGAAAAACAACGACGCCAGGTGATGGCCAATAAGCTCCTCAAACTGGTGAAGCTGGCGCGTGAACATACGGTCGATTTGCCGCTCCGAGCGCAAACTTCAGCAACATTGATCGCCTCCCAGCCGCTTGGACAGAAAACATTCCCGATCAATCATTTCTTGGTCGCGTATCTCCTCGTTCACGATGAGCAAAATACTCTTTTCCTCAAAGGCGACGGGCAAGGGATCGCCAATTCGGAACCTGTGCGCGATGGTTCGTCAAGAAGATCCGTGCAGGTAAAGGACCGGAATACCCAGGAAGGGAAATCGATCCAGTTTGGAGACGTTTTGATCAATCGAGTCGGTGTTGATCGGACGTACGAATGGGCGGGCAAGGAATTCAAGGACGACGAGCCCAAAAACGACGAGCCCAAAGACGACTTTGTCATCGAACTGAGCGAACCACTGGGACGCACGGTGAATCTGTGTGTTGATGATGGCACGAAGAAGCAATTCGAGTACGACGACCCTCGTGCACTCGCGGACATCGTCATCGCACCAGAGGGAACCCTCTCTCCTGCATATAAAGGTGCCATTACGATCGGGATCGAGTGGAGGAAAGAAAAAAATGAGATTCGCATATTTCAACAAGGTCGAGAGATCGGCCTGTACGATCCCCAAAATAAGCCAGACAAGACCACGCCCACGCCAATTCCCGCACCAACAGCAGAAAAACCAACTATCGTCGCGGTCTATTCGCTTCATCAGCATCGAAGTGGTGAAAAACGCACGATGGGGGTATTTCGATTTGCCCTGATCAAAGAACTTCCTGAGTACGATGTCAATAGCGAGCTTGCAATAGCGTTACGTCGTGGAGTCGAGGTCGTCTTGGTGCAGGACTCCAAGACGGTAAAACACTATGCCAATTGGAAAGATAACGGCAAACTCCGGTTCGAGTGCATAGATGTGGCGAAAAAACTGCCATTAACGATGGAGCACGGGCATCGAATTCGCGTTTACGATGGGGAAAGCACGTGGACGACGCCCTATGATCTAGAACGTTCGCATTCGGGAATTACCTCAGACCAGGTAAAATCAGAACATCAGCCTCCAACGGACGACAAGACAACTGCAAAAAATGATCGCGATAAGCTGCTGCTCCTCACTCTTCTGGCAACCTATGTCGTTCCCGCAGTCGAACGACGCTTAGGCTCGGCACGACTCTTCAAGATAGGAGGAGGCGTATCAAAACGAGAAGCAGTCGATTGGGCGGTGTATCATCGACAAGCCATCTTCGCCGCGGTCGAAGATGTTCGCGAAACCGTATACAATCGGTATTCCTCCCAAAAAGAGCAGAGTACGAACGAACAAATGGACAAACTTATCTCCAAGATCACTGAAAAACAAGAGGACTACGATTGGGGCACCTCCGAAGAGCAGCAGAACGACGAGCAAAAGAGTTCCGAACTCATCAAGGACTTGAACGGAGAAGACAAAAAAACTTGGTCCACAGCGGAGCTTTGGACGTATATGTGGGCATGGGTCAGATACGGCAAAGACGTCGGAACATCTAAATAATGGGGCAAACTCTGTAATCCAATGACCTACTCTCCTCGTTTTCAATACACCGCAACCATCGTCCGGGCCGCCGAAGAAGTCGGCGCCTATCGCACGACCGTTACCGTGTTGCCGTTACCTCTGGCTGTCGAACGGCGCCTCCGCCACGACGCACGAGTGCGCATTGCACATAACAGTACGTGGATAGAAAATCGGACGTTGACGCTCGAAGAAGCAGCGGACGTCATTGCGGACAAAGCGCTGGCCGATCCTACTCGCTCACGCACGGGGGCCGCAGAAGAAGTACGCAATTACGTTCAGGCACTCGAATACGTTGACGGATGCGCGGGAAACGTATTCGACGAATCCTTCATCTGCCGATTGCATGCACTCATCATGCGCGGCTCCGGCCCCGGACGACCTCGTGAACAAAGCGAATATCGACAGCATACTGTCAAAATTGGCGATTTCGTTTATGTTCCCCCGGCTTGGGAAGACGTCCCTGCATTCATGAAGGCGTTGTGCTCGTGGGCCAATGGTCCGGGTCTCGCCCTGCCGCGATGGATTTATGCAGCCATTCTTGCTTATCAATTCGTTACCATTCATCCATTCCACGATGGCAATGGCCGTACATGCCGAGCTCTGGCCACATGGGCCATGCGTGGTCCCGACGAAGAGACAGCCATCGACCCCGTGGGCCTTTTGAATGTCGAAGAGTTCTATATAGCCAATCTCGCGGGATATTACGATGCGCTTCAAATGGGACTTCATTATAGCTATTATCACGCGAACGAACGAGGAAGTCGCTCCGATCCCGATTTGACTCCTTGGCTCGAATACTTTAGTGAAATGCTCGCCCAATGCGCGCAGCATGTGCGACAAACTGTTACCGAACGTTTTCGAGCTGCCCATGCCACCGCGCTCGTCGACCCAATTTCTATGTATCCACGCGCGTTTCGCCGTTTACTCGTCCGCATGTCGAATCCTTCATCATCTTTTGGACCCGCCGAAGTAGCCGCTTGGCTCCAAATCAGCGATCGAACGGCGCGAACCTGGCTCAAGGATTGGCATGAACTGAAGCTCATTCGACCCGCACGCCACGCCACCAAGCGGATTCATGCTTGGATCCTCACCGCAGACATCGCCGCCCAAGCCTCCCACGAACGGCACCAGCTCTGAGCAAACAACGGCAAGGGTCTGGGCAAATAGCGGCAACGTTAACCTACTCCATCTGTGCAACATCTCACTCGATCGAGTCGCGAATGCGAGCAAATCAGCCGAATCGTGCAAGTGCACTGCCTCGGCAGGATCCAATTTAACGGCAACCCCTGCGACCAATAGCGGCAACGACTTCCACGCCCAATTCACCGCTGATCAATCTTGTATCGACCGCATCGCGGTCGATACAATGCAAGGTCCAGGGCTGGCCCTGGCGCGGGTCCAGGGGCGCGGAGCC
>JANORL010001050.1:0-12564 GCA_031415295.1 Polyangiaceae bacterium | reverse complement strand
CGTAGGGGTTTGGACAGAAGGATTCCCAAGACGATCCGCAGCCCCAAATGTACCAATAGGCGTCGCGGCCGGGGTCTCGATAGGCGGGACGATACTCGTAGCCGTTGCGATCGATGCCGGCGGGGGAGGGGAACCGGCATCGAAATCTTCCGTTGTTTTCCGCGAGCAAGCACTCGACGCGAAAAGTACGAAAAACAGCGTAATGGTGTTACGGAGCAGGAGCCGTGACCTTTCGTTTGACATGTTCGTCCAGGAACTTGATCATGGCTGGATAGGCGACAAGTCGATTCACGCGTTTGGCAAGACCATGTCCTTCATCCTCGAACGTCATCAATTGCACAGGCAAACCTCGTTTTTGAAGGCCTTCAGCAACTTGTTTGGCTTCTCCAATGGGAACTCGAGGGTCGCGCGTGCCATGAATGACCATGAGTGGCGCTTTGATCCGATCCAGCTTGTGAATGGGGCTGATCCTGTCGAGCAACGCACCATCATTTTTGAGCGATCCGTATTCCGCTTCCCGCGTAGCACGTCGATAATCCGCAGTTTTTTCCAGGAACGTTCGGAAATTAGCGATTCCCACGATATCCACGCCAGCGGCCCATTGATCCGGGTAGAGCGTCAAACCCGCGAGGACCATATAGCCGCCGTAGCTGCCGCCGTACAGCGCAATACGTTTCGGATCAACATCGGGTCTAGCAGCGACGAATTTGCCCACTTCCGAAAGGTCCCGCACCGAGTCTTCGCGTTTTTCGAGGTCGTCCAAATGGGCAAACGTTTTGCCATATCCCGTGGATCCTCGCACGTTTGGCGCAGCGACGGCATACCCAGCTTGTACGAGGTATTGCGTGACGGGATTAAAAAATGGCTGCGCTTGAGCTTCCGGTCCGCCATGAACCATCACGACGACGGGACGCTTTTCGCCAGGTAATGGCTTTTTTTGGAAATAGAACAAGCTCACGGTTTTGCCGTCGAAACTCTTGAAAGACAGCAGCTCGGGATCAACGAGTTTTCGGGGATCGTCGATGCCCGCGTGGTGGCTGTATGTCGCGCGATCGGATTTGGCGGTGGCTATGTCGAGACGGAAGATTTCGGTTGGACGCGAAGCGTTTTCGATACCCACGAACGCTATGTCGCCTAGAGGACCGATGTCGACGGATGTCACGACACCTTGCAAGTCCGTTTTCGTTTGCGAGATGAGTTTGCGTTTGTCGTCGATGGTCACGATGGACACCGTATCGATGCCGTCTACATTTGTCGTAATGACCGCGATTTCGCGTCCTTTTTTCAACGGATCCGCTTTGTTCGCCGGAGGCATGGCCATTGAATGGATGTCATGATCGATCGCCAGAATCGGCGTGACTTTGCCGGTGGCGATGTCCAGCGACACGAGCGACATGAATTCACTGCCACGATCGGTGAGCGCCAGAATGGCTTTTCGATCCTGGGAAAAACGGGGCGCCGACCAACTCTCGGCACCCGTGTGTTTGGTGAGAAGCTTCTTTGTGCCTTTTTTCGCGTCGACAATCCAAAGATCTTGATTGACGTTGGAATGGGCCGTCACCACGATCAATTGATCGCCCGCAAAATCGGCAATGGCGTTGCTTTCGGTGAATTCGATGAACGGTTTTTTTCCAAATTCGTCCGCTTTGCTCGTGCGCGTTTCAATATAAATGTCCATGTCTTTGCCATTGCGAGCATTCGACGTGAACGCGAACTTGGCGCCATCTTCATCGAAAACCGGAAGCGTGTGCCGAACTTTGGGCAAATTCGTGAGTGCACGCGTCGTATCGGGCTTGGTGTCCGCCGTAATATCGAGCCAGTGAATCTGGAAGTTTTCGTCTCCTCCCACGTCTTTCAAAAATACCACAGCGTCCCCGCGAGGCGAAACGTGCAACCTGTTCACGCGATCGGTAAACGACGTGAGTTTGACCGGGGGCGGGGGCAAACCCACTCCAAGCGTCCCGATGTAGATCTGCGCTGTTCCGGGTGCGTCCGAGAGGAACAAGAAACGATCGCGCCCAATTGCAACAGCTCCCGAAGCCTTATGCACGTCGAGAAGCGCTTCGAGGGTGATCTCATCCGTCTTTGCCGTTTCAGGTTGCTCGACGTTGGACTTCTTCGCTTTATGTGGAGGCGGTGGCGAAAGCGCGCCCGGCGTGACCGGAAGAGGCGGCGGAGGTGCAGGGCTGCCACACGCCACGAAGCTCGCGAGCAGGGCGAGGGGACCGAAGGAACTGGCCATACGCGCGAGGTTTGCGCGGAGTCGAGGACGAGACATATGCGCCGGATGGTACCAGAACAAACGCGCGGTGAAACCAAGAACGCGCACCCTCGTACGACGCGTTGGAAATGAGGATCGGGTTTGTCTTGACGTACTGCTTAGAGCAGCGAGCAACCCGAGCCGCAACGCAACGTGTGAAGTCTCCGCCCACGCCGTTAACAAACTCGTCGAAGTTTGTCGCGGTCAAGCTAACGAAACACAGCGAGTAGACGCTCAAAATTGCCCAACAACGCCGAAACCACCCGGCGTCACCACGGGAAAGATCCATCCCGTCGTGTTTGTCACGGTACGTACGGGTTTGCGGAACTTTTCGACAAGCAGCAGCGTCAACCCCGTCCCCGCAGCCACAATACCGACACCGGCGACGATGTCCCCGGCCAGCGACAACCGGCGTGCGGACGATGCGTCTTCACCGTCACGCGTGGTCGCGTCCATCGCGCGCTGAACACCTACCAAACCCACGGTAAGGCCCACGGCAAACCCCACAGTTCCACTAGCAAGCAGCACAGTGGGCAAGACTCTGTCCGAGCGTTCTCGAGGTCCAGACGCCGTCTGCAATCGGGTGAGACGCAGCGATACGGCCTGCTTCTCGCCCTCGGTCAACGTCACGATTTGCGTCGCGTCTTGATACCCCTTGGATCGCACCATCACAGTGTGCGTGCCTGGGTCCACGAGTCGCGGATAACCGTACGCCGCTTCGGGAACGATGATGCCATCGATCGTGAGCATCATCTTCGGCTTGTCGATCGCTTGGATCTTGATATCGAGTCTGGCGACTTGTTTTTCGAGTTCGGCAATTGCGTCGCGTGCAGGTTGTTCGTAAGGTTTGTCCCGCTCGTCGTCCTTACGCATCTCCACGAGGAATGCGCGGTAACTTTCGAGCGATTCCACGAAACGCCGCAAATTCCGGTATGCGAAGCCCAAACTGTACAACGTCAGAGGTGCACGACGCAGAGCCAGCGATTTTTCATAACGCTGACGCGCTTCGTTCCACTGGCCCTCTTGGGCAAACTTTGCGCCTTCCTTGAAAAGTTCACGCGCGAGCGACACGTCGGCAGGACTCTGCGCATGCGCCGGAGCTTGGGCGACAAGCACGGCAGCCATCATGATTGGCGTAAGGATTCGTCGAGAGATCAAGGTCGGTATCGTTCTCCAGCCGACGTCAATACGGCGTTGTCGAGACCGCTCCAAAGAATGAATTCCGCGCCCGTCCACACGCCAACACCATATTCATGGTCGTCAGTCGAGTCCCACGAGGGAATCATGGCACCCCAATCGTTTGTTGCCGAATCATATATCCGACAGTCAACTTTGATCGCTTGCGTTTCGTCAAGTCCACCTGCAACGAAGATTTTCGCCGTTGCAGACGATGTCCATCCAGTGCGCGATGCGGGAGCACTACGTTTTCCAAGGGAATACGCCATGGCTGGCGTCCACATGTCGGTCATCGGGTCGTATTGTGCGGCATCCGCAAAGGTCGTGGCATCACGACCTCCAAATACCAACATCGAATTTCCACTCCACGCCGCGAATGCGTCGAAACGAGGCGTCAGGGCACCCGCAGCAGACAACTTGCGCCACATGTTGGCGGCGGGATCATAAGCGAATCCCTCGTTCGTCGAACCGGAGCCTCCCGGCCGTCCGCCAAACAAAAGCAGCTCCGTGCCCGACCACGCCCAGGCAACGTTCGTACGTGCAGTGGGAGCGTTTCCCGCGCTCGTAAAGCTCCACTTGTCCACTGCTGGGTCATAAAGCACGCCGCCAGCAATCGCCGCGCCTCCAGACGTGCCTCCCCAAATGAGCACCTTGGAACCCGTCCACACCGCGACTGAACTGCGACGTGCCGATTGGACCGTCGCAATATCTTTCCACTCGGATGTTACGAGATCGAACAGTTTGCCGGTGTTGAGCGCCGTATTGTTGGTGTCTGGGCCTCCGCCCCACACCAGGACCTTGTCGTTCATCGTGACCGCAACGGCATCGGCCCGCGGGCTTGGAGCATTTGTCGTGGGCAACATGGTCCACGTGTCCGTCTTCGGGTCGTAAAGCGCTCCGTCGTTAAGAGCGCCCTGCGGGTTCTGGCCTCCCCAGATGAACAACTTCGACCCAGTCCACGTAGCTGTTGCGTGTTGTCGCGGGGACAGCGCACCAACCGTGCTCATCGTCGCCCAACCCGACACACACAACCCACCCAAACATGCGTGCCCAGACAAACAGTCGTTTCCGCACGTTCCGCAATTCTTCGAATCCGTATCAAGGAGAGCACATGCCACAACGCAATCGGTCTTGGGCGGCACGCAACCGAGGATGCATGTACCATCAACGCACGAGTGGTCCTGCGTCGGACAGTCGTTGTTCTTGCAGCATGCCGCACACAATCCGTTGCAACACGTCTCGGTTGACCCGCACGTCTTGTCGCATGTTCCGCAGTGTGCATCGTCCACTTTGAGATCGAAACACGTGTCCACGCAGCACGTTTCACTTGCCGAACACATGCTGCCACAAGCGCCGCTTCCTCCCGCTCCACCACCTCCAACGGGAATACCTCCAGAGCCGGCGCCTCCCGCGCCTCCCTGGCCATTTCCCCCCATGCCCCCGCCGCTCGATGTCGATGTCGATGACAAAGGTTTGTCCTCGAGCTGCGCATTGGTGATGAGGGAACACGACGCGTGCAGTGCAACGGCCGTAGAAAGAAGAACCAGCGAGCGGAATGGCGAAAACAAAGCCTTCATGCGCTCAAAAATTGGGGTCCGTGGGAATGGTGGGAATGGGTGGAGGAACAGGTGGTGATGTTGTCGACGTCTTGGGAATATGTACAGTCGGCCGTGGGGGAGCGGTCGTCGAAGATGGCGCGGCACCCGACGATGCGGCGGACGAACTTATCACGCTCGCTACGGGCGCGACGAGGCTCGGTTCGGGCGCAGCACTTGCGGCGACTGTAGTGTTGGACAACGCCGGATTTAGCGCATTTAATCGCGGTTTGTCCCCGTTTTCGTTTGGGGATGAAGGAACGTTTGCGGCTTGGGGATCGGTTTGTCGCCCTTGTTTCCTTGTGCCGAGGATGATCGAGGCAGCGGCGAAGGCGCCAACAAGGAGCGCGATAGCGCCGATCCATATCGCTGGTGATCGTCGGTCTGGCGGGCGCGACGTCGTCGTTTCGATTGGAAGGGGCGACGATCGCACAGGCGCGGCAACGAACTCCGCTGATGCATCTTGGCCCCCATCATCAATTGCCGAGGTGGAGTTTGGCTGGACAATATCGGGAACCGACAGGTCGGGCATCGAGAGTTCCGGGATCGACAGCTCCGGAATGGACGCCATACGACCGCGGCGAATCTCTCGTTCGGAGACCATGTGCACCCGCCCGGTATTTCCCTCGGTAATCATTGAAGGCGGAAACTCGGACAACGGTCGTTGCACAGCGGCTGCCAGCCAATGCGCGCGGAGGGAATTACCAGCAGCGTCGGTTTCGACATCCCGTTGCGCAGCCCAGATCGCCAGCGCTTCGCCGTACTCCTGCATCGTTTGCCAGCGGTCTTGTTGTTCCTTGGCAAGACCTTTTTGAATCAAGGCCCAAAGTTCAGGCTCATGGATGTCGTGTTGTTCCCATGGTGCTGGCTGAAAAACGAGAATTGAACTGATGAGCGCGTTGTAGTTTGCCCCTTCAAACGGTCTCACGCCGGCGATGACTTCATAAATCATCACCGTAAAAGCCCAAATGTCGGTGCGATGATCGACGTCGGTGCGTCCACACGCTTGCTCGGGCGACATGTAGTGCGGGCTGCCGAGAATGACGCCGGCTTGCGTGGTTTCACGCGGAGTGTCGTCGTGATGCAGTTTGGCGATACCAAAGTCGACAACCTTCGGAATCACCGCGCCGCGATCATCCGTAACGAGCCGAATGTTGTCGGGTTTCAAGTCGCGGTGAACGATGCCTTTGGCGTGTGCTGCGGCCAGCGCTCCCGCGACCGGCAAGAGCGTGCGTACGGCGCTTATCGCCGAGAGTTTGCCTTTGCGCTTGAGCGCTTCCGCAAGCGATTCCCCCTGGAGCACTTCCATCACGATGAACGGATCCGCGCGCTCCGTCGTGCCAAAGTCGAATACGCGCACGATGCACGGATGACCAATACGGGCTGCTGCTCGCGCTTCTTGAAGCAAGCGCATCGCGCTTTCCGCGTTGGCGTATTCGTGGCGAATCAGTTTGATGGCCACGTCGATCTCGAGCGCGAGATTTCGCGCGAGCCACACGGCACCCATTCCGCCTTCGCCCAAAATTTTCGTAAGCCGATACTTGTTCGCGATGACGTCGCCCGAGGCATACGTCATCGTTTTCTCTAGACTCACAGGCGATGTCGGTTTTTCGTTAAAACCACCATCACGCGTTTCTTCGAGCTGCGAAGCAACCGGAGCCCCACGATCGCTCTGTCTGTCTGCCGCAATTTCGCTCGTGTCGATGCCGCTTACCTCGTCCGTTGGTCGAGTTGAAACGGACATCGAGCGTGAGGCGGAAGCTGTCATGAGCGAACAAATGGTAAACGGCGAAGTCGACGGAGCCCGCCAAACTATAGCCCGTACATGCGCTGATCGACAACCCCGAGCACGGGAAAAATGCCGTCGTCACCCGACGTAGTGCCGCAGGAATTCAGCTACCGCTCGCCACTTGTCCTGAGCAGCTTTGCGCCATACGAGCGCGTTGAATCCATGAATTTCTCCAGGAAAGACCTCGAGACGGCACAAACCTCCACGCCCCTCGATGGCCGCTTGAAGACGACGTGAGTCATCAAGCAAAGGGTCTGCCGTCCCTGCGGCAGCGAAAAAGGGAGGTGGCGTTCGTGCGGCATCCCGCGCCCGAGCAGCAAGAAGTCATCAAAAGCCAAGTCGTTCGAGCAGTCCGAGCCACACGGCAATCGCAAAACACACGCCAAGAATGTGCAGCACCATGAACACGTACGGCACTGCTCCTTCGAGGTCCGAAAAGCCAAAAGCTCCCGGAGGTCGTGGCGCGTAGATCGACTCCCATTCCCGATTGAACAGTCGATAACTGCCTACGAATCCTCGCCGTTCCATCCGCCGAATTTGTCGATAACGCCAGTCGACGAGCCCCGCGTATTGCTGGATCGTCCGGCGCCAAAGTAGCGAAGCCACGATGCCCATGATGAACAGCGGCACCGTTGCAAGTGCCAAACGAGGTCCCGGAAGCGCCAGATCCTTGACCAAGAACGCAATCACCGCCGACAACGCGGCGTTCACTCCGAAAAACACCTGGGTGGTTTCTCGCCTTCGCTGTACCAACCGATCCGTACTTTCAAATAGCAAACGATATTCGTCGAACAGCGTCGCGGGTTGCGGTTCACACGTGCGATCGAGTTCCGACGCAATCTCGATAGCCACCTGTTCGAGCGCCCGAATACGCGCGCTTTCGTCCATGTCGACAAGCACGCCGCGTGTGGGGTACACGTCGATGGATCGTAAAGACAAACTAGATCGACCCGCGGCGTCGATGACCACAATGGCCAGTCGATCCGCTACCCTCGTGAGCGCCTCGGTTATCTCGGATCGTTCACCCACGCGTCCCGAGGCAAACTCTTGGTCCGCCAAAAGTATGACCAAAGATGCTCGCTGCGATGCTTCGGCCAGCGAAAGAGCGGTCGCGTCCGAGTCGTCGTCGTCAGACGGCCAGCAGGACGCAGTGATGCTTCTGTCCGCAAGAAGTTGCGTAAGACGAGCGATTCGCGCGCGCTGACTCGGCGCGGCCACGATCAAAACATCGGTCAGGGCTGCATCGGGCATCCGATACCTACATCAAACCAGCACCTTGTTACGTTGGCCAGATCGGTTGCATGAAACCGATGTGAAACGTGACTGAAACAGTTGCTACGGCTGGTGACGCGTCTTGAACCTGGGTATAGGGTCCGAAATCGAATGGCACGTCGGGTGCTTGTCAGGTGTCTATAGGGCCAACCGAGGAGACCACGAAATGTTATTTCGCCAGCTTTTTGATGCAGCAACGTCCACCTACACGTACCTGCTCGCGGATGCCGAAACCAAAGAGGCCGTGCTCATCGATTCCGTGATCGAACAAGTCGATCGCGACGCAGCACTGATCTCGGATCTCGGTTTGTCTCTCAAGTACGTGATCGAGACCCACGTGCACGCGGATCACGTGACGGGAGCGGCGCTACTGAAGAAACGGCTCGGTGCAAAAACCGTCGTCGGCGAACGATCCGGGATGCCTTTTGCCGATGTGCTCGCCAAACAAGGCGATGTGGTTCGGTTTGGAAAGTACGGCGTGAGCGTGCGAGAAACGCCGGGTCACACCAGCGGGTGTTTGTCGTACGTAACGCTCGATCAAAAAATAGTGTTCACCGGTGATGCTCTGCTGATTCGGGGCACGGGACGAACCGATTTTCAGCAAGGTGATGCGCACACGCTGTATCGGTCGGTGACCGAGCAAATCTTTACGTTGCCCGACGAAACGTTGGTGTATCCGGGGCACGACTACAAGGGTCGGACGATGAGCACCGTGGGCGAAGAGAAGACGTTCAATCCGCGTCTTGGTGGCGGAAAAACCGAAGCCGAGTTCGCCGAGATCATGAAGAACCTCGTCCTTGCCAAACCCGCGCGTATCGACGTTGCGGTTCCGGCGAACTTGTGGGGAGGTTTGTCGCCGGCAGAGATCGTCACGGGTGATAGCTCTTCGGCTTCGTCGTGGGCACCTTTGAAGAGGACCGGAGCAAATGTGCCGGAGGTCGAGCCAGCGTTTACGCAGGAAGGCATTGGGGCTGTGCGTATTGTCGATGTTCGCGAAAAGGACGAGTTCATTGGACCCCTTGGGCACATCCAGGGCGCGGAACTCGTGCCGCTCGCAACGGTCGAGAACGAAGCGCAAAAATGGGACCCGCAACAGCCTCTTGTCCTGGTTTGTCGGTCAGGCGGACGTAGTGGCAAAGCAGCGCTGGCGTTGGAAGCAAAAGGCTTCAAGCGTGTCGCATCGATGCGTGGTGGGATGATGTTGTGGAACGAGCAGCACTTGCCGATCCAGCGTTAAAACGAGTGTCGAATGCGTGGTTGCGTGGGGCTCTGGCCGCGACATAGGATGCGCCCGCAATGAGTCCCCACACGCCTCCTTCGCTCGTATCCGTCCCTGAGCGTGATCTGACTTTGTCGTCCCTTGCGGACAAACCTTTCGATGCGCTGGTCGTCGTTGCGCCTGCACCCGTGCGTAGTCATGCGGTTCTCGAAGGCGTTATCGGGACCGTTCTCGGACAAGCTTTGCGTGCCGACAAAACGCTCGATCGTGGACCGCGACCTCCATCCGTTTTGCATGCACCAGGTCTGCCAGGCGAACGACTGGTCATTGCGCCGATGGGACCACTTACGGACGATACGGAAGACGTGCGTCTCGTGGCGGAAGCCGTTGCAGCAGCAACGAATCGAGCGATCGATGCAGGAGCCAAAAAGCCGCTCGTGTGGGTCATTGCTCCTAGCCAAGGTCGTTTCGTGTTGGCGCGTGAAGTCGCAGCGCTTGCCGCCATGGGCAGCCAGTGGGCATCGGTCGAAGCTCGAGAAGCTGGTAAGGCGGCGAAAGGTGCCGAGCTGATCGGCGTGGTGGATCTACTTGAATCGCGGATTCCGCTGCTCGAAGCGATCGAACGTGGACGCACGTTGTGTCGTGACATCACGGGTACCGAACCTGAACGGATGGCGCCTCGACGGATCGCAGAGCTTTGTACTCAAACGTTTTCGTCGGTGGGCGTGAAGGTCAATGTCGAGAACGACGTTTCGTCATATCCGCTGATCGCAGCGGTTTCGCGAGCATCGATGGGTGTCGAGCGGCACCGGCCGTGTGTGGTCAAACTATCGTACGAACCCGACAAACCTGTGTCGACGGTGATCCTTGCCGGAAAAGGCGTGACGTATGACACGGGTGGTGCGGACTTGAAAACGGACGGCCACATGGCGGGCATGTCGCGAGACAAGGGCGGGGCAGGGGCGGTTGCAGGGATCGTTCTAGCGGCTGCTTTGGCCAAGTTACCCGTGCGGGTGATTGGCCTCTTGGGGCTTGTTCGTAACAGCATCGGAGAAGATGCGTTCGTGAGTGACGAGATCATCACCGGGCGTTCAGGTGTGCGTGTGCGTATTGGCAACACGGATGCCGAAGGGCGTTTGGTGCTCGCGGATCTGCTGGCTGCAGCAAAATCGCTTGCAGATGGTTCGACGCCGACGTTGCTCGTGTCGATCGCGACGTTGACGGGGCACGTGTATCGGGCGTTTGGTCCCTATGCTGGAGTCATCGGCAACGGTGCGGCCAAACGAGCAGGCGTGATGGATCGAATGGACGAGCTTGGAGAAATGTGGGCCGAGCCGATAGAACGATCGCGGCCGCGTCGCGAAGACTATACGTTTGTCGCGGCACGCTCTGCTGCGGAAGACGTCGTCTCATCGAATCGACTCGCTTCGGTGAACACGCCGCGTGGACATCAGTTCCCGTTCGCGTTCATCGACATCGCGTCGGGTCTACGTGGCGGCACGTTGCCGTTCGTGCACATGGACATTGGCGGCGTGGCGGTGGATCCACCGGACTGGCAGTTTGGCCGGCCAACCGGTCACCCCATCGCAACACTGGTGAATCTTCTGGTTGAAAGCGGGTCTTGAGCTGGACGCTCGCTTCGCGCGTGTGGGACACGCGCTGCGCGAGGCCAGTCACGATGGGGGGCTCCGCAGGCGGCTCTTTAAGTCTTTTGGGCAAGGCCCAAAAGACGAGCCGACTGCTCTGCCCCCCATACCCCCCGGCCAGAGTGTGGTTTGCCCGCGGGTCTTGAGCTGAACGTTCGTACGATTCGGCGGAGCCCCTCGTGGGGTACGGGGTAAAACCCCGCCTTCGCCAGTTGGAGGGTGTTGTACAGGCGTCGCGAGCGTTGTACGGCTAGGGAGGACGACGGAAGCGTACATCGTACGCTGAGTAAGTCCGACCGACGCCGTGCAATGCGCAGCAGCCTGTTCAACACCCTCTCAAACGCGCGTCGCATTGGGAGGCAACACGACGGTGAAGTCGTGGACAAACCGCGTCGCGTAGTTTTCAACGAGCGCTTGCACGCGCATCGGATCCGGCGATCGCACGATGAGCGCAGCGTGATAGGGTTTTTCCGGGGCGCGCCAAACGACTTCGGGATCGTTGTACGCAGACGTGTTCGGACGTTCGTCTTTGGCGAGCGAAATGATGAGTCCCGCATAGTCGTGACGTCGTTCGGGCAGCGTGTAGGCGCGTTCTCCTTGGGCGAGTTCGATCTTGGCCCATTCGCGCCACAGATTGATGCCGGTCGAAGCTTCGACGACGTCGGACGTGTGGCTTCCACCGACACGCGCGGCTGCTTCGATGAAATAGAGCTGGCCGTTTTCCGCGGAACGTACGAACTCGATGTGCGTGACGCCGCGAACGAGTCCCATATGTTCGATGACGCGTGCGTTCACGTCGACGAGATCGCGGTAAAGATCGCTCGAACGATCGATTGTTTGTGTGGCGGAAGGGCCGCCGTAGTTGACGACTTCGAAGAGACTCGTGCGGTATTGATGCGCTTCGACGAACACGATTTGGCGTTCCGAAACGATGCAGTCGACGTGGAAAAACTGGCCGGGAATCATGCGTTCGAGCACGTAACGTGAACGGTCGTCGCCGAGTTTTTCGATCATGTCGAGAGCGTCTTGCGCCCGCTCGACCTTCTTGATGCCGATGGATCCAGCGTCAGCGCGAGGTTTGAGTAGCCATGGACCTCGAACGCTGTTCAGGAATTGCCGCACACGATCGTCATTCAGCGCGTGCACGAATTCGGGTACCGCGATGTTGCGATCCTTTGCACGCGCACGCATCGCGAGTTTGTCGCGAAAATACCGCGCCGTTGTTTCGCCCATGCCGGGAATACGCAGGTGTTCGCGCAAGTGTGCAGCGAGCTCCACGTCGTAGTCGTCGAGCGGTGCGACCCGTTCGATGTTTCGCGTTCGAGCCAAATAACTCACGGCATTGACGACGCTTTGCCGATTGCTCAGTTCGGGCATACCGAACACTTCATCGATGTGCGAACGATCCCAGGCGTGACCAAGCAGTGACTCGAGCGTCAACAAGACAACGTTCCAGCCTTGTTCCTTGGCTTGCTTCAAGAAGTCGTTGCCCTTGAAATAGCTGGAAACGCAGACGAGGGTTGCGGGTTTTGGCGGGAGCGTCGGGGGCTTGATCGGGTCGTGCTCGGTGCTAATCACGCCCGCGTTTTACCGTAGAAATGGGCACG
>JANORL010001049.1:0-12200 GCA_031415295.1 Polyangiaceae bacterium | reverse complement strand
GTTGCTCGATGCCCCAGCCGAATCCCATGACCCCGGTGTCGTACATGCAATCCAAATCTCAACGCTGGCGCGTTTGGAGGTCGCGAGCGGCGGTCTGGCAAATCTTCCAGAGCGACGGGCAAACTTGCAGGCAGCCCTGGGCATGTTTGCCGCAATGGTCGGGGACGAACCTGAAAGCGAGCGTCTCGTGGACCTTGCCCTAAAAAACCTTCCGCCCCAACATGACCGCCTTGCGGAACTCGAGCGTTTGCGTGCCACACTAGCCGTGCGGGCGAACGACCCGCGAGCGCCCGAATACGTCGGAAAACTCGAGGCGCTGGGCGACCTGCAGGCGGAAATGATTATTGGTTTTTTACGTGGAGCCGTTGCCGTGCGGGCAGGGGAAGGGGCCGAAAAGGACTATTACGCGATCAATATCGATCCAGAAAAATTTATCGAAGCGCAGCACAAGCGTTCTGGGGAAGCCGTTTTGCGCGATACTCCACCTCTAGGTCTCTTGCGCCATTTGGTCGTAACAGGACTGCGATTGACGACGGGTCGCGATGCATTGGTCGACAAGATGCGCTGGTACGATCCGCAATGCCTCGATTTTCCTTGCAGCCTTGAATACCTCGCGGCCGAAGCTGCCATTCGTGCTCTCGTGTTGCGACACCTACGTGCGGGAGAATTGGGACGAAGTGAAGATCAACGAACGCTCGAAGAACGAGCCCGCAAATTGCGAGAGCCGCTCTTGCGCCGGGACATTGCATTGATCCTGGCGCTGTTGGAGTGGCCGTTGTCGACAAATTGATTGGTTGAGAGAGCGTGACGAGGGTGGGTTATTCGAGCGCTTTTAATGCTTCGTTCATCATCACTTGATGCTCGGCGGGGTTTGCCCAGCGCGCTTGACCTTCCGGCGGAAGCTGATCGACCGGATCGAAATACATGTATCGATGCCCGCGCTTCACGCTCGGGCTTTCATACACGCTGATTCCCGTCGTCCGGTCGTAATGCTCGTACGAATGAGCGTCGCGTTTGCCGCCGCCACCAGGAGCATCCACGACAAACGTTGGCGTATTGAATCCGGCCGTCGAACCACGGACGTGTTTTTCAATCGCAATGCCTGTCGCGACCGTCGTACGCAATTCTTCCACCCCTTGGACCATATCGTGCACGTAGACGTAATACGGATGCACGTTGACGTGCCCAAGACGTTTGACGAGCAGTTTCATCGTTTCCGGATCGTCGTTCACGCCGCGAATGAGTACACTTTGGTTGCGCACCATAATGCCACGCTCGAACAGTTTCAGCATTGCATCGCGCGTGATTCCCGTAATCTCGTTGGGATTGTTGAAGTGCGTGTGTACCGCGACTTCTTTGTGGAGTTTTCGTCCCAAAGCCGCGATGTACGTCACCGCGTCAATCCATTCGTCGTCCGTCAGAATCTTCTGCGGCATGACCGCCGGACCTTTGGTGGCCAAACGAATGCGCCGAATGTTGCCCATATTCAGCAGCGTCTCGCCGATGCTGCGAATCTGCTCCGGGCGCAAATTGTACGCGTCTCCGCCCGACACCACGATGTCTTCCAACTCGGGCCGCGATGCGATGTACGAATACGCCGCCTTCCAACGCTGGTCATCGACCTTGAAGTGCGTCTTCTCGACCTCTTCGGTGTCGATCCCGACGGCATAACTACGTGTGCAGAACCGACAGTAGACCGGACACGTATCGAGCGGCAAAAAGAGAGCTTTGTCGACGTACCGATGCGTCAAACCCGGAACGGGAGCGTCGGCTCGTTCATGCAACGAATCCAAACCAAGCTTCGGATGATCGGGCAAAAAACGGGACGCTAGCGGGATGAACTGTATGCGCAAAGGATCACGAACGGGGTCGTTCCAGTCGATCAGCGACAACAAATACGGCGACACGCGTACGCTCATCGGCGCACGGGCAAACCCTTCGGTCGCGTCCTTGATGAACTCTTCACTGACGAGTCCACGCAACGTTTCGAGCAGTTTGTCGGGGCGCGTAATCGATTTCTTCGACTGCCACTTGTGATCGTAGAATTGTTCGTCCGTGACGTCGGCATACGCAGGAATGCGCCGCCACTCGGGCACTTCCCTGAAGTTTCTATACTCGAGCGTCGAAGGATCGACGGGTGGTTTCAGTGGAACAATTTCGTACGTGGGTCGCTTATGGAGCTCGACGAGGCTTGTGTCGGTCATGGCTGCGCGCCGGCGCGGCTCCTTTCATTTATTCGTATTCGTAGGCGGTACTCGGTGTCGAGGTTGTTCATCAGACGTAGCGGCCTAATGAGCACTCTCCCAGGCCGGGTGCCGGACCGTGCCTATAGATCAATCCGAGTTTCTTGCAAGCGAGTCGTGCGAAGATAAGCCGAAGAGTCAAAAGTACCGCTCAGGGTGCGGGCTTGAAAGAGTGCTGCGTCGCGTTTGACGCGCCTCTGACGCGCCTCTAAGCGAACCTGACGCACGACGCGACGCGTTTAGGGCGTGTGGTGGGCTGGTGTCGTTTCGCGCTCGGCTCGTGTTGTCTTGAACGCGCGGTAATGAGCAACCACGCACGTGACGTAGCCTTGCGTTTCTGGATAAGGCGGAATGCCTTGATATCGCAAAACTGCATTTTCTCCGGCATTGTAGCCGGCAATGGTCATTTCGAGGTCGCCATTAAACGTATTGGCTAGAATGCGCAGGTATCGTGATCCGCCGAGGATGTTTTCGCGCGGATCGAACGCATCGCGTACTTGCATTCTCAGTGCGGTAGCGGGCATGATTTGCATGAGGCCTTGAGCGCCAACGGGCGAAACGACGCGCGGATCGAAATCACTTTCGCATTTGATGATTGCGCGAATGAATTCTTCCGGCAAACGGTAGAGACGTGCCCCTTCGCGAATCCACGCATCATACCGATTATGCCGTTCGGGTGAATGATCGCTCGGCATGATGGGCAGAATGTCGTGCGTCTTTTTCTTGCCGCTCTTGCCCGAAGAAATCTTGTCGACTTTTTTTGCACCATTTCCACGTGTCGGTTGACTGGAAATGATTACATTCCCTTGCGCGTCGGTATACGTGTAAATATCCGCATCCGCCGTGTCCGTCACGAGCGAAAAAACGCCCACGACGAGAGCGCCGAGGAGCAGCCGTGCGGGCGAAGGGGAACGAAGGAGCATTCGAGCGGAGGGTAGCATGCCTTTCGACAAAAGCGAACGATCCGTAAGGGTCGAATGTTCCCAGTCGGCTCTTCTTATTTACCCCACAACGATGTGGGCAGGGCATTTCGGTGCGCAAGCGCCAGGATATCCATGGAGAGCGCGACGGTAATGTGCACCAAAAACCCTGAATAAATGCTTTTCGTGCGCATCGCAAGCGATCCCAACGCAATGCCGGCAACGATGGCGCCCGCCGCTTCGAGATATGGCTTGCCATAATGAATCATGCAATAAGGCACGCACATGGCAAAAATGGCGCCAGAACCAAGCGTCGAACGTAGCCCTGAAAGCCAAAAACCGCGAAAAAATACCTCGAGGCCAAAGAATTGCGCCGCGTACATCAATTCCCAGAGGAGAAAATCGACATACGAGCGTGAACATTGTTTGTAAAATGGATAATAATTGCCGAATTCGGGCGTGAGCGACACGATGTAAACCGCGGGCAACACGACACCCAAACACAACAAATAAATCCAGGCGTGTTTAGAAAAACCTTTAAAACGTAGCCCCATGTCGAGCAGGCTATCTTTGCGGAAAATGATTTTCCAGATGGCCATGGGCATCACGACATAGCCGAAAACACGCGTAAACGCCCACCAACCATAACTGTACAATTCGTTGTAACGCTTGAGGTTGATCAGCGCCGCCCCCAATGGCCCCGAACGCTCGATATCGCGGAAAGATGGCCGCAAAAACGTTTCGTAAAATTCACGCCCCCCGTAATACTCCTGAAGCGTAAGGACGAGCGCCGTAATGACGAAAAGCACCGCAGGGCGTGGATTGTAGCTGCCCGAAACAAGCGTCTTGCGCTGATTTTCGTGCGCGATGACGTCCAGCTCGCGCCACGTGCTCCCGAAAAAGACCCAAAGCACCGGCGCGAGCGCCAAACAAGCCACGAGAGGAAATAGCGCCTTGACGCCTGTCTCGAATAGCGTCGGGCCTGCAATCGCCGGACCCGACGCAAATAACGTTACCCAGGCGTGATTCATGAGCTTGTCAACTCGCTGCGCTGCGGCAAAGACCAATGGCGTGGTCGATTCTCGAAAGGACGCGCTCTTTGCCGACGAGCGCCAAGACGTCGAAAAGACCAGGGCTCGCCGATCGACCCGTTACGGCGACACGTACGGGTTGCGCCACGTCTTTGATTTCAAGACCGTTCGTTTGGATGAACTCGTGAAATTGTGTATCGACGTTTTTCGCACTGAAATCATCGACCGATGCAAAAAGTCCGCGAACCTTTTCCAGCGTTGCCGCTTTGTCCGCACCGAGAACCTTCTTGACGGCTTTCTCGTCATAAACGGGTAGGTCGCGAAAAAAATAGTCCAATGATTCCGCAGCCTCGAGATACGACAACGCCCGCTCCCGCACGAGCGGCAAAAGGGCTGCCAGTCGCGCCCGATCGATTCCGGTGTATCCGCGTTTTTCGACAAACTTGGATAGTTCGTCGATGTATGCATCCTCGGGCGTGAGCGTCGGACTCTTCAAGTGCTCGAAAGCAATGGCCGACAGTTTCTTCATGTCGAATTTGCCATCGGATTTGCTACAGTTTTCCCACCCAAACTTGGAAATGAGGTCCGGCATGGAGAATACTTCTTGGTCCCCGAACGACCAGCCGAAACGCACCAAATAATTCATCAGGCCCATCGCGTGAATGCCGCGATCGCGATATTCGCCGACGGAAACTGCGCCGTGCCGTTTGGAAAGTTTTTGACCATCCGGGGCGAGCATCATGGGCAAATGTGCAAATTGTGGCAGTGGCGCATCGAGCGCCTCGTACAGCAAGATCTGCGGCGGTGTGTTGATCATGTGATCACGTCCGCGGGCTACGAGCGTGATGCCCATCGTGATGTCGTCGACGACCGCGCCGAGGTTGTACAGGGGCACTCCATCCGCACGCATGATCACGGCGTCTTGCAACGTGGATTTGGGCGTCGCGACTTCGCCGAAAACGAGGTCCCGGTACACGACGTTGCCGCTCGAAGGCGCGCGAAACCGCACGATGGCCGGGCGATCTGGCGTGGGACCTTGACGATCGCGACACGTGCCCGGGTACCGAAATTGCGCTTTCGGATCCTGTTTTTTTAGGGCTTCCCGCTGCGCGTCGAGTTCCTCTTTCGTGCAGTAGCAGCGGTATGCCGCGCCTTTTGATATGAGTTTGTCCACGAACTCGCGGTAAATCTCGAGGCGCTCCATCTGCCTGTACGGTCCGTGCGGTCCGCCGACATCGGGGCCTTCATCCCAGTTGAGATTCAGCCAGCGCATGTCGCGTAAAATGATCTGTTCGTTCTCGGGCGTGCTGCGCTCTTGATCGGTGTCTTCGATACGCAAGACAAAGGTTCCGCCCGTTTTGCGAGCCCAAAGCCAATTGAACAGGGCAGTGCGCACACCACCGATGTGCAGATATCCCGTCGGAGACGGGGCGAAACGAACACGCGGCTTTCCGGACGACATGGCCCGCGCGTCTAGCACAAGAATCGAACGGAAGCGACGGCCCGATGACGAACTTGATCCATCCCGAGGATTTTGTTCGCCACAAGCCTTGCGACCAGCGCGCTCGGTCTGCTAAGAAGGGCCGTCTTTACCGCGCGAGTCATCTCGCGCACTGCAAACGGCACGGCGGGTCGAACGTGGGTTTGTCCTGCCCTGCCGAGGAGAACATCATGGCAAACAAGGCACCGCTCGCGATCATGAAAGAGCGTTTCGGCGACAAGGAAAAACTCGTCGAAGCGGTCAAACAACTCGCGTCGGAAGAAGTATGGCTCGCGCGGACGAACTCGGATCACGGGGGTTCGCGGGGACTCGACAACGTTTCGAACGCGAAACTGTTGCGGCTTCACGACACGCTTTCGGCGGTGAAGGAAAAGTTTGGCTCGCGCGTCAAGCTCGTCGACGCGATCTTGGCGCTGGAAAATCGATCGAAGGATGCAGGTCTTCGAGGTCGTCTCGAAGCATATCCGGTGCCTCGTCTTTATGACCGGTGGAAGAGCCTGGACAAACGGGGCAAGGCGCAGAAAGTATCGGCGAAAGCTGCCGCTTAGGTTTGAGAAACCCGTGGCTGAGCGTTTCATGAGCGATGTGATTTCATGACTGCCCGCCGGACGGCCGTATGAAGCACCTTGAACGGTTCTTTCGGCAAGCGGTCATCATCGCGGGCAAAGATCTCGCTATTGAACTTTCCACGGGCGAGATTGTCACGACGAGCGGGTTTTTCGCGGTACTCGTGGCGGTTATTGCGTCGCTTGCATTTCATGTAGGCGCTACGTCGACGCAAGGCGTGGCGCCGGGCGTGATTTGGGTGGCCGTCGCATTTGCCTCGGTATTGGCCATTGGGCGAAGTTGGCAACGCGAACGGGACGACGGCGCGCTTTTGGGTTTGTTGGTGCTGCCGCTTTCGCGGGCAGCGTTATTCGCCGGCAAAGCGGTCAGTATTGCGATTTTCGTTTGGCTCGTCGAACTGATCGTCGTGCCAGTGACGGCGCTTTTGTTTTCTGTGGATCTTTGGGAAGTGGGACCGGGGCTCGCGCTGATTTCGCTTGCCGCGACGCCAGGGATTGCGGCTGTTGGGACGCTTTTTGGAGCGATGACGGTGCGTACACGTGCGCGGGATTTGGTGCTGGCGAGTGTGTTTTTCCCCTTGCTGGCACCGACGCTTCTGGCGGCTGTTGCAGGAACGCGCGAACTGTTTGGCGGCGCATCCGTGGGCGAACTGTTTGATTACGTGGCGATTATGGGCGTGTTTGGCGTGGTGTTTACCGCCGGCGGGATTGGCCTATTCGATACGTTGATCGATGGGTGACGAGCCGTTTGTCTTGGTCGCTCACGCGACGGCTTCTCAAGGTCGGAGCAGAAAGGTTCTGCTTGCGACGGGGCGATGCTCTTGGTAGAGTCCCTCAACGGAGATCATCATGCCGCCCGATCTACAGCGCATCACCGACGAGATCCTTTCGATGCCGATGTCTTCGCGTGCGTTGCTTGCTCGCATTCTGCTGGATAGCCTTGGTTCATCCGAGAGCGAGTCGATTGAGCGCAGTTGGGCTTGCGAAGCGGATGAGCGGGTGCGTCAGATCGATACTGAAGAGGTCGATTTGCTTGACGGCGAAGACGTCATGCGTGAGATGCGCGCGATTTGCCGGTGAAACGTTTCAAATTCCATCCGGCGGCGCGCAAGGAGTTTCGTGAGGCGATTCTGTTTTACGACGAACGTGCGCCCGGGCTCGGCATTGCATTTACCGACGAAGTGCAAAGCGCGATTCAACGAATTCGTGATATGCCCGCAGCGTGGCCGACGCTTTCTGGTGATGTCCGATGCTGCCAAATGCGTCGTTTTCCGTATGGAATTCTGTATCGCGAATCAAGAGCCATCATCGAGATCATTGCTGTAATGCATCAACATCGTCATCCGGATAGTTGGAAAGGTCGTTGTTAACGAACCTTAGAATGCCCTCCGCAATGCCGAACAGGCTCACCGTGAAATTCAAGCAACGCACCGAAGATCGATGACGTTGATGCTTCGATGGACGCCTGGATGGATTGTGCGGTAATCTTTGGATTTGCCGAGGAGGCCCCGTTATGTCCATTCGAAACGTTCACCTCACGTCCTTCGCTTTGATGATTGCCGCATTCGCGCTGCCTGCATGCAGCGAGCCCGCTCCGGCAGGCCCGCCAGCACCCGATTACACTGGCTGCGATACGATCGTCGAGCCGTCTGCCAATGATGGAGAAAAAGTACAAGAAGCCCTCATCAATGCCAAAGCAGAAAGCACGGTTTGTCTTGGACGAGGCACGTTCAAATTCGATACCGAAGTGTCGATCGCGCAAACCGGACTCACGTTGCGTGGTCAAGGCAAAGACAGCACAATTCTCGATTTCAGTGGTCAAAAAGTCGGCGCCAACGGCGTGCAAATCACGAGCGACGGCGTTACGGTCGAAGCGTTTGCCGTGAAGAACCCTCCCGGAGACGGTATTCGCGCCACCGGTGTCAAAGACGTCGTTTATCGCAAAGTTGCCGTCATTTGGGACGCTGACGCATCCGTCGACAACGGCGCGTATGGGATTTATCCGGTCAGCAGCGAAGGCGTGACCATTGATGGATGTGTCGTAAAAGGGTCACGTGACGCAGGCATCTACGTAGGACAATCGCGACGTGTCTTGCTCGTCAACAACGAAGCGTATGGCAATGTGGCGGGTTATGAACTCGAAAACACCATCGAAGCCGAGGCATACAATAACCACGCGCACGACAATACGGCCGGATTTCTCATCTTTAACCTCCCCGACCTGCCCGTACAAAATGGTGGCGTGGGTCGAGCATACGTGCATGACAACATTTTCGAGAACAACGACGAACCCAATTTCGCCGAACCGGGCACACAGGTCGCTACCGTCCCGCGTGGATGCGGAATGGTGTTGCTCGCGACGGATAAAAACGAAATCGCAAAAAACCAAATACTAGACAACGATACGACTGGAATCCTCATTCTGAGCTACACGGAGCCGTTTGTGGGAATGGCGAAGGACCCGAACTTCGACGCATATCCCGAGGGAAACTACATCCACGACAATACATTCGCGAAAAATGGCTTGGTCACCGACCCTACGGTTGGCGCGCTCGTCGTGGCCGATCCGGTCCCCGATGTTTTGCATGTAGGCTGCATGGATCCAGCGAAAATGAATATGATGGGCGAATTGACCAATTGTCTTAAAAACAATGGCAGCGCCACCTACGCATACCTCGATGTGTGCGACGGTATCGGCACTATCAAAGAAACGACCGACATCGCTACCGTGACGTGCGAACAACCCGCAGTAAAACCTGAAGCTCCGTAATGGTTGGATCACGCATCAGCGGGTTATCGCCTGCGCACAACGCTCGGCAGATGCCACGATGGCCCCAACGTCAAAATCCATTCCCGTGTTTTCTCCCACGGCCCACAACGTATTCCCCGCACGGCCATCCCCGTCGCATTCAATAACATAACCGCGTTCCGCTTCGAATCGCACGCTGGCCCCCGCCTGCGCCGCCAATTCGAACGCGGGCGCGCCTTTGCTCGCCACTCCGACCACTCGCACGTTCAACGCCTTCTTGCGTTTCCCGTCGAGAATCGTGACGCTCTTGACCGTCGATGCTCCGCGTATTGCCTCGACGTCGCTTTCGCTCAGACGCGTGACGCGATCACCCATTCGGCGCTCGAGTTCATCCGCCCAAATTCCGTCGCCAATCACCGCAAAGGGTTCGTCTGGCTCAACCCCGTAAATCAACATGACGCACAGCGCGCGAGCTGAAAAAACACCGGGAAGATCATTGCCCGGAAAAGCCAACACTCCGTCGTGGGCACCCGTTGCAAATACCTTGTTTTCAGCTCGAACGACCACAGCACCACCTGCTGTCGCCACCACGAGTTCGCCTTGATAAACCCCCGCAGCAGTGGACTGGACAAACACCGTTGCTTGCTTCGGGCGTAATGACGCGAGCAGATCCGCGTGTTCCGGAAGCAGGTTCAACGATCCACCGAGACAAACTCCGTCATCCACCAAAACGACACGTTTGCCGCGCGCTTCGAGACGACTCGTGACGACGAGTCCCGCGAGACCTCCGCCGATGACGACGACGTCTGCATCGAGTGTACGGGCTGGTAAAACGGGCTGCACTTCGGAGGGAAGCAGTCCAAGGCCAGATATTTTGCGCGCAAAGCTTTGGACGATCGGTCCGAGCGCGGGAACCTCGGTCATGAAATGGTGATGATCAAATCCGTGCGGGAAGAGCCAATCGTTCACTCTCAAAAGATCGGCTTTGCGTGATCCAACGACGTTTTGCGCATCGATCCGTTCGTCGCCACGAACAGGTACGAGGCACGTCATGATGTTTGGCGTGCCTTGCACGCGCATCAAACAGCCTTCGCATCCGCCTCGCAAACACGATGCACTTCGGGGGCGATGAAGTTTCGGACTTCGTGAAAGGATGGTTTTTCCCGCCGCAAGCAGCGAGATTGCCAAAGGTTCGCCTCGTTCGGCGGGTAATGGTGACCCGTCGAGGTAAACGGTGACCGGATCTCGGAGTGGGCCCGTGCGCCGAAACATGCGTGTCCCGCGGCTATAGCACGGGTCGTTCACGCACGGATGGAGTGCTTCTCGTCATGCGTCTCGTACGCCAATCGCCATGGCATGTGACTTCTCTCCCCGACCTGGTCGTGGGTGATCTAGTCTGCGCGTTGATGCGCCTCGGGATCATCGGACCCGCCAAAGGAGACGTGCGTGCGGTTGCGCGAGCCGTGGAGTGTTTGCTCGACGTCGTTGGCGTACAAAAAGTCTTGTATTTGGCAACGGACGGCGCGCTCGACATTGTCGCGAAGGCTTGGGCGCGATCGCTCGTCGGCAACAATCCGAACGAAGACTCCCTCTTCGCTCGAGCGACCGTACGTTGCGCCAACGCATCGCCCGAAGCGATCGATTCGTTTGTCTCGGCTGAACGAGCTCGTGGGCGTTTACGAGCGCTCGCGAGTTTGCCCGAGGGCAACCGGCGGACCGTGGAAATTTTCGACGGGCGCGTGACCCTGTTTGTGTACGACAAAGCGATTCTCGATGAAGAAGACGTCGTCGGAGCGACGTTGTTCGTCTACGGGCGCAGCGCCGAACCCAAGGTCAAACGCATCGGTACTCGCATGTTCATCACGCCTGGACCCCTCGACGGTCCCCAAGGTGGTCTTGCTGTTTTGGGCGAAGGACCCAATGGCGGCGTGCGGATCGAGATTCGCAACATCGACGGCTCGATCCTTTCCGAAGAAATGCTCGGAGGCACAGGCTCGATGCTTCCCGGAATCAAGATGCGGGTGCAAGGTGGCAACAACGCTGGTTGAACCGAGTTCGTCCGGACCGACCGGACCCAAAGGGCCACGCGTCGCGATTTTCGGAGGTAGTTTTAATCCGCCGCACATCGCCCACGTGCTCGCTGCCGTGTACGTCTTGTCGACCGAACCTGTCGACGAGGTGCTCGTCGTGCCCGTGTACAAACATCCATTTTCGAAAGAACTCGTTTCGTTCGACGATCGACTCGACATGTGTCGTCGGGCATTCGAATGGATCCCGCGGGTCTTCGTTTCGGCGGTCGAACGCGACCTCGATGGCGAAAGTTTGACCTTACGAACCCTCGAACACTTGGCCGTGTTGCATCCCGATTGGTCGATGCGTCTGCTCATCGGTGCGGACGTCGTGAACGATTTGCCCAAGTGGCATCGTTTCGATCGTATCGCGGAAATTGCGCCGCCCATCATCGTCGGACGAGCGGGCGTCAGTGCCGAAGGTGCACCCGAAGCGATTTTGCCGCGGGCATCGAATACGGAAGTGCGCGAAGCGTTGGCGCACGGAGACTTGGTGCGTCTAGAAAAACTCGTCCCACGGAGCGTCTTGGCGCTCGTCGCGGAGCGCGGGTTGTACCGGAGAAACTGATGTCGGATTTGGACAGCGTGTACATCATCGGCGCGGGCAAGGTGGGGTCGGGTTTGGCGCGGGCGCTGCGTGATGTCGGCGTCAACGTGACGTTGCGGGCGTTACGAAAAGGTTTGCCCTCGAAGCCGATCGACGCGCCGTTCGTGGTCCTTGCCGTTCGCGATCGGGACTTGTTGCCGCTCGCCGAACGACTACGCGACGCGCATCTGATCGGGCATCGTGAAGTGGTCGTCGTGCATTGTGCAGGCGCGCTTGGACCCGAGCCGCTCGCGCCGTTGCGTAGTGCGAACGTCGCGGTTGCGCAGATGCATCCGATGATCTCGTTCGCGTCGCCACGCGTCGGCGGGCCTTGTGGCGAACGGCGCCGCGGCGTTAGCGGCAGGTGGCGTGGACCTGCTGGGGCGTGCGGGAGTGGATGCGAAAACCGCGGCCAAAATGCTCGGACCGCTGCTTCGAAGCGTCGCTGATAACGTCGAAGCGATGGGTTTGCCCGCGGCGTTGACGGGGCCTGTTCGTCGTGGTGACGCGGCAGGAGTGAAGCGCGCGCTCGAGA
>JANORL010001048.1:0-11158 GCA_031415295.1 Polyangiaceae bacterium | reverse complement strand
GGGTCGTGTTGGTATTATTTGCGATTTTTGGATCCGCACAATAACGACGAGGCATTCAGCAAAAAAGCATATGCGGATTGGATGCCAGTCGATTTGTACGTCGGTGGTTCGGAGCATTCGGTGCTCCATTTGCTTTATGCGCGATTCTGGCACAAGGTGCTTTACGACATGGGTATCGTGTCGGATCTAGAGCCGTTCAAGAAGTTGGTGCACCAAGGATTGATTTTGGGCGAGAATGGCGAAAAAATGTCGAAATCGCTTGGGAATGTCGTGAATCCCGACGATATCGTGAAAGCGTATGGCGCGGATAGTTTGCGTTTGTACGAGATGTTCATGGGGCCGCTCGAAGCGGTAAAACCGTGGCAATCGTCGCAGATTCAGGGCGTCGTACGTTTTCGGGATCGGCTCTATTCGATATTGACGAGGCCGCTGACGGATACGATCGACGAAACGACGCGCAGGCAGTTGCATCGGACGATCAAGAAGGTAGGGGACGACATTGCGAGTTTGTCGTTTAATACGGCGATATCGGCGATGATGGTGCTGCTCAATCACTTGGGTTCATTCAAGGAAGTCCCACGTGAAGCGGCGAAAGCATTGGCGCTCATCGTTTCGCCATTTGCGCCACACGTAGCGGAAGAAATCTGGCATTTGTGGGGCAATCCAAGGAGTTTATCGTTGGAAGCGTGGCCGACGTTCGATCCGGCGCTTTGTGTGGACGACGTGATTGAAATGGCGGTGCAGGTGAATGGCAAAGTGCGCGGGCGCGTGACGTTGCCGGTGAAAGCATCGGAGGAAGTGGCGCGCGAAGCGGCATTGGCGGCGGAAGGCGTGGCGGTGTTCACGGCGGGGAAAACCATTAAGAAGTTCATTTACGTGCCGGGAAAGATCGTAAACTTGGTGGTGGGGTGAGGCGATCGAAATCGGAATCATTCACGAAAAAAAGGATGGCTTCATGACGACGATCGCGCGTCTTCATATCCGCGGATACCGGAAGCTCTTGGATGTCGACCTGGAGATGAAGCCATTCTGCGTCATCATTGGAGCAAACGGGGCCGGAAAAACGTCATTTCTTGAAACACTCGCGCTTCTCGCTTCATCGTGCAATGGTCAGCTTTCAAGCAAAATTTCCGAATTCGGGGGCATTGCGGACATTCTGACTCGCGACAAATCGAGAGCACTGGAATTCGATTTGTCGATGCCGGTCGAAGGTCATGAGCCGATCGAATACAAATTGCGCATCGAGCCGCGCGGACAAGGCTACGCGATTCAAACGGAGCAACTGACGCAAGATCGGGGACTGGCGAGCCCATTCAAGCATATCGAAGCCATCAATGGGAATATCCGGTATTACGATACGGGTGTTCGCAACCTCATGCGACCCGATTGGCCCATGGATACGCTCGAAACGGCATTGGCGCAGGTGCCCAAGATGTTTCGCGAGCCCGAGGAACTGCGACGAACCCTTGCCGCAACCACGTTTTACGCGTCGTTGAACGTGGCACCGAAGTCGCCGGTGCGGATGCCGCAACAAATGCGTCCCGCGACGCTTCCGGGGGCGCAAGGTGAGGATTTGGTAAGTTGTCTCTATTCGCTACGAGAAAGCGATCCCGCTCGATTTGAAATACTGGAAGATACCCTAGCGGCGGCGTTTCCTGATTTCGAGCGTCTTGCATTTCCGCCTGCGGCAGCGGGTATGTTGTCCATGACGTGGAAAGAGAAAAACTATTCGAAGCCGATGTATATGCATCAGCTTTCGGAAGGGACTTTGCGCTTCTTGTGGTTGGCAACGCTTCTCGGCAGTCGCGATTTGCCGCCCATCGTTCTGTTGGATGAACCTGAAGTCAGTTTACATCCGGCGTTGCAGAGTTTGCTGGTGGACCTCATACGGGAAGCGTCGGTGCGCAGCCAGATCATTGTCGCGACACATTCGGACAGGCTCGTTCGATTCTTGCGGCCTGAGGAACTGTTGGTCGTAGAGAATTCCGTTGGGGCGGCCAAGTTTACCTGGGCCAACAAGATGGAAATTGACGAATGGCTCAGCGATTATAGTCTGGACGAACTCTGGCGTATGCAGCGCTTGGGGGAAACGGCGTGAGAATCGTTCTGTTGGTGGAAGGAAAAACCGAGCAGGTGTTTCTGCCTGTGTTGCGGAGTTATCTGTCGAGGCGGCTTGTGGGTCTAATGCCCAAGTTGGACCCGTGGCCTTACCATGGGCTCATTCCGATGCGCGACAAGCTTCGTCGCGTGGTCGACGCCGCTTTGACGAAACGGCCTGTTGCGGACGCAGTCATTGCATTGACGGACGTCTACACCGGTCAGAAATTATTCGTTGACGCTGCGGATGCGAAAGCAAAAATGAGAGAATGGGTTGGTCCGAATGACCGATTCTTTCCGCACGTCGCACAGCACGACTTCGAGGCGTGGTTATTGCCCTATTGGTCCACGATTCAAAAACTTGCTCATCATAACAAGGCAGCGCCTTCCGGGCTACCCGAGCTCGTGAACCATGATCGACCGCCGGCATACCGAATCAAAGACATTTTCGAGCGCGGAAACTGTCGAGATAGCTACGTCAAACCGCGGGATGCTTTGCGCATTCTCAGAGAGAATGATCTTTCGGTTGCCGTCGAGGCCTGCCCTGAACTCAAGGCGTTGATGAATACGATCGTTACGTTGTCCGGCGGCAAGGCCATTCCCTGACGGAAATGGCTACTCACTCCCACCGTCTACCGCTCGCGACCCCGACGTTCACCGTCAATTCGAACGCACCTTCCGACCAATACTTCGATATCGCATCGTGCACATAAGCGAACGCCGCATCAATCGACGGCCCGTCCGCTTCGAGCAATGCGCGCATGTCCGGAAAAACCACGAGCTGCGATATCGGATCGTCCAGGAATTCACGACCGCTCGCAAATGAGACGCCAATCAATTGCACGTCGACGTCCACTTCAGCCAATCCAACCTTTTCGAGTTCCTCCGACAACGATTCAATCGTAGGACGACTCGCCGCCGATAGCTCCACCGCTTTGCCGAAATCCGCCAAGTCTTGGCGTAATGCGTATTCACGCAACATGTCGTAAATCTCGGGAAACGACCCGCGTACCGGCAATGCCACGAGCCCTTGACCACCCGGAACCAAGACACGCCGCAATTCGGCCAGCAGCGTGAACCGCACTTCAGCACTCACGTCCGGATGAATCAATAACCCGTGCGTGAAACTCGAATCGTTTAATGGCAAGGGCAATTGCGTGACCACATCAAACGCAATGTTGACCCCCGTGAGGGTCGCCGCCTTCGCCCGAGCCAAAGCAATGGCGTCGGGCGAAGGGTCGTATCCATAAATGTTTGCCCCGGGAAGTTTTTCCGCGAGGAGCGCTTCGACAAACCCCGTTCGGCACCCAATGTCGAGTATCGTCGCCGGCGAATAAGGAATCGCCATTTCTACGGCGGGAACGCCGAAGTTGGCGAGATACCGAGGGATCACGGATGCATCAAAAAGTGCAGCGTCCGTCGCCGAAAGCGGAGCGCCAATGTTCATGACGGTAAGCCTTGACCGTTCGCAGGTTCGTCCCCGCCGTCGTCGCCTCCACCCGTAAGAATCTCGAGCGCTTCTTCAGCAAGTTCACCCAGCGTCAGCTCCGTGCTTCCGTCGGATCCGTCTTCGTCGAGTTCCACGGTACGCATGTCGTCGATCAGTGGCTCGATCATGCGTGCAGCTGATGGATCACCAACCTGCACGAGCGCTTCGATCGCTGCCGCAACGGCATCCGCGTCTGCATGACGCAAGAACTGTCCAAGCAACTTGATCACACCAGGCTCGGGGATTTCCACGAGGATGTACGGCAATTCAGGGAGTGCCGGCGATCCCACCGGCAAACGCTTCAAGGCTCGTTCAACGCCACGCGCGACTTCCTTGAAACGATCAAACGCGAGGCCTTCGAGCACTTCGCCCGCGTGGCTGCGAGCTTCGGGATTTTCCGAAGTCAGAACGTCGATGAGCGCATCAACGACGCCTTGCCCTTCGAGTTCTCCGAGGAGCGAAGCGATACGCACGAGGCGTAATCCCGCTTCGTCTTCGTCAGTTTCGCGCAGGGCTGAAGCGATTGCGTCGGTGAGAGTGGCGAGGAGCGCAGCTTCCGGCTGTCGAGCAAGCTCGTCGTGAAGGCGGCGCACGGTGCGCTCCGCGTCGAAGAGGGAGGTCAGGGACTGTTCGATCGAAGGTCGGTCTTGCACAAAGACAGGAGCTATCAACACGCCTCGTATTTCGCAAGTCGCGCCGCCCATTTTCATCGAATGAGAACATGATTTGACCACGGTCGGGAAAGACCACCCGACACGTCGAACGTGACGTCGCAATGGGCTATAGCCGTGGCATGCAGCCGCTCGTACGTGCCGCCGTCTTTGCTGCGCTCGTCGCGGCTGTCGGCATGTTCGGCTTGACGAAGGAAAAAACACCCGAGCCGGCGCCCAACGTCACGTCAGGGCTCGCTGCGCCAGCGCTCGCGGTTTCGTGCGGACCTTTTCAGCTTCCCGAGGGCGACGCTTGTGTGCCGGTCCCTCGTGCTCGTCCGGGGCAAGCTGAAGCATCCAGCGCGCTTGATCACGTGCCGCGTGCGTTGCGTGAGCGCGGGGAAGTCATTCCACGGCGCCCGGACCGTCCGGCCGACGTGGCGATGTATCGTTTTCCGCTTGCCGAAAGCGTCAAGCCCGTTCTGCTCGCGGGGCTCGATCTACCGCCGGACACGGTGCCCGATGTGCAGGTCGGTCCAACGGCGGCTCTGCTCGGTGCGTCGAGTGGCGATGAAGTTGTCGTGGTGACGCTCGATGGCCAAGAAGGCGCAGCGGAAATTGCGTTTGTCGGGGAACTCGTTGGCACGACCGTGGTGACGGCGCACATGACCCGCGAAGGCGGCAGGCTTCGACAAATGCTGCTTGTACACGGGTATTTGGATCGCGTGAGTGATCGAGCGATCGTCGGTGCATCCGTCGATGAGGGGGACGTGATCGGCTACGTGGGGAGTTTGCCCGCGGGAAGCGACGTGCTTTACGTCGAGGTGCGCCAAGTTCGGGAAGGAACGAACTCGAGTGTTGTGGATCCGGCAATACTATTGAGTGACAGGACAAGCATCGCGTGCGACGTGCGGAACGTGTTGCGTCACGGAGCGAGCTTGTAACCGTGGCCGTACACCGTGAGGATGTGTTGAGGTTTGTCCGGGGACTTTTCGACCTTCTTGCGCAGCTTGACGATGAAGTTGTCGACGGTGCGGTTGCTCGGCGATGCATCGACGATTCCCCACACTTTTTGCAAGATTTCATCCCGCGAAACGGGTTGTCCGACGCGTTCGAACAGCAGACGAAGTAGTTCGACTTCGTAGAAAGACAGCGGGCTGTTTTTCGATCCGCGCGAAACGTTGTGCGTCGTCATGTTGATCTTCGCTTGTCCAATTGCGAAGACCTCGGGCGTCGTTTCGGACAGCCGTGGTGATGCGCGGCGGAAGATGGCGCGAATACGCGCAATCAGTTCACCGACGCTAAAAGGCTTGGTGACGTAGTCGTCGGCGCCGGCATCGAGACCCCGGATTTTGTCGACCTCTTGGCCGCGCGCCGTGAGGATGATGATGGGCACGAAGGCATCGAGACGACGTAGTTCTTCGCAGACCTTGAAGCCGTTCGTGTCGGGCAACATCAGGTCGAGGAGCACGGCCTCGGGTTTTTCCTGCTTCGCTAGCTGCACGCCGCCATTGCCGGTACCAGCAGACACGACCGCAAACCCTTCGAACTCGAGAGCGTCTGTAAGTCCAAGGACGATGTGGGGTTCGTCCTCGATGATGAGGATTTTTTTCTTCGACGACACCGCGGCGGCCCGGTCTTACCACAAAAACGAACGGGGCCCGAAGTAGGCCCCGTCGTGTTGATGCAACGGCGTTTTTCGTGACGCCGTCAATTGCCGTATGGATCAGCCGCCGGTGTCACCAGAGCAGGTGATAAAGAGCGTGGCGCCTGGCGCCGCTTCACCTTCGCCGGCGAACCGGATGATGCGCTTCTCGTTGTCGGGACACGACTTGACGATTTCTGCGTTACCTGTGGCAGGTACCGTTGTCGCGTCGACGTAACACCAGCCGTTGACCGGTTGGCCGCTCGCCAAGGGTGGGTTGGTCGCGTCGTTCTGACAAGCATCGCGCTCGGCACCAGTGGTCTGCGTGATTTCGCAGAAGCAATCCCAGCCAGACTTCTTGGCGAGGTCGTCTTCTTCGGCGACCTTCTTCGCGCCTTCGTTTTCCGGCTTGACGGGTTCTCGTGCCTTGGCGGAATCACAGGTGCATTGGCCCATCGAGTTTCGCGCTTCGAGGATGAGGCACGGCACGTTGCCGTCAGCGTCGGGAACGAGTGTACGGGGCAAGCACTGACCACCAAGCGCCGTCTTCAAACGATCGATGATGGCGCCGATGGCGGGACGGTACCCGTAGTCGGTGGCCATGTTGTTGTTGAGTTGCGCAGGACAAACGGAGGCGACGATGCCTTGCGAACCGAGGCTGCGAAGAACCTGCAAGGGTCGAACACCAGGATAACCCTTCGCCTTAACTTGCAGCGTGGGGCTCCCCATGTTGTTCGGGTCGGCTTGGCAGAGCGGGTTGTCGTTTGTCTTGACCGTACAATCGCACGCCGTGAGGTTCGTGTTCGTGCAGTCACGCTCGGTGCCCGGCAACAGCGGGAAGATACACGCGTACTGCAAGTCGTCGTTACCGATGGTCCAATCGTGACCGTTGATCGGGTTGGTTCCCGGCATGGTCGCGTCGGCGATCGCATCGCCCGTGATCGGGTTCGTCCCGGAACGCTTCTGGAAGGTCTCGATCATGAGCGGATCGAGCGGTTTCACGTTCTTGGTTGGGTCGCCGAGGATGACGTCCCAGGTCGATGGACTTTGGGGATTCGCCGGGTCGGAGGGTTTGTTCAGCTCATTGGGATCCTTGAAGCCCTTCGTCAGGTCCGTCTTGTCACGCGCGATGTCTTGCCAAGGTACGCCGACGATGCCGGCGAAGAAGACCAAGCCAGGGTCACGAATGCTCGAGTTGTCGTCTTGCGGATTGAGGTCCGAGAAGATCGGGTTATCGACGACGTTTCCGTCGCGATCCGGAATCTTCGCGTTCGAGAAAGCCGTTACGTAGCGATCCGTGGGATAGAGGAAGTCGATACCGAAACGACGCTTCTGATCCCAACAACGCAAGTTGATGTTGTCTTCGGTGTCGGACAAAAGCGCCGGGCCCGCGCCGCCGTTCGGATCTTTGCAGGTGGGATCGTCCGGACACATCCCTTGGCTTTGTCCGCACGACTTGCAGCACGGATCGTTGGGATCCTTCGCGCACTCTTGACGTGCACGGGGCAAACGCACAGGCGTTGCGCCGTTTCGCAACTGACCGACATAGTAAAATTGGCCAAACTCCTTGATGGAGCAGTCGTTTTCGTACGTCAGCATGTCGATGGCGAGAAGCGAATCGGGGCGCATGAATTCAGCCCGTTGTTGCAAAAGCACCAAGTCCGTACCCGTCGGAATGGCTTTGTAGTTATCGACGACGATCGACTCGTAAGGATTGGGGTCGGCGAGGAAGCGGTAGATGGACTCGAGCTGAGACTCGTAACCGCAACCGATCTGGCCTGTACCGATGACCATGTCGCGCAACGTGGGAACGATGCCCGTCGTGCCCATATCGATGACGGTTTCGCCGCCATATTTGCCCTTTGGATCCCACGCGAGGAACTTCTTGTTCATGAACGTGGGTGCTTCTTGACCGCCGCACTGATCGAGGCGCGCGAGCAAGTGGCCTTGATCGTTGTTCGTCGTGTTGGGATTCGGCTGGCATTCTTTCGTCGAGCTGTCGGTGTTCGGACACGAATCAGCTCCGTGGCCGCCGATCGAAGAACTTGTCACGCCGATATGAATGTCGAAAACGGGTTCGAATTCGCGGTTTGTCCCCGGAGGACACGGGTCGGTCGGGTAACTCGGCTGCATCATTGCCGGTGTCCCGTTTTCGCTGAGGCATCGTGGATTGACGAGACCCTTGACGAGGTCAGGGATGGCCAGGGCGAGGATTTGCTGTTTGTCGGCCATCGATCGGGAGTTGTCGATGCCGAGCACGAGGTCGATCTTGTCGACGGCGCTTTGCTGGAGTTTTTCGACGATGGTGACGGTCAAACGAGGTTCGATGGTATCGATGGGTCTGTCGAGACAACCCACGGCACCCGTAGCCGATGCCGTCGCGACCACGGCGAGGGCTGCGCGGGCCGTGTGCTTCCCGAAGAAGCTTTTTGGACGCTGTAAGTCTTTCATGCTGACTCCTTAGCCGACATCACGCGGCAAGTGGCTTTCAGCCCCGTGCATGCACGTCAGTGACGTGCACGAGCGATTCTGAACGCCGTGGGTTTTGTACTGCATCGACGAGGCGCAAGACGCGAGGTGCGACTGCGCATGAAGAATGCTCGAGCACTGCTGTGCACAGCCGCGCGGGGTTTGTCCCTCCCGCTCGAGCTGCCACGCCGAACAGGTCCGTACGACGGCCCATTCGTAAAGGATCACTCGATGCTAGGGACGTCCGCCGAAGGCTGTCAATTCCGGATGGCGAGAGCGTTGGCGCATACATCGTCGAGTGGGTGCTCACGACCATACTTACAAGCAAACTCGGTGCCGCATCGAAGCCCCTGATCGCGAGGGGAGGACGTCGCCACACCGCCAACATAGTTGGCAGTAGAGCGGCACATCGCCAACGTCGGTACGCTATCGACCATCACGCCATCGAGTCCGTCGACGTTGAAGAATCGCAGGATCGACATCTCGCTTGCGAGCAACCTCGGCTTGGTGCTCATTGCCCCACATGATGCGGGTTGCCGTCGCGATGCTTCCCGAGGTGCGTGAACTCCTCGCCGAAGATCCTTCTCAAATCAGCGCACTGCTCGAAGAGATCCACGACGAAGACCTCGCCGACCTCCTCGGCATGCTCGAGGAGCACGAGGCCGCCCTCATCCTCAAGACGCTGAAGCCCGAAGATGCGGCTCCCATCTTCGAGCGGCTCGACGAAGACCAACAAGAAGCCCTCGTCGAAGAACTCGGTGTCGAAGACGCTGCGCCCATCGTTTCCGAGATGGCCGCGGATGAGCGAACGGATCTCATCGAAGGGTTGCCCGAAAAAGTCGGCGACGACCTCCTCGAATCCCTCGAAAAAGTCGACCCAGAAGCTGCCGCCGAAGTCGAAGAACTCGCACAATGGGCCGAGGACAGCGCCGGCGGTCTGATGACCACCGATTACGTTTCGGCTCCACCAACCATCACCGTCGCCGAAACCATCCAACGCATTCGCGAACAATCGTCCGATGCCGAAACGATTTATTACGTTTACGTACTAAATGACAAACATTGCCTGCTCGGCATCGTGTCACTCCGTGACCTCTTGCTTGCCAATTCGATGGACAAACTTGCGGATGTCATGACGGAAAATATCTTCGCGGTCAGTCCCGAAACCGACCAAGAAGAAGTCGCGCGCAAGATGGCCAAGTACGATTTTGCCGCGTTGCCCGTCATTGGTCCGGACAAACGATTGCTCGGGGTGATCACCGTTGACGACGTGATCGACGTTCTCACGCAAGAACAAACCGAAGACGTTCAGCGTCTCGCCGCCGTCGAACCTTTTGCAGACGGCTACTTTCAAACAAGCTTTTGGACTTTTATCCAAAAACGCGCCCCGTGGCTCGCTGCACTACTCATCAGCGAGTTCTTCACGGGCACCGTGCTCCGACACTACGACGAACTCATCGCAGCCGTTTCCCAGCTTGCCTACTACGTTCCGATGCTCATCTCGACGGGCGGCAATACGGGTTCACAAAGTTCGTCGCTCATCATTCGCGGACTGGCCGTTGGCGATGTGAAACCCGCCGACTGGAACCGAGTGTTCGTGCGCGAGGTTGGTCAAGGTGTTGTGCTCGGCGTGATGCTTTCGGCGATCGCCATGGTGCGCATTTGGTTCTGGGGTGATGGCGTCGCCTTGATGCTTACGGTCGGCCTCACGCTCATGGGCATCGTCATCCTCGGATGTACCGTCGGCTCGATGTTGCCCCTTTTGCTTCGACGTCTCGGCTTGGATCCAGCCACCAGTTCGACGCCGTTCATCGCCACCCTCATCGATGTGCTGGGCATCTTCATGTACCTCAACATTGCCAAGATCCTGCTCGCCGAAGTCCTCGTCAACACAACCCATCGCATTCCATGACGACTTCCATGACGACCGAGGCCGTTCGTCTCTTGGACAAACCTCGTGGTCACGTACCCTTGCGTTCGTTCGTTCAAAAATTCGCTACCGCGGGGCCGGAACGCCCGTAGTACCCTTGACGCAACGGCCGGATCGGGGGAGACCCACGGCGGTTTCGCAAGGAAGGAAGAGGTCATGGCAGAAGGGTACAATCGCGTGATGTTGCTCGGGAACCTCGGTTCCGATCCCGAGCTTCGCTTCACCCAAGGAGGTCAAGCCGTGCTGAACCTCCGTCTGGCCACGACCGAGTCGTATCTCGACAAGGACAAGGTTCGTCGGGAACGTACAGACTGGCACAACGTGGTCGTGTGGGGCAAACGCGGTGAAGCTCTGGCCAAGATCCTTGGCAAAGGTTCATCGATCTTCATCGAAGGTTCGCTTCGCACATCGAGCTACGACGATAAAGACGGCAACAAGCGCTACAAGACGGATGTCATTGCGAACAACGTGGTCCTTGCCGGCAGTCGCTCTCGTGGCGGCGCGGAAGACTCGGGGCCGCCTGCAGATTTCTCGCCTCCGCAAGCAAGCGGCGGTGGTGGCGGAGGTCGCGACTACTCTGCTCGCGGCGGCGGTGGAGGCGGTGGCGGCGGCGGCGGTGACTACGGTGGTGGTGGTGGTGGCGCACCACGCGGCGGTGGCGGCTATTCGCGCGGCGGTGGAGGCGGTGGTGGAGGTGGCGCGCAGCCGCAACGTCCTGCACCTCAACAAGACCCCGCTCCGCCTGCCGATGATTTCGGCTACGACGGCGGCGACGATATTCCGTTCTGACACCTCACCCCCCAGCCCCCTCTCCACCTTCGCGCCTACGGCGCTGCGTGGAGAGTCCCGACGAGGCTTCGCCTCACCCACCAGAGATG
>JANORL010001047.1:0-3233 GCA_031415295.1 Polyangiaceae bacterium | reverse complement strand
ATGATCTGGAGGAAGCAATCGTGAATGTGTGACGCCGTCATCATCTTTGGTTTCGCGATATGTGAATTGGGCGTTTGTCGCATCAATGACAGGATCGTTGACGCTGAGTGAACATTCCCAGCAAATGATGGAGTGCAGATTGTCGAACGGATGATTGACATGTTCGGTCAGTTCGTACTTTAGTTCGGTATACGCAACTTTGGTTCGATCAAGCAGGTTGGACGGATCGCCATTTCGTTTGACCAAGAGGTCGATGCCCTTGTGGTCATCGTAGTCGAGAATGTTCAACTCGAGGATTTCCGGTGCGATGGCACGCAGCTCAGAAATCAGGCCAAAAAGCGTAATTTCACGCTGTGGTTCAAAAAATTGATACTCGCGGTCGGGGGCGATTTTGATTTTGCATACATTCTTTTTATTGAATCGTTCGATTCGCCGGTGAAGTGCTTTCTTGTCTTTTTCGCGTAAACGGCTGAATTGTTCTTCGCGGTATTCATTGGCGAATTCCTGGAGATCGGGATCATCTTTTTTTTCGTCCAGGAAACGATATACGGATTTCCGAACCGCTTTGAGAAGATCGGCTGGGGAATTCCCAACGGAACCTCGATTGGCCGTCAGCGAGAATTGCTGACAGTTGACGAAAATCAGGGCACGTCGTGGATCGATTTCCTCCAAGATGGAGGGACAATCATCGTCGGATAACCACTCGAATCGTTTGTCGATTGGAATCCAATCTTTGCACAACCAGAGCCCGTAACGATCCTCCTCTCGATAGAAGGTGTCTTTCTTCCCGCGTGCGCGAATACATTTGTCGCGATCCATGCGGGCCCGAGAACCTTCAAAAATAGCCGCTATGTCGATGAGATAACTGCCTTCCGTAGCATAAGCCTTTACACGAAACGTTTTTTGAAAATAATTGAAGGGGCGTCGCGGATCTTTCCTTTTCATTTCCTTGACGTCAATACAATCCGTCACAGGCCAAGGATGACCAAATTGAATTTCTTCCGGACGCGTGGTGTCCGTACCTTGAACGAATAGCTTCATGGGTGGTGGTTTGGAACCTTCGACCACGACATGTTTAAATGATCCAAAAACGGTAAACCAACGAAGGTAATTCTCGAGATGGGCTTGCTTGAAATCGTCGATGATACGTTGGCTATCCGGTGTAAAGTCGACGAGTCTCAATACAGTGCCGAATTCTGATGGAATTTCGAGACCCATGGCGGCGGCTTTGCGCTGCGCCTCGTCATGGTCGTAAATAACCGGAACTGGCAACTGCCCTGCATTGACTTTGGTACGCGCATCCACGAATTCTGCAAGCAACAAAGCTCCCCCTTCTCGGCGGGTGAGAACCCATATATCCTGTGCTTGATAATAAATTTTGGTCCCATGACCTTTGAAACCGATCGTTTCACGATCCTGAATCGCTTCTTTATTTGAATATCCAAGGCTAAAAAAATAGCCCAATTGTTCATTCGACATTCCGCGGCCATCATCAATGATGTCCAGAGAAAGCGCACGGCGGCCATCTTTCAATGTTTGCGGATAGCAATGAATACGTACTTGCTTGGCACCGGCGTCGTAGCTATTGTGCAGCGCTTCGCGAATGACTTCGATCGGATTCTCGAAGTCTTTAGATATCTCGCGAATTTCTTGGGCAGTGTTGGACGTGACCAGTATTTGCGAGGACATGGCATCGATCGAGCTACCTCGCGACGCGTAGACTGTCAAACTCCTCGCGTTTCCTTCCTCAAACTCCGCACCCCAAACACGACCCTCTTCCTAAGTCGTCATACGTGCGCTAAGGTACGCGGGTGTAGCTAGCTGGAGCCTAGGAGCCCCATGAACGACAAAGACACGCTGGCGAAGAACAACGAGGCGTCGAAATCCGACAAGCGCAAGCAAAGCCTCTACTTTCCGGAGTCGATGCTCCAGGAAATCAAAGAGGAGGCCAATCGCCTCGACCGTTCGCTCTCATGGGTGGTGCAGCGTGCGTGGAAACTCGCACGCGTCGACATCAAGAAACTGCCCAGCGTGAACGAAGTGGGCGAAGTCGACGAGGATCTTGGCGATTGACGACGCGTCCTCCTTCGTCGCGCCCGCCACAAGCGACGTTTGCTGTAGGTCCCGATGGTACACGTCTGTTCGTGCGTTCACGACGGGGCCCTGGCGATGTTTGGTTGGTCCTTTCGGACGGAATCGCTTGTGACGGGTTCGTTTGGAAATACTTGTGGGACGACCTCGAGGAAGTCGCATCGGTCGCCCACTGGAATTATCGCGGTCATGGGCGCAGTGGTCCTCCGACAGACCCCGCGCGTATCGAACTCGTCGACCATGCCCGCGACCTCGATGCTGTTCGCCAATCGATCGGCGACCCGCCCGTGGTGCTCGTGGGGCATTCGATGGGTTGTCAGGTGTCGCTCGAAGCGTATCGCCTGCATCCCGAAAAGGTTCGCGGCATTGTGCTCATTTGCGGGGCGTCTGGACGCATCACGCACACGTTCCGAGGCACGGATGTTCTTGCGCAGATCCTTCCGCGACTCATCGAACGCGTCGATGCGCATCCCGAAATCGTGCGCGCACTTTGGGGTCGCGTGCCCGCGGATGTCGCGATTCGATTGGCGATGCTCACGGGCGACATCGATCGATCGATTCGTCCCGAAGACGTGATGCCGTACCTCGAGCACATGGTCGACATCGACGTGCCCATGTTCTTGCGAATGTTGCGATCCGCTGGCGAACATTCCGCGTCGGATTTGTTGCCCCACGTTGATGTCCCGACGCTCGTCATCGGCGGCGATCGCGACACGTTCACACCTGCTCGTTACGCCGAAGAAATGGCCAAAGCACTTCCACTCGGCGAATTGCTCATGGTGGCAGGTGGCACGCACGCCGTGCCTCTCGAGCGTCGAGAACTGGTGCGCGAACGAGTGCTCCGATTCTTGCGCGAGCGTGTCGGAGTTTGAGCTTCGGCCGTGCCTCACCCACTGCCAGCACTTCGCGCCTCACCCCCTAACCCCCTCTCCAACTCCGCGGCTTCGCCGCTGCGTGGAGAGGGGGAAAAGAGCCTCGGTTTTTCCGGCTCCCCCCTCTACACGCAGCATCACGCAGTGATGCGGAGTTGGAGAGGAGGGTTAGGGGGTGAGGAGCGTAAACAACGTCGATCCCTGTTCAACACCCTCGCAACGCTCGTCGTTCTCGTGTTCGCAACGGGATGCTCGCGTGACCCGCACGCG
>JANORL010001046.1:0-5300 GCA_031415295.1 Polyangiaceae bacterium | reverse complement strand
GCACACTCGGTGATCGTTTGACCTTGGGCGTGCCCAGCGGCGCACTCGCGTAATTTCGACCGCGAATTCGTTATGTTCGTGCCCTTGTGGCACGCGTACAGCCTCGGTGGACTGGTGAACAGATCACCCCAGAACACTCCTTCCTCCATCGGATATGCAGCCTGCTCCTCCGCACTGATACTCTTGACGGAATTTTGCGGTCCACGGATCGAAATGATCACGGGTGTACCGTAGTAGTTGGCACGAGCGGCCAAGCAGGCTGACACGGAGCGCCGCAACGAGAACGTTGTTCCCGAATACCGCCACCCAGAAGCGAGCCCGATGGACCCCCAATACTGTTCCGGGTGAACAACGTTCGAAGAATCCGTCCACGAAAACGACAACGAATTCGTCGAAGTCAACGCGCAACTGATCAGGTACTTGTACAACAGTCGCGTGTTTTCCCCAAGTTGCCCTGGATCTTGGAGCGCCAACATCACAGTGGGAGACATCACTTGGGGGTCGAGGCCGTTGAGGTCGATCGAATTCGAAAAGAGACCGTTGAGGTCGATCGAATTCGTCACCAGTGAATTTTCCTCGAGCAACGCACTCGCGGCCTCGGCTGACGAGCCCTCCTCCGGCTCATGCATCTGGGTGCACCCGAGGAGCACATTTGCTGCGAACACCGCGAACACAAATACGATGCGTTTCATGTCAACCCCCAGTCGATCACGCGATCACGACGCATCGAATATTCGATGCGTCGAAGCCCGAGCCGGAATTATATGGAATAGCAAGCAAGTGTGCGCAAGCGAAAAATACTGCACGTTCGTCGATTTTCGAGTTCCGTCTTGGCGGTAGTGTAATGGCAATCGGGACGGATTACGCTCGGAATGCATTGACATTCGCACGATCCGTCTTGGCAGTAATGCAATGGCGATCGGAACAGAATACGTTCGCAACGGCATAACATCCGTCTCGGTCGTCGAATGCATGTAAAATGTGAATGAACCGAATATTTGGATGCGCAAGAATGAACGTATGTGCTACACTGATCACCCATTCCCAGGACACACCAACGTACGTCCGCCAATAAAATATCATCGTAAAGGGGGAACCATGGACGACATATCGACGACGGTCGAGGCGAGTAACGACTGGCCAGCGACAAACCCGCATGTTTTCGAAGTTGGAACAAAGATCGGGCCCTGGATCATTGAAGCACTCATCGCCACAGGCGGTCACGGTGCGATCTATCGCGTCCGACATACCGAAACGCACTTGATTAGTGCAATCAAAATTCTCCACCCATCGCTATCACTCGTTCCCCGCATGGTGGAGCGCTTTTTACGCGAAATCACGGTGATTTTGCACCTCGATCATCCAAACATCGTGCAAATCCTCGATGTTGGAGCATTACCCGACAACACACCGTATTATGCCATGGAGTACCTCGAAGGAAAAACGCTCCGGACATTACTTGACGAAAAGGGGCGTCTTGGGAACACCGAAATCCTCACGTGGCTCGAACCGATATGCGGTGCACTCGAAGTCGCGCATGCAAAAGGAATCGTGCACCGCGACGTCAAGGCGAGCAATATCATGATGACCCGCGACGTGCCCCCGAGGGTCAAGCTGCTCGACTTCGGTATTGCCAAGCTTCTCGAATCCAATGAACGCGGCGTGGGCCTCACCTCCGCAGGACAACAGGTTGGAACACCATCGGTCATGGCGCCCGAACAAATTCTTGGAGGACCCATTGATGCGCGCACGGATATCTATGCCTTGGGCGCGTTGCTTTATCAAATGCTCACGGGGCGAAAGCCTTTCGAATCGAAAACGCCTTCGGGACTCATTCAGCTGCACCTCCAGGTACCCCCGCCCCGCCCGAGCGAGCGAGTGCCCATTGCTCCCGCCTTCGATACCATCGTCACGCGTTGCATGGACAAACGTCCGCAGAATCGTTATTCGACAGCCGGTGCATTCCTCGACGCTTTACGTCAGGCCGTGCACGGATCAACGACCGCAGCGCCTTCCTCTGACGATTGTTATGCCATTGGGCTTTTCGTCGACATCCGTCCCCGCGCATTACCTAATATGGACGACGAAACATTCGACAGTATTGCCGATCGCACACTCGAGCGAGTCACTGAACATCTACGACACGGGGGCCTCATCATTGCCCTGTCCACGAATAACACGATTCTCGGCATCCAATTGCTCGGCACGGATCCAAACCATTCACGTCCCAAGCGCCATGCGGTGCTCGATCTTGCCCGCACGGTACGCGCAAAGTTCGTTCGCGACCCGTCGGTCCATATCAATGTGACGTTACACGTGGATCGCGTCACGGTATCCCACCTTGAAAACGGCGAACCCGAGATTACCTCGGGCGTTCTTGCGCGCACGGAGACTTGGGCGCCTATCGATGTTACCCATGGATTATGTGCCACGCCAGAGTTTGTCGGTGGTCTTGGCGGTCTTGAACTGGAACCTGGTCCCCACGGATTGTTCGTCGTTGCCGCATCATTGGATAGCTCATTAACCGCGAAGGATATGGCGACGTCGTAGAACGCCTCGAGCCTCCGGACGAACGTGGCGACAAACCGCCAGGTTCGCGATCATGTTGATCCTTCCTTGCGTCGCGGACCAATTTACCGCGATCCATCGCAACTTTCAAAATCAGGCTTGTGCCCGGTGTTGCAAACGTAGCTCTGGTCCAGACAGCATCGTGTGCAGGCAAGACTCGCATCCCGCTTGATGCAGCTCATTTGGCACTTGTGCCCGGGTTCGCGACACTCGGGAAGGCTGACGATTCCGCCGTCCGTGTGGTCCCATTTTCGTTTGGGTTTTTCCCGCTCGCGGCAGTCGCTGCCGACCATCAAGAGCATCGACGCCATGATGAGCATCGGGAATGTGCGCATCCTGTTACTCCTTGTCCGGACAAGAGTAGAAACTGTAGCTTTCGCCGCGGTCGCACGCTTCGGCGTTACTCACACAGCATTCCGAACAAGCAGAACCGCGGTCCAGGCAACTGTTCCCACAAGCTCGAGCTTTCAAGGAACAGTGCTCCCGAGGCGTTTCGGTCGTTCCGCCATCGGCCTTGTCCTTGTCCTGTCCGAATGGCTGCCATGAACAGCCGCCGAGCATGAGAAACATGCCACAAATCGCGATCAGCATGCGCTGCCGTGCGTCCATGGGTGCGAGTCTACGGTGATACTGCGAGGTGGGCAAGTCTTCCGCAGCTTTCCGCGTTTCGTCAAAAACTTGTACCAGCTCGCGCGTCCTCGTTAGCGTGCGCGTCGATGCGGCAAAACATGCACTGGGGCTGCTCACGCATACGAGGATGCCATGAAAAAATTGACGGCCGCCGATTCTGAAACGAAATCCCTCGACCTGAAAGCAGAGAACCTCGCGGCACTACGGGCGCTTTTTCCGGAGATCATCACCGAAGGCAAAGACGGCGTGGTGGTCAATCTGGACGTGTTGAAGCAACTGGTCGGGGACCAAACCGTGACGGATGCCGACGAGAAATACGGAATGAATTGGCATGGCAAACGCCGCGCTCGGCAGATTGCGCTGACGCCGTCCACGGGGACGTTGCGTCCCTGCCCCGCCGATAGCGTCGATTGGGATACGACGCAAAACGTCATGATCGAGGGCGACAACCTGGAGGTGCTAAAGCTGTTGCAGAAGTCGTATTCGGGTAAAGTGAAGCTGATCTATATTGATCCGCCGTACAACACGGGCAAAGATTTCGTTTATCCGGACAATTTTCAGGACAACATCAAGAATTACCTGGAGCTTACGGGACAAACCGGCGAGGGTGGGAAGAAACTGTCGTCGAATACGGAAGCATCGGGCCGGTTTCACACAGATTGGCTGAACATGATGTATCCGCGGCTGAAGCTGGCGCGGAATCTGTTGCGCGAAGATGGGTTTTTGTTTCTGACAATTGATGACAACGAGACACACAACGTCCGACAAATGCTAAACGAAGTGTTTGGTGAAGAGAATTTTGTCGCCAATGTAATATGGAACCACACGAAGCAAAGCAAGAATGATGAACGGCACTTCTCTCGCCATCACAATCAAATTCTCGTATTCAGAAAAAGCGAGACGCTCTGTCAGTTTCGATTCGATCGAACGGACAATGACAACGCCCACTATTCAAATCCTGACCACGATCCCAAAGGCGATTGGCGATCAGGTGACGTTCGGAGTCCCAACTATCGCGCAACGCTTTGTTATCCCATCACGACTCCAACGGGGAAAAAAATAGCCCCGCCTGAAAATGGCTGGCGGTGGAGCGAAGACACCTTGCAGACAAAAATTGCCTCTGGTGAAATCGTATTCTCAAAAGATGAAACAAAAATTGTGCGGAAAATATACCTGTCAGAGCAAATTGGTCGGACGCCTGAAAACCTATGGCTTGGCGAGTTTGCTGGCACGACACGGCAAGCGAATGCGGAACTAAAAGAATGCTTTGGAGAGTCGCCGTTCGACACACCAAAACCTGTTCTGCTGATCCAAAAAATCGTGTCTCTCGCTTCGATTTCTCAGGGAGATGTTGTTGTCGATTTTTTCGCAGGAAGTGGTTCATCAGGACATGCGGTTCTTGAACAAAATAGAGTAGATGAGGTTCAAAGACGGTACATTTTGGTTCAACTACCAGAGCCGCTCGACCCCAACAACAAGGACCAAAAGATCGCGGCCGACTTCTGCGACAAACTCGGCAAGCCGCGCACCATTGCTGAACTGACCAAAGAACGCCTCCGACGCGCCGGGAAAAAAGTTCGCGACGACAACCCCATGTTCGCCAGTGACGTTGGCTTTCGCGTTTTCAAACTCGACAGCAGCAACATCCGTGCGTGGGACCCGAATGCCAACAACCTCGCCGAATCCGTGCAAAGATCCATCGAGCACCTCAAACAAGACCGCACCGACCAAGACATTCTTTTCGAAGTGCTCCTCAAACTCGGCCTCGATCTGTGCATCCCCATTGAAACCAAAACGTTGGGCGCAAGCAAAAAACCGCAGCATGACGTCCACTCCATCGGCGGCGGCGTATTGTTCGTGTGCCTCTCGACGGCCATTCCGTGGGAAGACGTCGAGCACTTGGGCCTTGGGATCGTCGCGTGGCACCGATCATTGGCGCCGACCTCTGAACCCACCGTCGTTTTCCGCGACAGCGCCTTTGCCAACGACATAACCAAGACCAACCTCGCCGCCATTCTCCAACAACACGGCATCGAGACAGTGAGATCATTGTAGATTGAAGATTGTAGATTGTAGATTGAAGATTGAAGATTGAAGATTGA
>JANORL010001045.1:0-2693 GCA_031415295.1 Polyangiaceae bacterium | reverse complement strand
TCAACGTCGAGTTCCGGCGGCGGGGGCGGTTCCTGTCCTCCTGAAGTCTGCAACTATGCGACGGACATGAGTTGCCTACCCGGCGGCGATTGTTTCGTCGATGGCGACTGGTCGGGTCGGTACGGCAGGCTCAATACGGGTCAACATGTTCTGACCATGGCGACGCGTGCGGGTGGTGGTGCGGTGATTGGCGGCGAATACGATGGTATTCTCGATTTTATCGACGATGGTATGGAACCATCTCCTGAGTTGATATCGCGTCCATTTGTGACTGCATTCGACAAAGATGCAAAACATCTATTCTTCCAACCCATTACACTTGCAGGTGGGATGAAAAAGACGGGTAGCGTCATTTCCGCTGCGTCAACGGGCTCTGACATATTCATAGCCGGAACGATCGAGACCGCACCTGACCAAAAAACGGTATTCGTCAGAAAACTAGATGCAACGACGGGAAAGGCATTGATGGACTGGAACGATTTCGTTTATGGAACGGCCGCATCTGGCAAATTCATGGCCATGGGAGTCGACGGCAATTTCCTATTCGTGGGCGCCAATTTGACTGGAACGATCACAGCGCCTTGCGGAACCCCATTCACCCACGCTGCTATTGGTACAGAAGGCGTTGTGTTCAAAATCGATAAGACGAGTGGTGCGTGTGAACGTGCATTCTTGGTTCCTGGCACGACCATCACCGGCATGACATTCGTCACCACGGCTGACACAGGGCGCAACGTCGTTGTTTCGGGATTCGCGCAACAGCCTAGCTACACATCCGGTACAATCCAGTCAAATTCTACAATGGATGGTGCACTACGGTGGCGAACGGACGTAGAACCCACGAATCAGACGGGATTTGTCGCCTGGAACGCAGCCACCAGCGATGACACAGATGTTTATGTAACGGGCAACTTCCAGGGAATATTGACAAACAACTCGGCGGAGCTGAAATCCGTAATAGATGGGTTCGATGCCCTCGTGGCGTCAGTGAATGGCTCAGATGGCGCGCTCAAATGGGCGCATCGTTATGGCGGACCTCAATGGCAACAACCATCTTCCATCGTTCGTTCAGGGCCGAATCTCTACTTGTCAGGCATTACGCATCGACTCATGGCGGTCGATTTCAACGAGGATCAGGGCAATCTTTGCACCGACGGAGCCTTGGATTCAGATGGTTGCATGTTTTTGCTCAAGATGACCCTCGATGGGCGAAGCATTTGGGGACGTGCATTCGGCGTCGACACGGCTCTTGCGAATCGCAATGCCCACATTGCGCTGGATGGGACCAGCCTGTGGTTCGGTGTTACGTGGGGTGGGACCGTGAAGTTCGGGGACGGTGAAGACTACACTCCAGCCCCCGCGAATCCGAACATTGTTCTGGCAAAATTGCCATCATTGCCCTGATCTCGCCCCTTCATTCCTCCGCTTTACGATAAGCCGCAGGCAATGTTTGTTCATTCATCGAGCAAGCCCCTTTATCCATTCCGCTGCTGTCCGTACCACGCGCTCGTCCCATACCCCATTGCGGGGATTCGCGTAGCTCTCTTCGATGCTCGCATGACGTCGCATATCGTGCCCCACCGAAGACAATTCCACAAACGTTGCACGAGCCGGATCGAACTCCGCAATCACTGACGCCAACGCACGTCCCTCGTCTGGACCACACGCCCAATCGAATTCGCCGTGCAAAACGAGCACGTTTGTCTGGACGGTTTTCCAAAGTGCCACGAGATCCATTCGCTCCAACTGCTGAAAAAACGCGCCATGTCGTCCGAACATCGATTCACCGTGACAAGCCGTTCCGTCGAGCCACCCGAGATGCGGCTGACGGGCAAACACTTGCCACGGTAAATATCCACCTCGACAAACTTCGATATGCATTTCTTCCCACGCAGCGACGTATTCTTCGAGTTCTTCGCCGGACATGCCCGCCAACAGCTTTTGCCTACGCGTCGCCCGCACGATGCAATCGACCCATCGCAAAGAAGACGTTCCAAATACGATAACGCCGCGTACGTTCGACCCTTCGCCTGCTAGAAGCGGGGCAATCATTCCGCCCACACTATGGCCAAAAAGAATCACGTTTCCTACGTGCGGGTGGTTGGCGAGAAAATCCAATGCCGCTCGGTATGCTGCGACTTCATCAAAGAGGTTCGTCCCTTGAAAAGGAGGCCCTTCACTATCGCCAACGCCGCTTCGCTCAACGCGTAACGTCGCCAAACCTGCTTCGGAAAAACCTTCCAAGAGTTTTCGTAATGGTTCGTCCGCGTCCGCCGAAAGTTCGCACGATTGCGTGCCAAGCCCCTGCAAATACAGAATCGTAGGATAGGGTGGGTCGACGCCTATTGGCGTCGTGAATATGACCCGTTGCCGTTCCTCAAAAACCGTCACATGAGCGAGAAACACGTCGGCATGGGCGATGCGTTCCGCGGGAAGCGGAATGGTTTCCCCGTGAAGCGTAAGCTTTTCACCTTGACGATTGACAACGAATTTCAGCGGAGTTGCAGGCCCGACGGTGCGCACGTAAAGCGCAAGCTCACGAGCATCAGCAACTTCTTGATCGTTGACGAACTCGAGCCAATCGCCCGGACAAACGCCGGCTCTGGCTGCTGCGCCGCCGGCCGTGACGCGAACGACCTCGAGACCGTCGTGCGCTTCATCTGCATTGCGGCGACCGCGAAGTTCGAATCCCA
>JANORL010001044.1:0-3757 GCA_031415295.1 Polyangiaceae bacterium | reverse complement strand
CGAGCGTCTCGGGCCCATTCACGCTGATATTCAGCCTACCCTAAGAGCGCGTGGCCCAAACGAAAGCCACCGGCCAGGGTCAAATCAATGGCGCCGCGACGATGAATACCGTGCCGGGAACTCCAAACGGTTGCAAACACGGTTACGCAACGATAAAACCTACGTGTCACCAGGCGCCCAGAGCGACGACGGCTCGAGAAAAACGCTTTGGATGGGACACTTCGGCGAACAAACCAAACGTGTAAGCCACGAAGAGCGCCACGGTCACGGCGAAAACCACAGACAATCGCGCAGTTTGCATCCATCGCTCCGCAGGCATTCGCCTGACGGACCATTGCATCGACGTCACACTTTGCTTTTTTGCACGGATTTCCACCACGGGGATGGACCATCCGTGTGCGCTGGCTCGAATACTTCGCCGATACGCGGCGTGAGCACGCGCAGCTTCTGTTCCTTGGCCAGCCGGACCAACGTTTCCGCGGGTTCGTCCCAATCATGAAGCGCAAGATTAAACGTTCCCCAATGCACCGGAAGCAACGTGCCACCACCTAACATTTGGAATGCTTTGAGCGCATTTTCCGGCCCGAGATGAATGTCACCCCAACTTTCGTGAAATGCGCCCACTTCGAGCAGAACCAATTCAAACGGTCCATGTCGTTCGCCAATGGTTTTGAATTGATCGGTAAGGCCCGTATCGCCCGAGAAAAACACTTTTCGTCGATCCGTTTCGATGACCCACGACGACCATAACGTTTTGTTACGGTCCCCCGTACTCCGTCCAGAAAAATGTTGACACGGTGTTGCCGTCAAACGCAACCCCCGAATGTCGACGTGTTCGTCCCAATCTAGTTCATGAATACGTTCGTGCGCCACGCCCATGGCTTCGAGTCTCGCCCCAACGCCAAGAGACGTCACAATGGGCATTTCTTTCGCGGCCAGCGCAATCATCGTTTCGCGGCACAGGTGATCATAATGATCGTGCGAGAGAAGGACGACATCGACGCGAGGAAGCTCATCGAGCGACACAGGCATGGGATGAAAACGCTTGGGTCCTGCAAATTTGACCGGAGACGCACGTTCGCCAAAAACAGGATCTGTCAATACGGTAAAACCGTCCATTTCGAGCAAAACCGTGGAATGCCCGAGCCACGTCACCCGCAAACCCGAATTCACCTGGGTGCGCCATGCGTGATGCGGCTTGTCGAGTGGCAAAGGGCCGGGTGGCATACGTTGCCCACCACCAAAGAAAAATTCGCCGAGCACCGGAAGTGGATTGCCTTTGAGCCCGGCGCTTTTACCCGTGGGGTTCTTGAACTTCGACCCATCGAATTGTTTCGAAGCGACAACGCGTTCGAGCCGCAAACCGCGGAACGATGTTTCTTTACATCTCATGATTCGCGACTCCTATGGCGCCACACGCGACGAAAAAAATGATTCGTCGCGCCCTGCAAACAACATGATCAACGGCCATCGCGCCCGGCAGAATCATCGACATTCACGCCTTTTGCGACTTGCCCCAAAATGCCACGATCAATCCAGCAAGCAACGTCGAGGTGAGGGCTCCGCCAATCCATCGAAAGTCGGCCGCGTCTTTGCGCATTCCATCCGGCCCATGGCGGTCGAAATCCTCCTGTAACATATACCGCGATGGTTCATTGGTCGCAGCCACGACGGCAATGGTGCTTTCGAGCGGTTGCACATCATATCGACTTTTTTCGACGCCGTACTTCGTGTCCGCCGAACGCCCGGAGGAAACCGTGATACGTAGTGACAACTTATATTCCATGCGCTCGTCGGATTTCCCAGGCGAGCGTCGTGTTTCGGTACGATCAATGACGACCGCCGCGACAGGCTCCCCATGATCTCGAAGCGCTAGAAACAATTCCTTGTCACGAGCCAAGAGATGCCCGGAAATAAAATACCACGCAACAAACGCCAAGATCCACACCAATGGAAACAATTACACGTTTTTCATGTCACATCACCTCGCTGCCATTCAATAAACGAACGAAACACGCGCTCAGGAGCGTCCGTCACTTCGCGCAGAGGGGGTTTGGGGCAAAGGGCGCCCGCAGCCCCAAAAGTTCAAACAGGGCATTGATTTCATACTTTCGACCGCCGTTGCGTTCGCCGCGCGAGGCTACATCGCAACCCGCCTGCTTGTCAAGCGTCGATCACACTCGAACCATGAATTCAGGGATTGCGATACAAAAAGGTTGACAATGACAGCAGCTCGGAACGGATGAATTCACCGCTGACAACAAATGTCCGATCCTGATCATACCCTTGGTCATGAGCTTGTTTTTCGCATAGTCTAAAGGTTCAGGTTCGACGTCGGCAACGGCGGGAGGTAAGAATCATGCGTAAAATTGAAATGTTATCGCGTGGATGGTTATGTGCTGCGGCCTGGACACTCGTGGCGACATCAGGCTGTGGACTTGACGCTACAGGCACCGGGCAACCCTCTGGTAGTTCGAGTGGCAGTGTGGCGTCTGGTAGCAGCTCATCCGGACTGGGCGGAGAAGGCGGAACGGGTGGATTGGGAGGTGCTGGAGGCATGTCATCCTCGTCTTCCTCGGGATCCGGTGGCGCATCGGCAGATGAAAACTGTACGGATGGCACCGATAACGACGCAGATGGCAGCATCGATTGTGCTGACACGAAGGATTGCGAAAGCCTCTTTTCGTGTAATGCCCCGGCTCCGAATCCCTGGTCTTATGTGCGTATTCGACAAACAACTTTTGGAGGAACCAAAGAACCATGCGGTGGTGGGGTCGCTCCTCAGGTGCTTTATGAAGGCGAGGATTTCGGAGATTGCAACAAATGCTCGTGCAACGCGCCAGGCAAGTGCGAAATCACGATGACTTGTTACAGCAACGACAACTGTACCGGTATGCAAGCGATGGCCAAATATTCGACGGATGCGGACGGGTGCACCGCGGACGCGACGGCAGCGGCGGGCGGTAGTTGTCAACTCACTGGAGGGCCCACGGTTCCCATGAATGCAGTGTGTAATTCCGGAGGTGGAGGACTCAAAAATGCCGATCCCTGGAAGAATGAAGTGCACGTCTGCACTGCCCTGAGCAACGCATCGGGATGCGGCGCGGACGCCTGCGTACTCGCTCCTGCCCCTGCGTATGAAACGCGACTTTGCGTTTCGCGCGTGGGAGCCCAGCAATGTCCTGCGGGGTACGGCGAACGGCATCTCGCGTATGATTCATTTAATGATACGCGCGCGTGCTCGGCATGCAGTTGCAACGCGGGGGCAATCTCGTGCGCGGGGTCGAGTACCGTGACTTTGTGGTCCAATTCCATTTGCACGCAAAACGCGCACACCGTGGGAACGAACAGCGGGTGTGTCAACGTGCCTTTGGGGATCGCCTATCGCAACGTGACAGGAATCCCTTCGATGACGGTAAATAATTGTCCACCGTCAACGCCGACGGGCTCCGTCGTGGGCGCGGGTGCAACCACGATTTGTTGTCCACCGCCGTAAAAGCGACAAACCATTTTGCATGCGCGCCACGTCTGTCGACCACCGTCGCGGTGGCTCGAGGAATGGGTTTGTCAAAATAACTGTTGCGCACCTGGTCAAACCCTCATAGGCTTCTATCCTGCGGTGCTTCGCAAATCAGAACCAATCTGGCGCATCGGGAGAGCGTCTCAAAACTTTGAACGGTTCGTCCTCCCGTAACCCCGCGCGGGGTTAAAACCCCGCGCTACACGTTGAAAAGTCCCTCACTGCCGTTCGGGACTG
>JANORL010001043.1:0-2480 GCA_031415295.1 Polyangiaceae bacterium | reverse complement strand
AGAAAAAATAGCTTTCATCGGCTTTCGTCCATTTCTCCCAATGAGGTCGAATTCGTTCGTCCGTTGTTGTCGACTGCGAGTGCCAAGAGGCACGAGCGCACGCACTCTAGCATCATCAAACGCACGTGTCTGAGTCATTTTGTCGCAAAATTTCGCCCTTCCACAACCTTGATGACAACCGTCCTCGGTTACGTTATTGGAAAGTTCTTGCCCAATTTCGAGGATGTCCACCTATGATTCAGAGAATTGTTATCCATATTTGCGCATCCATGCTTGCCGCGGCCGCCGGATGTGCTCCTCGAGCGCCAGTGACGCCAACAGAAAAAAGCGCGACAGCGAAACCATCGACTTCGGTGCGACCAGACCAAGCTATCGACGCGCTCGAAGCCTTTCTTCGTCGCCAAGACCTCGATCGCCCCATACGCGCACAGGCCATGTTTCGTTTGGCCGCATTAAAAGATGACCTCGCACGCGATACCCAGGACCCCTCGGCCTCCCTGAACTTGACGCCGTCCATCGAAATCTACACCCAAATCATTCGCGATTTTTCGGACCTCGACTTGATTCCATCCATTCATTATTTTCTCGGTCATGCACTCGTGGATTCCCAGCGTATCGATGACGGGCAATTCGTGTTTCGGTCGCTCGTTTGCCAGAACCATTTCCACTTCGTACCGCCGACGGACGCGCGCGCCGCTTTTTCTGTTTCGCGTTTGCCGCAGGATCACGAGGCCACGTTTTGGACGGCCTGGGAACGTCGCCATCCAAAACCCCTGGATCGCGTTCCCACCTCTGCGAATTCTGTCACGAACGACGAAATGGCGTTCGTGAATCCATACCCTGACGATTGTATCCCAATTGGGTCAGGAAATCCAAGAAACGAAGCATTGAAGTATATCGGAGAAGTCTGGTGGCGTATCGGTGACCATCATTTCGAACAAATGGATCCCTTCGGTGGCCCGTACAATCTGAATCGAGCTGTTGCGGCGTATCGACATGCCGTCCGTCTCGCTAACGGACGCGTTCGTTCGCTGGCAATGTACAAACTCGCGTGGACATACTTCAAGCAGCAACGTTACGCTGCCGCGGTTGACCAGTTCATTAAACTGTTGCGGGTTGTCGATACCGAGCGACTCAAAACGGGGGATTCGGGAGTCGATTTCCGCAAAGAAGCCCATACGTACATTGCTGGAGCGCTGACGTATGTCGATTTCCAGGGGCCTGGAGCCGATGATCCGTACATAACGCGCGAGGATACTCTCGATACGGAAAATGATCCGCGTATTGCTGAACAGAAGATGCATGTGGCTATCGATCGCATTCGCGACGCGAAAATCGTTCCACAAGGAGAAACCTGGACGGCGGATATTTACGCCGCGCTCATTTTGGAATTTCGCGAGCTTTTGCAGTTTAGAAATATGATCGAAACGAGCCAGCTATTTTTGACGCAATGGCCTTCCGATGCACGATCCACCGACATTCAGCGGGGAATCGACCAAGCGCGCGTGCGTTTGGGGCAACCGTAGGTTGTATTCACTACCCCTTCAGCTCATGCGCCAATAGCTTCGATCCTGATTGAAACAATACTTCGACTTTCGTAGCGTCGACTCGTTTCACGATCCCGCGGCCAAACTTAGAATGATCGAGGACTTGGTCCACGACAAACCGCTCGGTAGCCCGATAGGCAGCCGCCGGTTTGCCGTCGTGCGCTGCCAAGGCCTTCGTCCAAGCTTGCTCGGCAATCTCAGCTTCGGTCAGTTCTTTGGTCGCTCGTTTCGGATCCCGAAATGGATCCCAATTCGACCCATACCGCAAGATGGACGTCGCCAAATTTGGATTCGCCGCAGCCCATTGATCGTCAAACAAAACCCATTGCTCGTGACCAAAGAAACTCGATGTGTGCGGACAAAACAGAGCCGCATGTTTTCCAACATGTATGACGCTTTTTTCCGGACTGCTATCGCTTTTGAAAGCCCCCGAAACTTTCTCGAATTCACCACGCGCATTCGCATGCGAATTCACGCCCAAATGCGAATGATTCGTTCCTGAAGCAACCTCACGTAAGGGGTACGCCGCACAACGCGTCAGTGCCGGCGAAATCGAAATCTGCCCCGGTTCAATCATTGCGCGCAAAAGCCGCAACTCGATAGGCCACGTTTCGAGCCATTCCTTGGACCACGACGCCGCCTTTTTCGTGGGCATTGTATTCCGCAAATGCGAAGCCAAATCCGGCAGGCGCACACCGGGAATCGTCACCACGTTACCGGGTATCGAGTCACTGTCGTAATACGTGAAAAAACACGCATACGTCGTGCCTTCGCCGTCCCCTTTCGGAAGCACCTCGTCGAATTTGAACGGAGGCGTGTATGCACTTTCCGCTTCGCCATCGGGCAATCGAGGTTCGTCGTGGAGTAACCACGCCGTCCGATCGGGATGCGCCTTCGCCGTTTCGTCGTCGAAGAAAAAGTACGCCAATGCTA
>JANORL010001042.1:0-2230 GCA_031415295.1 Polyangiaceae bacterium | reverse complement strand
GCGCGTGGGCGTTGTCACCAGGCGTCGCAGGCGGGCTCCGAGCATGGCGCACCTTCCTCGCCGAGCACGGCCTCTCCACCAACGACTTCGTCTTTGTCGACCTGCACGGCGAACGCGTCAACGTGAACCACGCCGCAGCTCGATACCGCGAGCATCTTCTCGCTGCCGGCATCGATCGCGCCGTCCTCTTCGAGCGTACCGACACGCGCCAACAGATCCGCGCACACGACACGCGCGCCACGTTCGTCACGGTCTCGCTCGCGAACGGCAAGTCCGAAGCGTGGGTACAAGACCGAACGGGTCACAAGTCAAGTCTGATGATCAACCGCTACCGCCGTGCCGCGCGAACAGCGGCCGAGCTGCACCTGAAAACCTAATGATTTCAACTAGTAGCCCCACCCGGGGTCGAACCGGGACGCCCTCTCGGGCAAGGGATTTTAAAGGCCATAAGCGCGTATCGAATCGTCGCGAACTGCGTAAACGAAGGCGTTCTGAAAACGGATCGCGACGCCTCGCACGCGCTACTGACGATTCAGACCCACCTGCTGACGATTCCGCCGACGCGGACAAACCCACCTCGGAACGGGATTCGCGAGCCCCATCCGAAGGCGCAAACGTTGCAAATTCTGTAGCGGTGAGCACTCGCATGGCGCTCGTGACGAGGTTGCTCGAGGAGCAGCTCGCGGCGGCGAAGGCAGGCGACGAGGAGACCGTGCGGGTGCTGCACGAGGCGGTGGGGAGGTTGATGCGGGGCTAAGCGGCGCGCGCTGGTCGACGCGTTCGCGAAGACCTTCCGAATGGCCGCTTGATCGCCGAAATGCGTCGTCGACTTATCGACTTGGAAATGCCACGTTGCTGAGGCCCTCTCGCGCGCCCAATCGCTGTCGTTGCACTCTCCGCGAAACCCGGATAGGATCGGCTGCACGATGTTCCGAAACCGCGAAGCGGACGATTCTGCGTTTGTCGATTGCATTGCCGTGGCGGACTCTGCATTCCTGTGTTGCCGTATCGGTGCCTCGCAGTGCAGCGATTTTGGGGGCCTTCTAGTCGAAATGTTTGTCCAGGTAAACGAAGCTGGCACGTTGCTTGTCAATATGCCCGCCACGTGGCTCGTGTCGGCCAAGTCCTTCTACGGCGAAATCGGCGTGCATGCGGCGCCTACCCATCGTGTTCTTGTTGCCGATTTGCCGCCAGATAAGCAACGCGTGTTTTGGTTCATCGAGCTGGCGGCCAGAGAATTGCAGCGACTCTCGGCCGTCGGCGCTGCCGGAGCCATCCGATCGCTCGGCTATGCGGTTCACCCTCTTTGCGCTCTCGTGCAATCGGACGAAGCATTCGACGCACAAATGTTCCAATTCAATCTCCGTATTGCCGCGTTTCACTGGTCCGATTTATCCGCAGAAATGCAAGACGCACTCTGCAATCTCGCGAGCATCGAACGCGCCGAGGCGGTTCGGCTTCTGGGTCAGAAAAACTTCACCATTGATATGTACGGAAAACGATCGTGAAATCTCCATTCGCCATTTTCAAATGTTGCACGTTGGGTATGCTCACGAAAGGGTCACAAGTGTCAAAAAGAATGGCGATTGGGTTTGTTTGCTTTGTGTCCGCGTGCGTTGGTCCGGCCAAACCGCCTGAACCAACCACGCGCACCGCTCCGAAAAACTCGGCAACGGATGACCCTTCTGGCGCCGTCCCGATTGCGATGACCGCACCTCCTTTGGTGGGGTTCGATGACGCGCCCGGGAAGCGCGAGCGCGTGCCTACGGCCGTGATTCTTTTCAGCAGGGGAAGTACGGATGCCGAAGCGTTACGGTTTGTCCCCATTGTGTGCGCAATTGATGGCCAGTTGGAGACGGGGAAAGCATGTGGTCTTGCGATGCCGGCGACGGCACGCGTGCGAATAACCCGATCGGACGCGAAATTGCCAGCGATTCTCACCATTGCGCGATCGACACGCGATTTCTTCGACGATGCAGGAGGACGCAATTATGTGGCTCCAATGGGACCTGCGTGCTGTATGTATAATACATGCGTCGACGAAACGATTCCTTATATAGACAATGGAAACGTGGCTATACCGTCCAGGGTGCTTGCGGTATGGCCAGACACTGCCGATGTTAATTTGAAGCCGCAATTGCAAGGCGCTAGTGGTGTCGATGTTGTCGATGGCCCCTGGGTCGGCCAATCCGGTATACGAGTCGAACAAGCTTTGCGCACAGGCGGACAG